>NZ_JAKJSJ010000001.1:0-22837 GCF_050336715.1 Photobacterium makurazakiensis
TTATAAGACTAAGTCTTTGTACGTATGGGGGAATAATGGCATTTTTATCGTTCCCGCTTAACCAATTTCCCTTGCTCAAAAGGGAATCAGCATACGTTACTCTACTATTTTTAGTATTATTTACTTACAATTCACAAGCTGCCGTCTTTGATGAAATTAGCTCTTACAAGCAAACATCCTTTTCAATCTACCGTGATGATAAAAATGTTAACACGTTTATATACGCAAAAGATGATAATGAATTTCAAGCGTGGATAGATGAAGCTCAAGATTCAATTTCAGATAGTATCCATAGTTATGGTTCATCCTTTGATCACTTCATTGGCAAGACTGAAGATGAAAAGCCAATGCAAAACCGTAGCTACTTAAAAATAAAATTCAAGCCTCGCTATAGTCATCGTGAATATTCAGACATCGATGCCAGTATCAAATTAAAAATAGACCTGCCGCACACAGAAAAGCGCTGGAAAGTAATATTTGAAACTGACCCAGACGATTTCGATCGACTGGAAGATAAACAAAGAGGGATCAGCAACAGCAGTGACAGCAGCCTATCTGGGGCTGTTGGGGGATTTCGATTACAAGATAGACAATGGGGAAATTGGAATGCTGACTTCGATGTTGGGCTAAAAATCAAACTCCCTCTCGACCCGTTCACTCGTGCTAATGTACATAGGGTGGATAAAATCAGCCGTAACTGGACAACAAGAATCAAGCAAGAGGTCTTTTATTTTCACAATAAAGGCCCAGGGGCGATAACATCTTTTAACTTCTACTTTTCCACCGTTGAAGACCCCGACACAATATTAAAACTAAGTTCAAACGCCCAATTCCTTGATGAAGATGATAATTGGGAGTTTGTTCAACAAGCTGAAATTTTTGACCGAGTGAATGAAAGTAACTTACTCCAATACAGCATCGGCATCAGCGCTGACTCTCGCCCTAATTATTCAATCACTAACTCATGGGTATCTATAGGTTGGAAGCATCGGTTATATAAAGACTGGTTATACCTAACCGTTACACCAGAGCTCGACTTTCAGGATGAATTTAATTACAAGATAAATCCTGGTGTAATGCTTGAGCTCGAGATGTTTTTCACAGCTGAAGGCGGTATAGACCGTCTAGCAAGAAAAATTCCAACACCAACACTTTAGTAATCACTGATAACAGTAATGGTCGAAGAAGTTCTCACTTTATCCTAGCCCTCCCTCTATACGCCATAGCAAGGCACCGAGTAAGTAACGTTTAATTTGATGCTGACCACTACGTCATCGCAAAGTACTTTTATTTTGCAAATTGTAATTCCCATATTACGAGTATGTTCAATATCACTTTTGTATTTAGATGCTTATCCGTATAAGCAATTAATAGTAAACGTTTGTTTTATAAAACAAATGCCAGAGGTGTCAATATTGGCCTACATGTTGCCTATCTTTCAGGGCACACACATTACATTAATGCCAATTATGGAAGGCTCAATATGTTTAAACAACTTTTATTTATGCTAGCTATTACGTCAATTTCAACGGTACAGGCGACTGTCTTTTTAAATGAAGATTTTGAAGGTGGATTAGTAACAGGAGGTAGCAGTGGATGGACTGGCAATTCGAGTGGCCAAGTTGTGACTGATCCCCTTCAAGGGGATAACGCAATTAATTTTACACGAACCGCTGGCGGTAATGATTTAGATACCGATATATTCACGAGTGGAACTGGAAAGTTTTTTGTATCTTTTGATTATTTAGGGACTTGTGGGGGAAGTAGCTGTGGCGGATATGTTCACTTTTCACCGATAGGGTGGATTGGTACTCAAATTCATCATAATGTACATTGGCCAAGGGAGTTAATTGATGATAATCAGTGGCATACGCACAGTTTTGAAATAACATCAAATACATTAAGAGTTAAATTTCAAGATTGGAACGGTGCGGGTTCTAATGCTGAAGATGCGTATTTTGACAACATTATAATTAGCGATATTGAGCATACCGCTTATGTTCCTGAGCCTTCAGCACTTGCATTCTTATGGCTAGGTTTATCAAGTATTGGGTTTACGATTAGAAGAAGGAAGGCGAATAAGGTTCAGCATATAAATAATAAATAAATTAGCATCAAGGGAATTATCATTTTATCTTTGAACGCCCATAATAAATAGTGGGCATTCAATAAAACAAGTTAACGAGCGGGATCAATCTTACCTTCAATTCGTTCATTGACGCATTCATACGAACCCATTTCGAACTCACGACAGATCCAAGGTCGATTTTCATAAATAGTACACATGAACGTATCCCGATCTAACGCTGAGCACCAACCGTCATCTAATCGTAACATCGTTTCACCACCCCACTCGTCCAGCTTTATATGTTCTTCTGGCACACCAGTATCAGTAATGATCATCACTTCTAGACGGCAGCAACAAGCCTGACAGTTAGAGCAGGTTACTTCGGGTTCAGTTACGTTTTTAATATCAATAGTCATGGCTAGCTACAATAATCACAGTTGCAGCATAGTACTCCAAAACGGATAGATTCATAGGTATTATTTATTAGCACACAGTTTAATGCTGAAACTGTGTGCTAATATGTCTACTATTCAATCAAGTTAAACTCTTATATTCCAACGAGCTAGTGGTTTTTCTGATTGAATGCCTTGGCTTCCCCAGCGATCAATACTGTCAATTACTAAGATCTTCTCTGGGTTTGGTACTAACGCTTTTAATGATTTACTGACTCGTTTCGACGTCAGCAGCCAAATAGTGTCATCACTTTTTAGCAGTTCAATAAGTGCCAACTTATCTTCTTCTGTCCAATCAAGCTCTGGCTGAGTAAGCCTTTCCACAACGAAAAGTTGATTACCGACGGCAAAGTCTTCCAGCTCTTTCGATAGCAGAACGACCGAGTCTACCTCAGCATCAAACAGTGCAGCTTGCTGGGCATTAATCAACTGTCGTACATCAAGCATCAGCGCTTGCTGATTCGTCGCTATAGCATGAGCATGTTCAGGCCAAATACGCTGTAGATCGGCACTTACAATTGCAGCCATACGCGTTAAGTTCGTTGGGTTTAGCCAAACATACGGAGAGGTCGAGCCATCTTCAAGCTGAATTGCCGCAACCCCTTGTGCACGTGGCGAAATAGACTGCGTGGCATCGATTTCAACAATTTGTATATTACCTTGGCGAGCATGCACAAATAATGGCTCTTGTGGCCAAACAGCACCTAATGTTACCGCCGCTTTCGCGCTAAGTGCTTCTTTTTCAGTTGCCTTCGCACCTTTACTTGAAAACCAGTTTGGTAATCGCTGTAAACCATAACGTTTTGGCGGTAGGTAACTTGTTTCTAACCCTGTCCCCTGCGTTAACTCGGAAGCTAACATATAGGTAACGGGTGCTGCCGTTAATATATCTTTAGCCTGCACCGTTAGTGACGACAATGTTGCACCTGCGACTAGGCATGCGACAGCCATCTTCTGTAAGCAAAATGCTTTTTTAAATTTCATTTCCATAGAGTTCATCACCTACCCTTTACGCACAATGCGAAAACATGTCGCCATCAAGAAAAATACCGCTGAAACAATGATAATTGCAGCGCCCGATGGAATCGGTAGTTCAAGCTCCATCGGTAAAATAGTGCCAACTAAACAGCTTACTGTTGCTAAGAGTGCAGACAGCAGTACGAAGTCGCCCATGTTCTTCGTTAGCAAGCGAGCTGTTGCACCCGGTATAAGCAGTAGTGCCCCAACCAACACTGCGCCAATAATTTTGACAGAGGCAATAGTGACAAGCGTGATCATCATGACAAACAAGTAATCATAAAAATTCGTCGAATATCCACGGACTCGGGCTATGTCTGGGCTAATACAAGTTAGCAAGATACGATTAAATGTAGGGATAAGCACAATGGTAATGAGCAAACAACTTATCGCCAGTATCATTAAATCTTGATCTGTTACGGTTAAAATAGAGCCAAATAAGACATTTTCGAGCATGTGAATGTTGATTTTACGTGCCACGTACATCAACAAAGCCGCACCAACTGCTAACGCTAAGGCAAGAAAAACCCCTACCAAGGTATCGTAAGGTACATTGGTTCGGTTTCGTACAAAATGCAGTAACAAAGCAAAGATCATACAGAAGCTAAACAAGCCGATAATTGGGTTATCAGGCGGTTCACCTAACAACACACCCAACGCAATACCAGTTAGCGCTGCATGTCCTACTGCTTCAGAGAAAAAAGCTAACCGCTTAGCAATCACTAATGTGCCTAGGCCACCTAATAAAGGGCCGACCAACAAAGCCGCAACCAATGCATTTACGACAAAGGCATAAGAGAAACTGTCACTCAGCCACCCAGCTTCGACACCTTGCAGTGCCAATTGGCGAAGAAAGTCCATCATGCTGCTTTACCTACATTTCGTTTAATGGGTTCGGGTGTTGCACTGTAGTGGTTAAATAAGCGCTCTATTTTTTCTGGTGTCAGTACATCTTGCACACTTCCGCTATCAATTAGCTGTCGGTTCACAACATGCACTGTCGCATCGAGACGTCGCACGGCAGTGACATCATGATGTACAGCTAGCAGGGTTCTGCCCTCATTAACCAGTTCTTTGATGAGTGCTTCAAGATATCTTACCCCTTGTTCATCCATGCCTGTTGTAGGCTCGTCAAGCACAAGTAAACTCGGGTTATCTAAAAGAGCTTGTGCAAATAGCACGCGCTGTTGCTCACCGCCAGATAGCTGCCCCATCCGACGGTCAGCACGCGCAGCCATACCAACGCGATCTAATTGCTCAAGGGCAAAAGCTTGCTGCTTAGATATATTCCGCCAACGCGACCAAAATAGCGGGGTGCGACTCTGGTTCAATAAGATAAAGTCCATCACTGTTAGAGGAAGGCTTGATTCAAAAGTCGCCTTTTGAGGCACATAACCAACTTGGCCTTTTTTCTCAGGCCACTGGATATCTATATTTCCACTAAACGGAGACAGGCCAAGAATAGAACGCAATAAAGACGTTTTCCCGCCACCATTGGGTCCCATCACAACATGGCACTTACCTGCTGTAAATTCATGGCTGATCCCTTGCAGAATGGTATTGTCACCATATTGCAGGCCAATGTTATCTAATAAAATACTCGGGCCCACAATTAGCTCACTTTATTTTCTGCTGCAAATTTCATAGATTGGATCAACGTATCGAGGTTCGCTTTCATCTCGACCTCAACTTTATTATCTTCATACGGCCCATGAGTCATATGAGAGAAGCGATAAAGCTGTACACCAGTTGCTTTCTCAATCGTATCAACATAGCGATTTGGCATGTTCAGCTCATAAAACAGCACATCAATGCCTGAGTCTCGTATTTTCTCGATAGTTTCTTGTAACTGGCTCGCACTAGGTTCAACACCATGGGCTGGTTCAATAACAGCAGCTACATCGACACCAAATTCTTGTAACAGGTACCCATAGGCATTATGGGTGGTCGCAACGACCATGCCGCTAGTATCAAGGTTACCTAACGTCGTCATCGCTTCATGTTTCAGCTTACGAAAGTTTGTGGCGTATTTACGGGCATTCTTGCGGTAATAACGGGCGTTATCCGGATCAATTTTTGAAAGCTCAGAAGCGATGGTGTAAACCTTCTGAATCGTTGTCGAAAGGCCAACGAAAGTATGTGGATTAACGGCTCCATCTCCTACCGACTGACCCATTGCTGGTAACAATGGCACATCTTTATTGGCTTCAATCACAATGAGATCTTCACGGTTGGCCGCTGCAATCACTTTTAATGCAAAGTCATCATGGCCAATACCGTTAACGACAATCACATCCATCGCTTTCAAACGGCGAAGATCATTTGGTTGAGGTAGATAATTGTGTGGATTAAATCCCGCATCAACCAGCGGAAGGATATCTGCCTTGTCACCGACTACTGCTTTTACATAGCTGTAGTAAGGCTGAAGTGTAATACCGATAGTCAATTTTTCTGCTGCCTGTACAAATGGTACCTGAGCAATAAAAAGTACCGGCAGAGCCAGCAGTAACATTGTTTTTTTGATTATTTTATTCTTGAGCTGTTTCATAACACATAACCTCGACACCATGGATGGCGTCGGTATTTAATGGACATGAGAATCTGAAGCGGAGGCAAAAACAACTTGTATCCAACCTGCTTCAATTAATTTTTCTGGTGATAGCAGTACGTATGGCTGCTCTAAATTTCTGGTTAAAGGTTGCGCAGAATCAAACAGGGCAAACCAGATTTCAGGATCATTATTTCCGGTATGCAAAATGACTGATGCAGAGCCTTGAGCCACCTGCTTAACCCCTTGATAATACGCTGGAGCAATGTGTAACCACTGATGCTTACCTTTGTATTCCCAACTTTTATCTTTAACAAAGGGCGCTAACCAAATTTCTTCAAGTTCGACTAGTTCTGGCCATAATTCATCACTCGGTATTGACGGTTCAAAATCACGATTGTCTTGATGTATATTGCGAATTTCTTCATGAGCGAGCCGTAAATCGGCAACCATAGCAAGTTCAGGAGTAGCTAAATCACTAATCGAAACTTGATAAGGCGCGAGTATTTGACCTTTTGATGACGCTTGGTGCATTGGCAAAGTAAATGCTGCAATAATCAATATAATGGCTATCGATAATGCAACCCACTTCCCTTCTCTACCGCCATCATCCGAATGAACAGATTGCGTGATCATTTTTCTTCAATCTCAACAACATCTACTTCAACTGGGTTCTCGTGCCCTGCATCAAACACAAGATAGAAGTCAGTATCTGGCATATCAAATTCAGCGATTGAACGCTTGTCTGTGGTTGCACGACTCACTAAATTGTCATCGTAATCAAACATATCGACATCGTATTTAACGGCGTCGCTCCCATCGCTATAGCCTGCTTTACAAATCACCTTGTCAGATTCTAACCAGCAGCTCATGAGTGGAAAATGGGCATGTACCGCAGAAGATTGCGCCGCTAGCACTAAAATCAGCGCTAATTGTGAACGTTTTTTCATCATGACCTCAAAACAAAAAATGAATAGCCTGCAAAAACAGGCTACTTAAAAAAGGATTACTGAAGTACAGCTTCAAACGTAAGGTGCACGTTTGCGCTAGCGCGATCTGCTAGTGGGTTGTTATCAAGATCGCCTTTATAATTTGCTTTCATCAGCCAGCGGCCTGCTTCTGCGGGTATGAATGTCACTACACCGTTGTCATCACTTACCACATCAATTTGCTCTTGGTGGTTACGGTACATAGTGCCATCACGGGTAATTTCAGCCGTTACACCCTGTTGTGGTTCACCATTAAAGAAGAACTGAAATTGCACTTCTTCACCTTCAACAATATCTGCTGGGTGTGTAACGGGGACCATTTCCAAATATTTGCCTTCCAATTTGAAAGCTTCTGTTGTTGGCATTCCAACAGTGACGTAACTTTCGGCACGGGTGTAACTCACTTGAGTCACCACATCACGTGCTTTTTTAGGTAACACGTCATTACGCTCAGCCTTATGGCCTTTAACCCATTTCACTGTGTCACGGCGACCCGCTTTATACTGGGTGTAGTAAGACGGCACGTTGTTAACGCGAACTTTGTGTGTACCTTCTTCTTCGAAATGAAAGTCAAATACTGATCGACGCTTACCACGAGTGACGTAAGTTGGTCGTTCTACACGGCCATCTGGCATGATGATTTCACCGGTTTCTGCACCTGCGGGTTTATCAAACACAAACGTACCGTGTGACGCCGTCACGTCAAAAGTCAACCAATCGCCGCCCTCTTTAGATACTGTAAAGTGCGATGGTAATATCCAACGAGGGTGGGCATTTGCAGTTGCGGTAACGGCCAAACCTGCCACTAGGGCACATGCCATTGAAACGGCTTTCAACTTTTTGTTATCAATCATTATTCATTCTCTAATATCAAAATTTATGCGTGTATGCGATTTAACCTTGAGTTGAATAACTCAGAAGGATATGACCAGTTTCTTCAGTTGGTGCAAGTTCACGTGTAAACGCCTCTTCGCCCAGCGTTAATTTTTCACGTATGTAATTACGGCCGCCATGTTCACGTACCACCTCAACATAGAAGGTATATTCACCTTGCTCGACACGCTCACCATCATCATTTAGGCCATCCCAAACAAAACGATATTCACCCGCAGGACGTGTAGCTGATGTTACGGCATCAACTAACTCGCGGTCGTAACGACCCACTTTGCGCCACCAGCTGCGTAAATCTTTTAGCCATTCATCCTTGCCCACCCAAAGCTGTACCGTACGAACAGGTTTACGATTGGCATCTTCAATCCATACAGCAACATATGGACGGGCGTACATGCCTGTGTCGATTTTGGGCAGTACAAATTCCACATCCATTGAAGCAGATTCAAGTAATGGCTTAGCGTTAACACTAAAAGTTAAAGGTACAGCGAGTGCCATACCCAGCAGCGATTTAGACGCCGTTCTCATCAAACGTGAGTTCATGGTTAGTCCTTGTTAAACACAGCTGGCATTAAGGCACAGCAAAAAAGAAAATCAGTAAGGTGACAGCCGAGCCAAATGCGGTCCATTTGATTGAGGTCGAAAAGGTTTTTCTCTTAGGAATTAGCAGACAAACTCCCGTTAGAACGAAGAACACCATTAGCAATGCCGTAATATCTATAAACCACTTCCACACTTCCCCGCTATTGCGACCTTTGTGCAAATCGTTCAGCACAGCAACAATTCCGTAGTACGATTTTTCTATCTCGGCTTCACGGGTAGTAAGATCAATAAACACCGTGGCATTAAAACCAGGGCCCTTATAGTTCAGCGAAACTTCACCTTCAAACAACTCTCCATCCTCTACCTCGGTAAACACTTCCATCGAGGATGGCGTACCCGAGATATCTGCCTGCTGTTTTAAAAACTGCAATAATTGCAGTTCATCGGGAACATATGCCGAACGGCCTGAATTGAGCAGTTTCTCAGGCACCTCTAGGGTAATTGATTCAACTGTTGGCTGGCTTTTAACAAACAATTCAGGGCGATTAAGCGTTATACCGGTTACCGAAAAGAACAGCACAACAAGCAACAGTGCCATCGAAATATAGATATGCAGACGACGAGCCCATAACTGAACCGCTTTACTTTTTAACACCATGATTGAAGATAACTACCAGCCTAAATTTATGCCGGATAACATAATTGATAATTGTTTGCATTGGCATTCAATTTACATTGTTTACGAAAGTAAAGGTGGTGGTGTGGTGAAAAGGCGGTATCTAGGAAAGTATAAAGGTGGAAAAGTAACCAGATATAGCATCTGAATAATAAAGGGGGCGTTTCCAAGTTAGAGCGTTTTATCTAACTTGGCTTATTCGGATAATAAAAAATATCTTTAGCGTTTACACCTTTCTTATTCTTGTGCTGATAAAAAACCAAACCTAGCTAAGTAGTGCCAAATTTTCTTTATGTCTTGCTCATCGTACCCCTGCTCAGTTACAGCTGATCCTAATACCTTCGCATTAATAACTCCATTTACAGCAATATCGTTAGCCAACTCAATAAATTGCTCTCCTCTATATTCAGGGTAACAACTCATTTCTTCGACACTCAACTCGTAACCAGCATGCCAGCGAACAGAAATACCTAATTGATTGGCCTGCGCCTCGACTACATTAGATTTGTATATTGGGTCCAGAACCAAAAACTCTACGTCAGTGCTTAGTGAGATAACGCCGTGAATGTGGGCTTCTATATAGTCATCTAGTAAGTCTGTTTGTGCCAAAGTGGCCTTATTAATTAATGAGCTTATTCTCTCAGATACAGCAAAATCTTCTGGTTCGAAAAAACTATCTGGATAACAAAATGTTGTACGCTCAAGCATATGGGGCTTTAGTTGAAAGTACGCAGAGCCAAAACGTGGTGAGGCGCCAGTTTCGTAATCGCGAAAGTTGAGCGCACCATACTTAGGCCTCAGGCTTACGGGAGCATCGTCATAGGCCCCATCAAAAACTCTTTTCTCCCATAACCAACGGTCACCCCCTTTGTAAGCGGTCAAGCCTCCATTACTTGTACCTGTTTCAAATTGAGATTTTAATTCACCATCATGAGCAATTGCAGAGAGTAACGGCACATTATCTGATGTAAGTCGGTCAGGGTGAAAGTTGATGGTTATTGGGTATTCCATCACTTCGGAAGCACTTTGAGACTTTAATCGAATGTTTTCAATTGCTTTATCAACTACAGATTTACTCATTTGGCTTCCATTCTGCTAAAGTTCTGATGGCCTCTCGATATAGAAGACACAATACACGCCTAACAAAAATTAGGTCAATGGCGATTTAGTGGATCTGCTTGAACTGACGGGTTCTATTAATGAGCCACGACTAAAGCACAAAGCCTATAACAAACTGGAGGTTGATGTGTGTTACCAGCTTTTCACAGAAGCCAAGATGAAGTTGACCCTTTTACTAATAGAAGACTTCGGGACCTCCACTAACTCAAAGCCAAACTTTTTATACGCTTTTTCCATTTCGTTATAAGTCGCAACAGCCTCGTTAAAGCTCTGCTTACGCTCCAGATCATTAGTGAAAATGGTTTCCCAAGGTGGAAATATGAATACCTTTTTACAATACTCAAGTTCACCGCAGCTTTTTAGCAAGTGTTCTGATATTGGTAGTTGCTCAAGTAAGCTGTAACCGTATGAATCAATTACGCTTCTATCAAAGAAAACAGTGTCTTGGCAAACGTTGAATTTTTCGTAATTTGCGAGTTCTTCTCGTACCATTTCATCACGAAATGCCACTTTATCCCGCCACGGTAAAGCGGAGCCTTGCAATTCAACTTGCTTTTGAATAACTTTGCGACCGGTTTCTGGGGCACATTTGTAGCCAAGCACTTTCAAATGGTCGATAACCGATGTTTTACCTGCTCCCGGCCCACCGGTAAATACAATTAGATTTTTCAAATTTACCTCTTCGGCGGCTGATGTCATAAGGACTTTGTTATGCGCACTCATAAATATGATTGTGCATTTATAAGTGCGTGAGCATTAAACGTTATCAGATGGAAAAATAGCCAAGTACTTAACATTACTCTTTCTTATATGGCATTTTCCTTAATTACGATTTAACCGGCCCTTTTTCAAATTGTTTTAAGCCGTCTGTAATCTCATTCCATGGGGCTTTCGATTCAGTATAAATATGAAAACTCGGCTTATGTGTTGGTACGTCATCTAAAATACCCAAACGGATATTATGTTTACCTGTTTTCAGCTTTCTTGAAAACAAACTTGAGCCACAACTACTGCAAAATGCTAGTTCCGTCTCTTCACTTTTAGCGTATACCGACACAAACGCTTCGCCGGCTTTAAGCGTAAACTTCTCTGAACTTAAACCGCCTACAGAAGAGTAATCAGAACCTGTAAACTTGCGGCACTCTGAACAATGACAATTTCCCATATATTCAAAATCATCAGGGACTTCTATTTGCACCTTCTGGCAAAGGCATGAACCAACCAATTTTCTCATTATTATTGCCCTATGAAACCTAAGTATTCCGCTATGCTACAACCACTTTTCTATTAGTACTTCATCAATAAACTCGCCATTGATTTGAGCATGATTTTTTGCGGTACCGACAACGTCAAAACCTTGTTTCAGATACACCGATAACGCCCTTTCATTATCACCTCGAACATATGCAAACAATTTTTTGTACCCTTTAAGTTTTGCTAATTCAAATGTTGCACTAAACAGGTGCTTTGCAATACCTTGCCCTCGATGTTGACCATCGACAAACGTACCAATGATACCAACATGATCGAAAGCCTTTGTATATGTAGCAAAAGGCTCTACATTTTGGAAACCAACTACTGTTGAGCCGTCCTCCAGCAATGCTACATTAAAGACACCTCTTTCAGGAAAATCTCGAATAAACTCGCGCTCTTCATCTGGTGTAAATGTCTTATCTAAGATGGTATAACGACCTTCCTCGATAATTGGATTAAGCAGATTGGATATGCCTGCTGCATCGTGTACTGATACTTCTCTAATGTTCAATTTAATACTCAACAAATCTTTTTCGCATTGAATGCGCATGTTACAAAATTTTGCTCGCAGGTACCATGCCACAACCATTTATAGCATTGATTTATCGACACTCTTTCAATGCCAGCATCAAAGGCTTTTCAAGCCTGTCGAAAAAGTAGCCATCATAGCGTGATAGCCAGCTCTATAACTTAATCCGTATATCAAAACACCATGATCCCGTTTAGGATTGTTCGTAACCTAAAATTTGAACGCAGACTCAACCCCAAATGCAGACACGTACTCATATCGTTTGGTGCTAATTTAGTTAACTGTTAACTGCACCCCATAAATCATCTATATCTGAAAGCTGAATATTTAGCTCGGTGGATAATTCTGAGTAACTTTGCGCAAGTTTTATTTGATGCTCATCGTTGAAACCAACACCCCACAGCGTCGGATCTGATAGTTCAAAGCGCTTTGGTTGGGCCAACTTTAGCCCTGAATCAGGCTTTAAATCGTTTAAATCAAGCTGGATTAAAAGTTGCGATGCTGCCTTGCTAGCTAAGTCGGTATAACCAAGTTCATTCAATATGAACACAGCATGCGCATGTGTAATGCCATGAATTTTTTCTCCTGCGAAAAAATAGTCACTCGTATCAAGATATACATTGCTAGAACTTCGTGTAACCGCAAGTGAACATAAAGTACGAATGTCTTTCTCGGTCAAGTTAGAATGCTTATATTGACGGTAATCTACTAAGCCAAAATAACGACCCCAATTATCTTCGGTGCAATTCACGATAAGCTTGGCGATATTTGATACGGTTATTTCACTTACATTGATATCATTGTTTGATATTGCTTTAAGAAACAGAGCTCCATATATAACACCGTGACCAGATCGACTTAATTGACGCGTATTCAGCTCTATAGCATTTAGAATAGCGGTATAATCTGATGTCAATTGACTTGATTCTAGTGGCTTAAGTAGATGTTCATACTTTTCAATTTGCTTTTGCAGTCTAGATTTCAAACTGTCATAAGATGCTTTAGGTAACACTCCACTTTTTAACAATGCAGAACCTGCAAGTAGAGATACTCCCACATGTCCTTGAATCCACCCAGTTCTGTCACATTCAACAACGTTAGCTAATGCCAAAATTCCATTTTTTACGAATATGTCCATTATTTCCCCAAATACATAACGCCTAACACTTATGAATCCACACTAAAAATTGAAACCTAGATGCGTGATATTGAAATGTTACACTAGTCGCTGGAAAATCTATGCCCTTACATTCATAAAAATAGATTCATATCACTCATGGACTCTGTGCAAGCATTGCTTAGCAATGCGCTGACTTTGCTTGGCTGCTAGCAACACATATCTTTCATAACGCTGTACCGTTAGGCACCCGATCGCCGCATTAGTCTGACTCCACCGACTTCGGTGCTGAAGCCAAATGAATTGTAATAATCCTCCATACTGGGGAGACAATACAGCTCGAAATGTTTTACCTTCTTGAGCTTGTCATGTGTTTTCACTAATTGCATTAGCTCTTTACCCAAACCAGTACCACGATGTGTAGAGCAAACAATGACATCAAAGATTATGGCTTTAAATACCAAGTCACTTAGAACACGAACGAAACCAACCAGTTGGTCAGTCTCATCTAAAACACCGATACAAACTTGTGAGCCATGAACACAAGCTCTTGTCTCTTCGAGTGTTCTATCCTTAGCCCACCATGCTTGTTTGTACAAACCATGAACTTGAGTTATTTGTTCATGAGAAAAGTCATAAATTATCTTCATATATTCCTGAGGCCTTAAACGAGAAACACTCAACAGACTGAGAATGCCGAGTTCAGTAAACCTTGTTGATACAATTGTTAACTACCTATACCGAGTTTCCGCTTTTCCATATATTCTGCTAATTCCTTATCACCAGAATATTTACTCTCTTTCAGTGCGAGATGAACCCCATGTTGATCTTCGACTTTCCTTTGTTGTCCCAGTTTCTCGACACCTTGGTAATCGTCAATTACAACCTTGAAAGCAACTATCGCAGCTTTCAACTTCGTCTGATATTCAACAGGCATTAAATCTGAGTTTGAAAGTAACTCAGGTTCATGAGCCAATATTGTATCGTCCATAACCTCATTAACGCCGTCACCATCTATTATTTCAACAACCCCATAGCAATGAACGGCTGCATAGTTCCATGTTGGTACTGCAGGTTTATATGCGTACCAAGTTGGCGAAATATACGCGTGAGGCCCATTAAATACGATTAATACTCTTTGATTTTGAAACTGCTTCCAGTGTTTGTTTGCTTTAGCAAGGTGACCATATAAAGTGCCTTTGCTGCCTTCATCTGGTTTCAATACAAATGGAATGTGTGTTGCAGTTAAGTCAGATGAAGTTAACACACCAAAATTGTTGTTTTTTATAAAATTAGAAACCAAATTATGATCTTTCATTTCCATATTTCTAGGTATAAACATACGAATCCTTTCGTTTAATTTTAAAAAGCTGCTAATGCTCTCCACTGCGATGCACCCACAAAATACCTTTGTAGTTCAGTACTTTAGCTCAACTTTTCAAGTTGGTGGTCTTGTTAGACTAATTTCTTTCGGGCTAACTGCCCTCTTTCACCAATATCGCCTACATCCTGCCAGCCATGTTTGCGATAAAATGACTTTCCTTGAATATTCGAAGGCCAGTATCTGAGTAGTGCATATTCGCAATTGTGATTTTGAAATCTCGTAAAAATGAAATTTTGCAAGATATTCCCCAAACCTTGACTTCGGTGCTCTGGGGTCAGGTATAGCAAGTTAATGTAGCCATAAAGCTGATCATATTCATCTTTAAGACCACTGATGAATTCAGTTTGACCAATAATTTGATTATCGTTAACAAGATGAAAGAAACCAGCTTTAGAATTAGTAGATAAACGATCAAACCATGCTTTTGTATCGCTGAGACTAAAATCTACTGTATCTCCATGGCTCACAATATGAGCATCTTTCCTGAACTCAATGCATAAGCCTAAATGCTTCTGAAGATTAACAGGGACAAATTCCAAATTTTACTCCATAACGAATTGATATATGTAGCCTAAACACCTAGCTAAATTACAGCTACCGATTTGAGTAATTTGTTAGGCTTGAAGCTTCATCAAATACTCAGCACCCTCTCGACTAATAACCTTAAACCCAAGGTTTGTATATAGCATCATTGCTGGATTTGATTCAATAACGCTTAAACCGACCGTGGCTCCCGATTTTGCAGCTGAACGAATCAGTGCTTTGATTAAGTCGCTGCCAATACCAATACCTTGAAAATCAGGTGCGATTTGAATTTGGATAAGTTGCCAATGGTTTATTTGAGAATTGTACGTTGCTTTGAACAAACCAATTGCTTGGTTATTAACTTCAACAATTTGTGCTGATTGAAACTCGTAACGAATTCGAGCCTCATAAGCATCAACCGTTACCTGCATACCAGCTTGCTCAAGATACGTGCGCATAGTGTGGTCTCGCAGCTGATGAAGAAAAACCATATCATCTTCACATGCATTTCTTAAAGTAACGTCCATTTTACCTCCGAAAGCCTAACGCCCTTGTGAATTGCTCGCCCCTAAGCCAAAACATAGCCCCATAAACACAAAGCCAATTAATACTGAAAGTGACACGGGCTAGGACAACTTACACTGTTTGTTGAGGCTCAGCATCTAGAGGGGATGATTACACCCCTGACTTAGCCATCGCCATGATTTTATGGGCTTTTTCGAAGTGATCTAACTTATGTTGTTGAATCCACCATGTTGCTGCTTCCATCAACAAATCAGGCTCGTCGTTTTTATTGGCAAAAAAAGCATAAAAAGAAACACCAACATTATCACCCTTTTGCTCAATCTTTTTAGAGCAAACTTGGATCACTTTATCTCTCAATGAACTACGCACTTATTCCCTACCTAGATTGTTCCAAATTTATAAGCACCTTACACAGGCAGAAAGATGGAAACAAGAAAAACTGTTTTTATATACAGTACATCTAATTCGAGAGAGCCATAGCGCCTGCTTAACACGTTTATTGCTATACAAATTCCGAGTGTAATGAATCGTGTTAGTGCGATTGTTAGGCATCTTGAGTATGACTAAAACGCTGCCTTGTTACTAAACCCCACTTTTCATCAAGGTACTTATCTTCAACAAAAGAGCCTGATGTGTAGTCATTTACTACATTTTGCCAAAATTTCACGGCATGATCAGCACCTGCAACTTGCTTAATCTCCCAAGATCCTTTGAGGAGTTCAAAAATACTTGATATAAAATCCTTACCAATTTTGTTTTTTCGAAAACATGGCAGTACATAAAAATCACAAATTTCATATTCCTTTGGTGATTTTTCCAAAATAGCAGTAAGGGCAGCTGGAATCCCATCTACATACAATAAGTAGCCTGAAACATTGCCTTCAATTTTGGGGTATATTTCAAATAAACCATTTTCATCTGGTTTATCTTCTATTATTTTTGAAAATTCGGCTGCATAGCCTTGGTACAAATTAGCGTATACGTGCTTATTATTACTACTCACATTTACTATTTTCATAAACAATCCCCTGCATAGTTGTTCACAAACTTACCTTTAACGCTAATAAAATTAAGAGCTAAAGACTAAATCAAATGCCTAATTATAGTCATAAGTTGCCCGCAGCAAAGCCCAAACAGACCACCGTATACACAGAAACCAATTCATACTTAAATCACCGCGTGGCAGGGTCAACTTGATGGTCTTTTTATGGAAAATTCAGTTTATCTTAGAACGGGACGAAAAAAGCTACGTTCGTAGCTAACTATAAAATCATGATGGTCTGCCAACTCAAATGCCTTTATACATTCCGGATCATCTAAGGATTTTATCCGATATTCTTCATATGCTGACAAGCTTTCAAATGTGAAAAGTGCTAGAGCGATGTTATTCGCACCTTCAGAGGGTAAATAATAACCATTATGCTGTCCTCCAAACTTCTGGACCAAAGGTATCCACATTCTTGCATACTCTTCAAACTCTTTAACCTTCTTCGGGTCAATTACATATCTTACATAACAAGTTATCACGTTTAAAAATCCTTTTATTTCGTAATTATTAATACATATGCCATAACGCCAAGCATTGAGGGCTTGGTTCTGTTTATTTTACAGACGCCAGTGATTGTATTGCTTCTTGTACGGACCTGAATTGTATTTTCGTCAGGCACACTTCAGCCTTTGAGAACTCATGCTCTTGAATTAGTTGGGTGATTGACGTCAAGGACAACGCAACATCTTGCAGTTCAAATGTATAGCTTTCTCTCGCTTGGTAGATTATGTAGCTTTGGCCATGGCTATCGATTAAACGATCAGAGTTGCTCCAAATTAGCGATTCTAACTCGCTAGCTAACATTGACTCAGAGCCTAAAAACATTAGCTCAGAATCACCGTCTAATTTGAAAATACATGGCCATTGAATCATCTTTTTCCCCTAAACATAACACCTTACCTCACGAACCTAGTACGTATATCAATAGATATTACATGTAACGTAATAGAAGTCTATTTAGCTAGATTTTAATTACCAAATTTTCAGCTAGCAAGTACTGGGTGTACAATTTTTAGACTCTACTTTCGGCGCTGCTTAAGCTAATGAGTATTACGGCGTATGCTTTTCATTTGCTCAAAAATATAAATACCTATAACGTTGTTTATCTGATTTCACGGTGTCGTACTTGTCCCTTTCATTCTCATTATTTAGCAAGCATCACATACCCAACCAATTGAGTGCCGAAGTATCCCCCAACCGACTACTTTATGAATAGCGATTAGGTCATATGTGTCTATGATATCGGCATCGAATAACCTGCCAGTTAGTAAGAAATGACTTTCATTGCTCTTAAAAAATTGGAGACCACTATGACGATATTAAAAAAAGTAAAAGCATGGCCAACTCACTGGATCCAGCAAAACGGCAAATTTCCCGAGCAAACCATTGATGCTTTTATTGAATCAAGCTCTGATAAAGACATTGGCGTTGCATTTTCGGGGGGTGGTACACGTTCGGCATGTTGTACTGTGGGACAACTAAAGGCTTTGCACGATACTGGACTCATCAACCGTGTTAAATACATATCTGCAGTTTCAGGCGGCGCTTGGGCGAGCATTCCTTACACATACGTAAGTGCTGAGAAATTGGAGCATTATTTTGGTGATATTAAAGAGCCACAATCACTGAGTTGGGATACTGTTACAAGCGTCCCCCCACATTCGATGCAAGATTGTATTGTAAACTCCGGCATACTTGGCAAGCTGATCCGTTCGGGCTTAAAAGGCAAAGGCGATGAGAGCTTCGCCAATGTACTCGGTGATATTTTCCTTAAACCACTGGGGCTTCATTCGCCAAATATGTCATTTACATATAACGACCAAACTCGGGGCGAAGCGTGCGAAGTAAACTCAGTATTGACAGCACACTCATTTATGATGGCTCGCCAAGATGCCCCTTACTTAATTGTTAATGCAACCCTTTTAAATCAAGACGGTATAGAATTTAAGAAAAAATACCACGTAGAATATACACCATACTATAGCGGTATACGCAGAGAAGTGACGGATGAAGACGCGTTCAATGCAGACGACTATTTTGGTGGTGGCTACATAAGCTCTTATGCATATGACACTATTGGACCTTATGATGTAAAGGAAACCAATAATACTTATGAATTTACAGTCAAACGTTCTCCTAAGAAGTGGCTAGATTGGACGAGTGAAAGAGCCTTCTCGCTATCTGATATTATGGCTAGTACAGGAGCTGCACCTCAAGGTGTCACTGATGCATTTAAAATATCTGCTATCGGTTTTCCAGAGTTTAATCATTTCCCGATTTCGATCCCTTCAAACAAAACACGTGTCGCCGAGGAATACTCACACTCAGATGGCGGGCAAATGGAAAACCTTGGAATTATGCCGCTGCTTGCCCGTAAGGTAGAGAAGATCATCGTATTCATTAATACCAAAAAACCCTTTAAGTCAGGTGACGATGTTACGAAAGCAGAACTTAACATATCATTAAAAAACCTTTTTATTAGTACCGATAACTGGCATAAATTCACCCAATTTGACGACAATATTGTATTTAAGAACGGCGAAGCTGAACTCAACAAAATAATACAGCAGTTCAATCAATGCGTAAGTGAAGTGGATGGTGAATGCCCAGCAGACCAAGTCCTTTTTGCTCAAAGTAACCTAGTTACTTGCAACAATGAGACTTATGCAATAAAAGAAGGTCATGTGGTATCTGTCACTTGGATCTACAACCAACGTTCGTTGGAATGGGAAAATAAGCTAGCAGATAGAGACATAGCAAAGGCTATTGCCGAACAGTCTGCCAATAAGGATAACCAATATAAGCTAGATAACTTCCCTCACTATAAAACGTTTATGGAAAACTCATCAGTAATTAAGCTGACTAAGCTACAAACTAATTTATTGTCAGGGTTAAGCTACTGGACTGCTAAAAAAGTGATCACCGAACATCTTCAATCGGACAGCTAAAATATTGATCACGAACTTGGGCCATAGACATGGCCCAAGTATACTTTAGCTCAAACGAGCACGAATCGTTATTTACTCAACAGTAATAGTAATTGGTTGGCTGCTACGTACGTTGCCAGCAATAGCATATACATACTCAATACCTTTACCGATAGCTCTTAATGAACCATCGGTGTTTGTAGCAACTATTCCTCGGCCTTCCATTTCATAAGTTGCATCTTTTGCATCAATGGTAACCATACCAGAAGATGTAAATGCACGAATAGACGGGGTAATAGTCGATCCTACAGCCATCGTTGTAGCACCAGGAGATACCATTAGATCTAGATAGCCAGAATCATTAACTTGAATTTGAACGCTATCTGATTTTTTACCATCAAAATGTGCAATTAAATATCCATAGCCCGCATTAGTGCCTGTTAATTTGCTTCCTTCAACACTAAACGCATCATCGTTTGTTACACGCTGCCACACTACTGAATCTGTGATGTTACGTTCATCACCATTGGTGAAAGTAGCATTCACCTCAACATCAACAGTTTGGCCCACAATTAAATTGGTGTTGTGAATTGAAATTGCCATTTTTTCTATTGATGAATCACCAACAGTAATAGTTGCTGGATCAGTTGATTCATGACCATCTAACGTGCCGTAGATTGAAGATACGCCATTCTTAGCGGCAAAAATCACACCATCTTCTGTCGCAGATACCGCTGAATTATCACTGCTACGCCATTTTACACCTTCAACATTCGTGACATAACGACCATCAGCATAAAAAGCATTTGCTCGCATTTGATAAGTCTCACCTTCACTAAGTTTTAGATTATAAGGTGTTACTAATAACTCTAGGATTTCGCTTTCTTTCTGCTCGGCTACTACCGAAGTAGTGATGAGTGCGGCAAAGCACGATATTAATAGTGGTTTGAAATTGGTCATTTTTATATCTTATTAGTTATTTATAAATAAAAGGCTAAAGCTTTACCTCAGCTTGCAATGAACATAAACGAACAAAAAAGGCATAAAATTAATAACTTTTTACAGAAAGCGACATAAATGCGATGCCACTTCAGAAGAAATGCAACTTTCAATGCAACACTCACCTATTTCGACCCAACTTGTTTTCAGAACTTTGTGTCACCTCTTCTTCCCCCCTTATTCCTTCACGGTACTTCCATCAGAAAAAGAAATTAGATCGGGGCCTAATCGGCCTCTTGTATGCGCATTTCTGGTGAGAACAATTTTGTTCTTTTTTCTGACACTTTCATTACTTACCCTCGTTGTTATGTCATTGATTGCAATCTGCAGCTAGACTGTTACCACGAACTTTATAACACGTAGCTAAAACAGCTTTATGGGCAACTATATACAAACTTACTCTTACAATGTTTCATACTCCTCATAACAAAGTAGAGGGACAATTTAGATTTAAATCAAATGTGCCACTTGTTTTATATTTATCACCAACTATTGTTTCTTAATAGTGTGAATTTTCACTTCAGCCACACTAAAGGTAAACCATACAAAAATATAACTTCGTTAAACAACGTATAGGCTAGAAAAGGAGAAAGCTATGCCATCACCAGCTGCAGTTCTGACCGGAATAAATACTGCTGTAAAACTAGCAAGTTCTATTGGGAAAATGTCGAACCTCATTCCAGATACTCCAAAAGATTTAGAAGATAAACACCGCTGGGTTACTGTCACGGTATTTAACCAAACACAATATGCTTTGGTATACAAAAACTCATATTTTGATAGCGGTAAATTTTGGACGGCCCCTACTAACGTAGAACCTTTTGAGGAGATGTCATTTTCTGGGTGCGATAAGGATGGTTCATTCCTTACAGGGGTAAGTGGCGGTACAACATTTACGCTACAAATGCCCATAGAAGGAGGAGGTTACAAGGAACAAGATATCGGTATAGGGTTTACCAACCCTGAGCTAGGTTCGACAAAAGCGTCGGGCATATTTAGTTCTAGTGCAGAAGATGCATATGATAACACCACTGACGACACCACAGAAAAAACCTCGTCAAAATTTTCAGGTAAAGATACCAATGACAAAGATACGGCGATTAATTTTCTTGTGGTATCAGGGCCGGGACAAGAAGGAAGAATTACGATAACTCAACAAATCATATCTGGTGGCAACTAGAGAATCCAATGGTCGTAGCTTGAGCTGTAGTGACTCATACTCGAACTGACAGATTCGCTGATGAGTCACGATCAAAGCTGCACAACCTACTCACCATTATCGTAGCTAATCTATAGACAAAAGCTTGTTAGCAAAAAGCTCTAACTCGACATTGCTCTCAATATTTGATGTATTGATATATGTCTATGTAGTGGTATAAGTTAATTTTTCACATCCACAGCCCTTTCATTATTCTTGTGTACCTTGCCCTTAATATTGCAAGTTATCACCCATCTCGTATTCAAAGTGCTGCGAGTTAATAGTTGGTTACATACTTAGCAAGGAAGGTATTTATTCTTAGTATGATTAATGTATCCTCAGCTTACCAAAAATCACTAAATACCGGTTTCAATGAACAACTTTTAAATTATTGCTATTTCAATTCTTATTGCTATTTCTTCTCAAGCTACTGCAAACGACTTTTCTCAGCATCGTATCGGGGTCGGTTATAGTTTAACTGACGCCGAAGCATTTGGCGTTAGTGTGGGTT
This sequence comes from Photobacterium makurazakiensis, assembly GCF_050336715.1. NCBI lineage: Bacteria > Pseudomonadati > Pseudomonadota > Gammaproteobacteria > Vibrionales > Vibrionaceae > Photobacterium > Photobacterium makurazakiensis. The sequence continues at coordinate 22,321 of NZ_JAKJSJ010000001.1, forward strand.
ACTGCAGCGGTTTAAAACTTGAGTATGGTTATGACTTTAATCATATCGCAGGTGCTCACGTGTCATACGAACAGAATAAAGAAGGCTTCTTAAAAGGTAGCAACCTAAAGTTTGGTGGTGACTTTGGTTATGCCTTTGATCTTGAAGGGGCTTCGATTAAGCCTTTCAATTCTGCGGGATTGTACTCATATGATGAAAACTTTTTCGATGATTCCGGTTTCTATTTTGGCTTCGGCGCACGTGCTCTAATTAACCGTTTCTATGTAGATATCCATACAGACTACTTTGATATGGATGACGCAGGTGTATCCATAGATATGGATCAGTTTTCTTTTACTTTAGGTATGACGTTCTAGTACCTAGTTTATCTTTAGTGAGAAGTCGAACGTAGATATTCGGCTTTTAGTTAAAAATTTATCTTTACCGCGCCCTGCAAGTTGCAGCATACAAATCAATTTAATTCTATCTTAACAGGACCAATCTATACTTACGCATTACCCATGAGCATTTACACTAC
>NZ_JAKJSJ010000002.1:0-16049 GCF_050336715.1 Photobacterium makurazakiensis
GCTGTCTGGGTATTTTGGTGATGACCCTGTGCCATCGTAAGAGCGTTGCTCAGTTTGCCAGTTCTCTATGATGTCGTCAGATAACCAGATATCAATGCGCCCACGATCACGAAGACTTTGGTTGTATTCAGCATAATTGGTTTGCCGATAGGGCGGCTTTTTGAAGTGATGACGTCTGGATTCGTTGTATTTGTAAGGCATGATGTTTGAACTGGAAACGAAGATAGATGGCAATGATAAAGTAAGGCACGCTCAAATCAAAATTGACGATTTAATGTGCGTGTCAACAAAGCCAGTCGATACAAGCACTCATGAAATTATTGCAGCCGAGCTAAGTTTATCGACGGTTACAGATGGAGAAGTCCTCCCTAACTTACTGAAACAAACACGCCGAAGCCTCCTTGAGGTGTCTGGTGATGGCGCTCACGACACGAGAGCGTGGTCACCCCCGAAATCTCGCCGTGGGTTGCCAGAAGTTATACGGCTCACATAAGTATTGGAAAGAGCGGTATGGATACCACAGACGTTCACTGTCAGAAACAGCGATGTATCGAGTTAAACAGTTGCTAGGAGGGCGATTGAGCTTAAGAAATTACAATGCGCAGGTGGGTGAAACTTACGCGATGATAAAAGCGTTGAACAAGCTTACTGGGTTAGGTATGCCTGAAACTTGTCGTATTGACTAAAAAGCATGCGAAACGGGGTAGCTCTATCTCTAAATTTAATTACGCAACAAAACCGCTCTTAGGATTTCTCGATGCCGCTAAAAATTGTCATAAGTTTTGCGTTCACTCTTATCGTGAGCGAGACATATTCTATTTCGCCCCTGTTTCTTTGCTTCATATAAAGCATTATCCGCTAGCTTAATCACCTCTTTGACTGTCTCCGCTTGTGAGAGGCTAGCGCATCCTATAGAGATGGTCACTTGCTGATCTGATTCGTATTCTAGGGGGGCTGTGAGGTTTTGTTCACTCACCAATATTCTTAAGTTATCAGCGATCTTGCTGGCGATTTCAAGATCTGTTTGAAGAAGTAAAATAGTGAATTCCTCTCCACCATAACGACAAACTAGATCAGAAGAGCGTGTATTGTTTTTCAGAACATTAGCGACGAGCTGCAAAACTTTGTCCCCTAGTAAGTGCCCATAGGTATCATTGAATTGCTTAAAAAAATCAATATCTATTAATAGTAAACTATTTATTTCCTGGTTCAGGTTTTGTTGCTCAAATACTGCTTGGATTTTTTGATCGAACTCTGATCGGTTATACAATCCAGTTAACCGGTCAGTAATTGCGGATTTATGGAGTTGTTTTTCAAGGAGGCGTCTACGTTTATCGAATTGCTCATAAGTAATACCACTAGCCAGCATTGTAAAGGTGATATACGTACAGACCACCACTACATAGATAGCAAAACCGCTGGTTTCATCATCCAAAATATAAGTGGTGAGAAAGCCGCCAGCTAGGCAAAATAACAACCCAAAGATTAACTGCGTACGCGCTATTTTCGCTCCTAAAGTAGGTAATAAGAGTGTTTTAAGTGCGCCTCGGTGGGCTGTGAGACCAAAAATTGATATGGTTAAAAAGAACCCTAATATAGTGGTGACCGGAGACATCTGGCCATAAAATGAATCAATACCATAAGCGTAACCAACGGCTGAGACAAATGGGAGGAAAATAGCGGTAATGGCAAAAATTTGTATTAGATACCAAGGACGTCTATTTAAGAGGAAAAAAATGGCTATGACAGCAAAAAGTTGCATTACTGATGTATTAAACCCCATCTCGATGGGAGACTCTGCGTGAAGTGGGGTATCAAAAAAGATGAAATAACTTAGAACAGGGTCAATTAAATTAATTCCAGTACTTTGTTGATAGAAACGAATGACAAGTATGAAAAAAGCAAGGCTTACGAGGCTTCTGGTTATCTTCAGACTCTTTTTCCGCCAAATACAGGCGCAAGAAAGAAGTAAAAAGATAAAAGCAGTTATAGGATGCGTAGCTGCCCCATGGCTTGTTGGTCGATAGAGCCATTTAATATCAAAAAGATAGGAAGCTAAAATGAGAACAGACAAAGCTGCAATCACCTTGCAGAAAACTTGGCTGTAAAAAAGAGTGAGTGAAGTGAGTGCTCGTTTTTTTTTTGCCATTTATATATCGCCTTCATTGGGTGTCTTAGGACTTAACTTTTATAGATAATGATTCAATCTAGGAGATTTTTCCCAAATACTGCGTTTAATATTATCATTAATAAGGGTTCTGTCGCAAATCTAGCTAGAGGCGTGATAGTCCCATCCGGCAGATACAATTATGCTACGAGGGCGTGAAATCGCTCAAAGGCTGTATGGCCTTCAACATCTATCTGATCTTGTTTCAACATCGTCCATACTTCACGCCCATGTAAACTGGCCAAAGCTCCTTCCGTTGACTTCCAACCTAGCGCTTGACGTGTTTTCTGCTTCACCCAACGGTGACTCTGCTCAACGATATTGTTCAGATATTTAATGTCCAAAATCTCTATCAATGAGAGCATGAAATAACCCGTCAACCAAAGCTGAACATTCATTGAATCAATGGCTGCGTAGTTACTCTTACTTCCGTCTATAACCACTTTGTTTGGTAAGCCATTTTGTGCAATAGCTATATTCAAAAAGGCTTTAGCGGCTGCCTCATCACGGTTTTGGCTAAGGTAATAATCGACCACATTTCCAAATTTATCGACGGCTCGGTAATAGTAGACCCATTTACCCTTTACTTTGATGTAGGTTTCATCCATACGCCACGAATCAGACACCGGCTTCTTTCTACGCCTGGCTGTATGCTCCAATACTGGTGTGAATTTGATAACCCAACGATTGATAGTCGCGTGATCCACAACGACTCCACGCTCTAATTGTATCTCTTCGATTTCACGATAACTGAGCTTATAGGCGAGATAATAACGTACGGTTTCTAGAATAACTTCAGAGGGAAAGTGGCAGCCTTTAAACATTAAAAATCAGTATCATAAGTGAAAATTAAGCGAATCTTAACTAAAAGGCTCAAAGTTTGCGACAGAACCGATGCTAGGGGCTTTGTTGACACGCACATTAAATCGTCAATTTTGATTTGAGCGTGCCTTACTTTATCATTGCCATCTATCTTCGTTTCCAGTTCAAACATCATGCCTTACAAATACAACGAATCCAGACGTCATCACTTCAAAAAGCCGCCCTATCGGCAAACCAATTATGCTGAATACAACCAAAGTCTTCGTGATCGTGGGCGCATTGATATCTGGTTATCTGACGACATCATAGAGAACTGGCAAACTGAGCAACGCTCTTACGATGGCACAGGGTCATCACCAAAATACCCAGACAGCACACTCATGGCATGCCATTATTTGAGACTCGTATTCAAACAACCTCTCCGCCAGACTCAAGGCTTTATCGATAGTCTCCTCAAGGAAATGGGCCACACAAACCTCTCCTGTCCTGACTTTTCGTGTCTATCAAAGCGTCTCTCTAAGCTTGGACTTAAGACGCCAAAATTTAAAAAAACAGACAAGCCCGATGAAGATTTAGCGGCGATAGCCATTGATTCCACTGGCCTGAAAGAATTTGGTAAGGGTGAATGGCACCAGGAAAAACATAAAGTTAACGCAAAGCGTAGCTGGAAAAAAGCGCACTTTGCTGTTGGTGATGAACATATTATTCATGGCGCGATATTGACGAAGAAAGACACCATGGATTTTCAGGTTGTCGAGGAATTAAGTGAGCAAGTTGATGTGGAAGTTGACCATGTTTCAGCAGATAAAATGTACGATACCGATGACGTCTATGATGCCTTAACGAGCAAATTTCCAGAGAGTGACATAGCCATTCCTCCCAAAGAAAATCTGTATGCAGACGATGCTCATAACCCTAAAAGAATGAGCAATTTGGTGGCGTATTCTGCCTTAGGTCCCATACGCTGGCAAAAGAAAAAACAGTATGGAAAACGGAATGTGTCAGAGAATGCGATGCAACGTTATAAAACAATGATAGGCCCAAAATTACACAGCAGAGACTTTGAAAATCAACAACAAGAACTGATGCTAGGCGCATCAATATTAAATCGATTTACCCAGCTTGGTATGCCCGAGAGCTACCGAGTCGCCTAATAACATCAATAGACAGAGTGGATTGAGTACGGAAACAAAGCCCTTATGAGGTTAAGCCATTATTTGATGTGAGCTGCTAGATGGAAGCTTTACAAGAGTGTTTAGCTCAACGCCTGTTTCACTTTTATTGAACATTTGGTCACTAAGGCTTTTATCCAGTTTTAAGTTGCAAATTGCTTTACGAATGTAAAATTTCTCAGGACATTCGGGGCAAACTTTAGATGCAATATCAAGCTCAGTGAGGTGCTTGTTAGGATTGTTAAAAAGGTAATTAAGAAGTACGCAATTGTTTGAACCTTTCTGATAATGCTTAATCACTTCTTTGGTGGTTGCATTAATCACCGAGCAGGTTTCAGGGCAGAAAGCCAATTGAGTATAACCCTCTTTAATTGCAGGAATGGGCGCTAGATCGGAATCGCTTGCAGCGTCAGAAACAAAGGGGGTGGTATTGCTATCTTTGTAGGTCATGGACTCCAAGGATATATCAGACTCGCCAAGCTTGTGATAAGTAGCAACAAGCAATAGTGTAATGACCAGAAGCGTCAAAACCACTGCTTTTACAGTGTTTTTATCTAATGCTAAATCTCCAATTAGTATTATCTCGCTCATAGCAATAATCCCTCATTATTTTCTGCATCGAGTAAAGCTTGTTTTAAGAGTGTGTTTGCTTCTGTTTGATAAACAAACATCGTTTCATAAACTGAAATCATCTTGCTATCGAGATCCTGACCTTCGGAAAGACAAATATCGATAACCTCATCTAAAAAGGGTTCAAATTGGAAAACAGTAAGATAGTAATTACCTAATGATTCCAAAGGAGTATGAAGCTTGTTGAGCTCTTGGGCATAGACTTCGGTTCTACGAATGAGCATAGACTCAATAAGGGATTTAATCTTAGCAACTTCTTTAGAGTTGTGAATGTCGTGCTGAGAAAGAATTGAACGAAGTTCTCTAATTTTTCCTTCACTGTGAAACCAAACCGTATAGCGAGCGTGATTATAGGAAAGCTCTGGTGACAGGTGATCAGTATGAAGAACATTAGTCGAGCTAGAAGTTAGCAGGACAAGAGAAAGCGCCCAACCAAGAACCGCAGAAAAACCGAGTGCATACTTAATAATGCGAGCTTGGTGGTTGAGTCTGGTTTGTGGTGATTGCTGACTTTTAGAATCGTTAAGCTCAAGCATTATTTAATATCCTTAGAATAAGTTAGATAATCCTCAGAGTGCTTCGCAAAGAAGCGTCTTACTGTATGCTCACTGACCTCAATACCATTGGTGCTTAACCAATCACAAAGGGACTTATAGGTGTAACCGCTAGACCTTAATTCAAACAGCCCACCCTTAAAAGACTCAAGGCTTTCTAACTTTTTTGTGGGTTGATTCGCAATCTTGTATTGATCAGCATCCATTTAATAGTCCTTGATTTATAATGAATATTTGAATTTAAAGTGTCTCATCTTGATATAAATTGTCGCTAACTATCTCTAAGAATAGACTGCTTATTCGTACAGTACATAAAACTAATGGGCTATTTATTGAACTGTCTCTAAAATGAGATGCGTTTTTTTTTGCACTAATAGGCTATTAGCTTTGACAGATCGGGCTATGAGAAGTAAGATTTAGGTATCTTAGTTGAGAGTGCAGCGCACAGCGTTTAGCGATGCCACACAAGCGTTGTGTGGTGTGTTTTACACTAAGATGCAGAGTGGGTCGGGCTTGACCTCTCGACAAATACCACTCGCAAAAAAGCCTAAGCTTTTACCTTCACGGGAGCTTGGGCTTTTCTGTATCTGGAGATCAACAAAACAAAGCACAGATCTTTTCCTTGATCTTTTAATAATGGATCTCTACTCTATAGGTATCAGTAAGAAGCGGCTTAGTCACCCGTAACTCATTGATAAAAACGTGAAGGGGTCAAATAGCATTTCTCAGGGTTTCCTACCCAAAATCTATCTAACTCCAAGTAAACATATCAGAACTATGCAGGTTTATACGCCCGTATTGCGTCTGAATTTCTAGCGATTGCACAAGATAAGTTTGTGTGGAGATTTGTAGATGGAATTATCAATGTCCTTAAATGAAAAAACCCAAGCGTTCTCTACGTATAGAGCGCTTGGGTTTTTGCAATTTAAAAGTTTGCCGACTTTCAATTGCATTGGCTTAAAGGATTGCCGTCCTTCTAGCCTAAGTCTGCGTTATCTGGTTTGCCGCCAGATAAACAAGTCAGAAAAACGTGTGTCACCAAACACAGAACTAACCAAAACCAGAGCCCTATCAAAATCAAAGGTTCTAAGAATTACACCAAAGAATCTTAGAGTCCCATCAAAGGAGGTCGGATTGTAGAAAGCTGATACGTTTTTAAGCGTCCTCTAATAAATATATAGAGATCGACTTTACAGACTTTTATAGTCTAGCAAAGTCGATAGGCTTTTTACAACCTAAATTCAATGGTTGTAAACAATGTTGCATCAAAAATTCAAAGACCATCGACCAATCGAGCTCGTTTTTACGATGAGCTTCCTTGGTTCGCTCGATGCTGCTTAGATAAAGGGGAGTTAATCACTCAACCAAGGGTTGCAGCTCAAAACTACCCTTACATACAAGCCAATAGAGCTGATATGCGCTCATGGATGATATTTGATCTAGACCATGAAAATGCTTATATATGGCAAGATGCTAACCTTCCTCCACCTAATATGATTGTTTCTAACAAGAACAATGGTCGCTCACACCTTTATTATGCGATTGAGCCTGTTTACTTTGGTGACAAGGCAAGAAAGAAGCCTATCAATTACTTCAACGCTGTTTATAAGCGTATGCGTAAGATGCTAAATGCTGATCCCGCTTTCGGACACTTCATATCGAAAACCCCGTATTCTGAGTTTTTTAGAACGATAGATTTGCACCATCAAGAGTACACATTAGGGGAACTGGCTGATTATGTGGATTTTGAAGAATCAACATGGTTGCAGCGAAAAGGCAGATTGCTAAGAGAAGAATCAATGGGGCGTAACTGTGCTCTTTTTGATGAGCTTAGATACTACGCATATTCTGTGGTCGATAAATTTAGGTTAGACAATAACGAGTCAGGATTTTACAAAGAGCTGATGGCTCATGCCGAGAGCGCTAATGAGTTTTCTGATTGCGGTCAGTTTGACGATACATCACCTCTTGATTTCAATGAGCTGAAAGCAATAGTTAAGTCGGTGTCTAAGTGGACGTTTGCTAACTATGAAGCTGGAAGCGGAAATAAAAGCGTAAAACGAGGGGTGATGATGCTTTTTAAAGAGAACATGACTCTTACCGAAAAGCAAAGTAAATCTGCGTCCAGAACTAACGATATGCGCTGCAAAGTCGCAAGTGATGCGATTATTGATGCTACGTGGAAATTCCTCACACAGAACGATACAGCCCCAAGCAAGCTCTGTATGACAACCATTGCCAAGTTAGCAGGAGTATCGAGACAAACGGCATACAAATATCGGTCACTAATCACTGAAATTGCAGATAGAGCGAAGCCAAATCGTATCATGTCATTGAGCTCTGTATTCAATGGAAAAAGTGTCAATTACGGTAGTTATCAGTTACTAGCCCCTCTAGGGGTTGATCTTGCTCTAAAGGGTTTTACGATCTTTAGAGCATGTATTGATCTTTATTGCTCATTGCGTGTAGGTATTTTAGGTTGGTTTTACTTAAAGGATATATTTAGTTGAGCTTCTTTATCTAGCAACTAAGGTCGGTGATGGCGTAAAAATAAGGAATGAGCATAAGCGAAATGAACATTTTTGCTACAGTGCCGAGCCAACAGAGCGAAGCGGCGTTAGTTAGCTCTACACTGTATTCATTGTTTAATTGGTTAATATTGAATGAAGGGCTTTGAGGCTATTACTTATACCTTGTTCAAGTTCAATTAAGTTCTCAGCTAGCATGTATGCAGGAGTTGTGATTAATCTATGTGTCTCATCTACGTGGTACTCAGTCACCTGACAGTTCACATGCTTGGATGAAGTCAGCAAGTTTGATGTTTCTTGGTCGTTACCTATCGTTATTTCACAGCCCTCAATTGTTTTAGCTATGAGGACAGGAGCGATACACATGGCTAGTATCCATTTCTGAGAACTATGGAAATCGATTATGACCTTTTCAATCTCAGGTAAAACCTTGTAATTCTCTCCGACAAAAGCAAAGTCTGATAAGTTTTTAGCTGCGCCAAAACCTCCTACGAATATTAACGAATCAAAATCATCCACATTCTTTTGTATTCCCACGACTGACACGGTTTGACTCTGAAAGGACATTTCTAACCTCATCGATTGGTTCACCCTTAAAGTGATCGATAACATGATGCTGGTTAATATTGGGGGCAAATGTCTGGTACTCAATCGAAAGCTTTTCTAGAGCAAGTAGCGTCAATACGGTTTCGTGAAGCTCAGATCCATCATACACGCCACTTCCAGAAAGAATTATTGCATTTTTTATCATGTAGTTAACATCCTTTGTTATTCCGAGGTGTATTTAGATTAAAAATTATCCTATATTTTTATACAAGTGTTCACTGAATATATTTTATAAATAATGCTTATAGATCTCATTGCTGCGGGGCTTGCGGTTGTTGCTGTTGGGCTCGTGCAATTTAATGACCATAAAAAGCATGATGAAGAAGTAAAAGCGCTTACCACCTTTGTTATGCAGAACCAAAGGGCGATTGATAATCCATCGCTCAGAAGGCTGTATTTGCAAGCATTAAAGGACGATAGCCATCGTGACCTACATGACTGGTTGAATGAAACTCAAGGTGATATAAGAATTGGTCATATTTGGCTAGTACGTCAATACGTATTGAATCAAAAATCACTGCCCTACCCTGTCCCTCACTTCTCTTAAAGAGCCTAACGCAAGTCTCGCTTAGGCTCGCCTTTTGTTCAGTTCGCACCTCATGGCAAAGCAAAAAGACGCTTTACCATGAGGCACAAACTCTGACTTTAAAAGCGATAAACCTATATTGAGCGGTCTTTTTGCATTATATTTAATGTTAAGGTTTGTTTATAAGTCGAGAAAATTATGAATACTAGCTACAAGCAAAGTGACTATGCTCAAGGCGCTAAAAAGTTACTGAGTGAAGATATAAGAGTAGTTGGCAATAAAATCCTTATCGCAACGAATGAGCTTGATAGAGAGCTTGAAATTGATTTGGACTTAATCGAAAACATGATCAAGGAAAGCAAAATAAAAGGTGCGTAGCGGAACAGTGACGAACGCTGAGAACTGGACTCCCCCGACTGTCGATGAAGTCAATGAGCTTTGGTTAAGAGCATCCGAAATATTAAACATTGAAGTTAGCAAGCTACATAACTATATCGGCATTGGAGAGAGAGCTGCGAGGCGGTGGCGATCTCAAGCTAGTGCTATTGACGGAAATAAAAGCATTATTAGATATGGCTATTTTGCACTGCTCGTTGGAATCGTTGAAGGACGCTCAATACTTGGCTTTAAGGCGTATAATCCAGAGTTAATAGAGGGATTAAATTTGCCTACTTTTAGCCAATATAACCCTACGGTCAATTATTGTGAGTTAATCGGGAGCCTATTACGTTTGTCACTAAGCGAGTTTGCTAAGTTGATAGCCGTTGACTATACAACGGTTTATCGTGCTAGTAGAGCCGAGGTTTGCCCGAAATGGATTTACGGTCTTATTTGCTTAGCTGCGGGTATGTCACCAAGAGTATTATTCAAATGAGTGAAGAAGCAAATTTTGAGTTTTCAGATCTGAAAACCTCATCATGCGAATCAATCCATGATGCGAGAATGAAAACTAAGTCTGTACCACAAATGGGAGGGCGTATAAGTGCAATAAAAAGGCGCTTTGTCTGTCACTGCACCATTCAAGCAATACAGGAAATCGCAAAGAGACACGAAATTACAATGACCAGTCCACTTGCCGATAAAATGGTTAGAGCGATATTAGGTCGTGGGGTTGGTACTGAAATCCTCCGTGTGAACTTTGCAAAAGAGAACCGCAATGCGAGCATAAAACTATCAACTGCTGATAGAGATAGAGCAATTCAGCTTGCTACAGATTACTCAAAAGAGATTAACGATGAGATAAACAAGGGCGTTGAGTACCTAAATCGATTCTCAAAAGTACACTCAAGATCAGCTCGTGAAGCAGAAATAAATAGGCTACAAAACGCCATCCCACCGATAATGTAATCATTAGCGCTCAACTCTGTTGGGCGCTTTTTTTTAGTCCCTACCCCTAAACTTTTCTCAGATTCAAAATCCTCAAGTTAGCTACTGAGGGTAGCTATAATTCGAATGTGTTACAGTGTCACGATTAAAAAAACAACCAGATTTTTAGTTTGTTTGTTGGTATGTTTGTTTGTTTGTTGATAAAATAAAGTAACTAACAAACATACAAACTGTGCATTTATACATGAGGTAACTTATGGCTAGACCGTTAGATTTTGATAAAGAAGAAGTGATTGAAGCAGCACGAAGAATCATTGCAGATGGTAAGAACGTTAACGGTACTAGCCTAAGAAAATATCTAGGAAAAGGTCGTCCAAGCGCATTGATAAAGGTTTGGGATCAAGCAAAAGACGATGTGGACTTTTTCAATACTGATGTAGTTGAAACCACGGTAGAGGAAAAAACCTACGACTTACCATTGGAGATTGCGAATCAACTACCTTTGATGCTTGCTGATATAGAAGAGACGTTTAGAAAAATGAACGATCTCGCTCATGCTACAGTAGAAAGCCGACTTAATAGTGCTATTGAAAAGGCGAACCAAGCTGCGTCAGAAGCCGCTATAAAGGTTCAAGAAGCGGAAGCAGATCAAGAAGCTGCTTACGAGGAAGCTGAAAACCTAAAGGATAGTATCGCTGAACTGAGCAGCGATAAAGAAAGATTGAAAGAGGAATTAGCAAAGGCTAAGTCTGAACTTGAGCTAGCTCAAAACAACCTTGAGCATTTAACTGAAGATCTAGAAGAAAGAGATACAAGAATCAGTCAACTTGAGAAGGACAATCAAGATCTTAATACTTCAAAAGTAAAAGCAGAAGGTAAAGCCGAAGCAATTGGCAATCAATTAGACACAATGAAACAAGACCTTGAAAATCAGGTTGCTATTAACCAAGAGAACAGTGACAAAGCAGTGCAGCTTCAAACCAAGCTTGAAGCAGAACAAGGTAAAGTTTCAGATCTGTATGAGCAGCTTGAGTCTCAGGCTGCTATTAGCCAAGAGAACAGTGACAAAGCAGTACAGCTTCAAACCAAGCTTGAAGCAGAACAGGGTAAAGTTTCAGATCTGAATGAGCAGCTTGAGTCTCAGGCTGCTATTAGCCAAGAGAACAGTGACAAAGCAGTGCAGCTTCAAACCAAGCTTGAAGCAGAACAAGGTAAAGTTTCAGATCTGAATGAGCAGCTTGAGGCAAGCGAGTTATCTATTGAAGAATTACAAGCATTATGTGACCGACAGCTTAACGCACTTGAATATGTATTAGAGTCCGGTTATCTGTCTGATAAGGATGTAGAGAGTAAAGCCAAGTGGGGGTTAGGCTTAGAAGTTGAAAACCCTGATAAAGTTGCGAAGCTATAAAAAAAACACTTAAAATATATTTAATATTTCCGGTCATTATTATTGCAAAAAAACGGTCATTAATCTATACTTAAATTAGTTTAAGAAAACGCCCCGTTGTGGGCTAACCCGAAAGGAAGAATACAATGTCAGATTCAAAAATGGTAGCAATCAGTAATGCAAAGGGTGGAGTTGGGAAAAGCCTAAATGCGCTTATGCTCGCCATCCGAGCAGCCGAAAGACAAAAAAAAGTCTTACTGATTGGTGCGGAGCATGATGGTGCTTTTGCCCCTAATAGCCCTAAGTTCAAGATAGAAAACCTCGATGTGATCAGTGATGTTGCTCGTGACACTGATTTTGCTAAAAAGATAGGTCTTTATCGTCAACAGTATGATCTTATCGTGGTTGATTTGCCCGGCAATAACTTAACGATAGAACACGCTGAGTTTGATGGTTTTGCAGAAAAAATGATTAAGAACATTCTAGTGAAGTCTGATCTTGTTGTTATACCTATCGAGCCCTCAGAAGATTCGGTGCGTAAGACGTTTAGCTTTATTAAGAACCTCCACGGTTTAGCAAAAGCAACGGGTCGAAAAATCAATCAACTCATCTTACCTACTAACACTAAGAAAGGTAACGTGATTAGTGAGCAAGTATTAAATGCGGTTGAAAAATTCCCCGTTCCTAAAGCAGTTAAGCCAATCAGAGCCTCAGAAGATTTAAAGAAGGCTTTTGCAAAGCGTCAAGGCGTATGGACGTTCAAGCGAGGGGCGCTTGTCAATAATGACCTTGCGCCTGTTCATAATCAAATCTTTGAAATCTTAGGCATCAAGTGAGGGTAAGACCATGAGTAAAGAAAACAGCAGCTTTATTGATATGGGCGACTTTAATTTTAACGAAGATGAGTTTGGCAGCGATGTAGCCGTGGATGAGGATATTGCGATTAGTCTTGGTTTCGCTGAGAACGATACGTTGATGCTGCCAGTAGATAAGGTTCATCCTGACCCTAATCAACCTAGAAAGTCTCGCTCTGATGAAGAAATTGAAAACCTAAGAGCAACCATCAAAGCCAAGAACGGTAATGATCAGGCAATTCAAGTTAGACCACACCCAGAGCTAGATAATGAATACATGATTATCACTGGTGAAGGACGTTGGGGCGCTTGTTCTTTTCTTAATATTAAGCATGTCAAAGCTGAAATTGTGACAAAGAAGCTTACGAATTACGACATTATCCTTACTCAAATGTCGGAGAACATCGGGCGCTCTGATATGAACCTCATCGATACAGCAAGAGGGTATAAAAAGCTTGTAAGCGATGCTGCGGAAGATGGCATTACTATCACGCAAGCTGAGTTATCGAAAATGTTTGGTATCAATAAAACTAAAGTAAGCCGAATGTTGAAGCTGGCTAGTGCTGACTTAGAAATACAGAATTTAGCTGAAAGTGGTTTTGAAAATCTCAATACCCTTACGTATTTAGGTCAGATACAAGAGCTAAACGAAACCGAGTTCAACCAAGCTATTAAGGATGTTAAATCAAGCAGCATCACAGAAAAAGAGCTGCATAAATTGATCAAGACCTTAAAAGATGAAGCTGAAAAGCAAGAGAACATCGCAGATTTGGACTTAGAATCAAGAGCCGAAGCCATAGATACTAATGATACTGATGAGCAATCATTCAGTTCTGAAACCGAGCAGGACGGCTCGAAAAGCTCAGAATCAGAAGAAGGCGACCCTACTACAAAAAAACAACTTGAGCTTGAATATGTTAACCGCAGAGCCCCTTCAAAGCTGATTGAGTCTGATAGTGAAAAAATCGTGTTAGATATTGACGGGGTTGAGTTTGTAATTGCGGGTGAAATGTTAGACAAAATCAAAGAAACCTTACATAAGGGGGTTGAATGAGCAAGTTAATGGAAATTAACCCTAAGACTCTCAAGGTACGTGCGAAATGGGTAGCCCCAACAACTCAAGAAGTGAATCTTGTTTGGGCTATCATCGCTTGGAAATACGGCAAGAACATTTCAAAAATCCATGAAATGATAGGCGTTAGTGAGCGATCACCTAGACGTTGGAGAGCTCCGAAAGCAGAGGGTGAAAATAACAAAAGTAACATCAAGTATTGCAATTGGGCGCTACTTATCGCCCTTGTAACCGGAAAATCCATCATTGAGAAGTCAGATAAGGAAGTAAGCCTTAATTACGATTGGATTATGCGTGTTGATAAGTATGAATCCCCGTCATTAGAAGTCGTGAAACAGTTTATTGGTACAAATAGCTTTACTGGCTTATCAAGAGATAAGTTAGCTAAGGTGTTAGGCATTACAGGCGACTTACTGGCAAAAAGAGCAGATGGAGTGATGGACTTTCACCTTTGGGCGGGTATTTTGATGCACTTAGGAGTAGAACCTAGCAAGTTGCTTGATTTAGATGATTCAAGCATTACGGAGAAGGACACAAGCTATACAAAGCTTGGTTATGAAGAAGCTGAAATTAAAGACGCATACGCTCGATTAAAGCGTCAATCTTACGAAATATAACCCTCCCCCCATCGCAGAAAGCAGTAGCGATAGAGAGAACGGTATATACGTTGCTGCTTGCGTTATCCTACTACTGGTACGCATAAAGTTAATTAATACATTAATTAGCAAGGTGCTGCTATGTCAAACGATCAAGAAAAAATACTTAGCAAAATCAAGAAATGTCTCGCACTTGCTGATTCAAATAACCCACATGAGAGCGCATTAGCGTTAAAAAGGGCTCAAGCGCTCATGGATAAACACAATATTGAAGCGTTTGAGATTGATGTTACAGAATGTATTTCTCAGTCAAAAGTAAACATGAAAGTGCAAAGTTATGTGAATAATCTCGTGACGTATATTTGTGATGGTTTTGGGGTCGAAGCTGTTTATAGAGCGAGACATACATATAAAACAGTTTGGAGCGAGAGGTATTATGAGTACGTTTCTAGACCTCGATTTCATCAAGTTGTTGTGTTTGTTGGCTTAGAATCTAATGCCAAGGTTTCATGTTATATCTTTGACTTACTTATGAAAATGCTTAGTAAAGCAAGACGAGAATACATGAGCTGCTTACATGGCAACACTTCAAAAAAGTAAAGAGTGAAAAAGTGATGCCTTTGCTATGGGTTAGGTCATTGGCGTGGCTGAGAACCTACCAGAGATGAACATATCGCAAGCTGTTATGGAAAACAGAGAGGCGTACATGAGAAAACACTTTGAAAATTTAGACGATGCACCAGTTCGAGACTTTAACCAAGACAAAGCTATGGCTCAAATGGTTGAGGGCTATCTCGATGGCGGAAAAGTCAGTATCCACGCTGCGGTCGATGGTGAGCAAGAAAAAGAGTTACGACTATTGAAGGGGTAACAAATGAAGAAGCTGATCACGTTAATATCAATTTGTGTCGCTGCTTGCAGCGCTACAGCAGCAAGCATAAACGATAAGAACTTCGGTAGTTTGAAAGTTTCACGAGTCGATTCAATTTATGATGGTGACACGTTCAGAGTAACAATCGATCAGGTTAACCCGATAATTGGGGAACGCATCCCTATTCGAGTTGCAGGAATAGACACGCCAGAGATTCGAGGCAAGTGTAAGAAAGAGAAGAAACTTGCTCAGCAAGCTAAGCAATTTACTGTTTCGGCAATTCGGAAATCTCAAAATATCGAGCTACACAACGTAAAGCGAGGTAAATATTTTCGGATAATCGCTGATGTGAAGCTTAATGGTTACGATCTTGGTCACGCCCTAATTGAAAAAGGGTTTGCAGTCCCTTACGACGGTGGGAAAAAAATCGATTGGTGTCAGTAGAAATTCAGATCTGAAAAAGGAAAGTCAATGAATATCCAAAGCAAACAATTCACAGAAAAACAGTGCCATAAGCTTATGAAGGCTGCATGGTGGCTACAATGTTCCAGTTTCGATATAGCGCTGATTCAGTTGTGAGCTTACGGCAAGCTACCTTGCCGTAAGCTCACCTTCTATTCAAAGACAAATACCCTTAAATAAGCCCCTAGAACGAGCTACATCAAGCCGAGACGGGTTGCAGTAGCATTCCTTGGGACTGGCAAAGTCTCTGCGAGGCTAGGCTTAGCAGGAAAGGGGGTGTTTCTCTCATTGTTCAACTATGCAGTCGCTTCGCTCTGTTTTCGCTCACCCGCCAAAGTCGCAAATATCAACCCTTGAGGGTTCGCTTATCCCTGCGGGGCTAGTCCTTCACCCGTGGCAAATTTCAGATCTGAATGGTCATTATGGGGTTACCCCTTTGCACTTTCATATATTAATAAACTATATCATTATGC
>NZ_JAKJSJ010000003.1:0-1226 GCF_050336715.1 Photobacterium makurazakiensis
TCGTTACACTATGTATTCATGTAACGATAACTGCTTATGCAGCTGGGTTTCCCCATTCGGAAATCGTAGACTCAAGTGGCTTTTACTGCCTAATCTACGCTTATCGCAAGTTAATACGTCCTTCATCGCCTCTGACTGCCCAGGCATCCACCGTGTACGCTTAGTCACTTAACCATACAACCCCAAGAGGTTTCAGTATGGCAACAACCAAGGTTCACTCTCTANTAAAAGAGAATTATTTGTTTTCGCCGGACTCTTACACAAGACACTTGAATGTGTTTGTTTTGAGAACTCGTTCTTACCTCTTCGATAAAAAAAAAAGTAAGAAAATCAGTAATCGAAGCGACGAAACATTAAATTTACTAGTCAGCTTTCCAGATTGTTAAAGAGCATTGTGTTTCACTACCTCCAAAGAGACAAAAAAACCACTTTCTAATCACACTCATCAGAATGCATTTAGAAAGTGGTGGAGCTATGCGGGATCGAACCGCAGACCTCCTGCGTGCAAGGCAGGCGCTCTCCCAGCTGAGCTATAGCCCCAACGTTTTACTTCTTTGGTAGAAGTTTTCTCAAAAGAGAAAATGGTGGGCGATACCGGGCTCGAACCAGTGACCCCCTCCTTGTAAGGGAGGTGCTCTCCCAACTGAGCTAATCGCCCACGATAGTTTGAATTCCTTCGTGAGAAAGAATGGTGGGTCGTGCAGGATTCGAACCTGCGACCAATTGATTAAAAGTCAACTGCTCTACCAACTGAGCTAACGACCCGTGGCGTCCCATAGGGGAGTCGAACCCCTGTTACCGCCGTGAAAGGGCGGTGTCCTAGGCCTCTAGACGAATGGGACTAAGTATTTCTTGCGAATGTTGTTGGGCAACATTCGCGCTCTCTTACATTTCGACCAAGCAATCTGTGTGGACACTGCATAAAACAGCAGGTCATATCGTTAAGGAGGTGATCCAGCCCCAGGTTCCCCTAGGGCTACCTTGTTACGACTTCACCCCAGTCATGAACCACACCGTGGTAAACGCCCTCCCCGAAAGGTTAAGCTATCTACTTCTGGTGCAGCCCACTCCCATGGTGTGACGGGCGGTGTGTACAAGGCCCGGGAACGTATTCACCGTGGCATTCTGATCCACGATTACTAGCGATTCCGACTTCATGGAGTCGAGTTGCAGACTCCAATCCGGACTACGACGTACTTTCTGGGATTCGCTCACCATCGCTGGTT
>NZ_JAKJSJ010000005.1:0-1242 GCF_050336715.1 Photobacterium makurazakiensis
CGATATGACCTGCTGTTTTATGCAGTGTCCACACAGATTGCTTGGTCGAAATGTAAGAGAGCGCGAATGTTGCCCAACAACATTCGCAGAAATACTTAGTCCCATTCGTCTAGAGGCCTAGGACACCGCCCTTTCACGGCGGTAACAGGGGTTCGACTCCCCTATGGGACGCCACGGGTCGTTAGCTCAGTTGGTAGAGCAGTTGACTTTTAATCAATTGGTCGCAGGTTCGAATCCTGCACGACCCACCATTCTTCCCCACGAAGGAAGTAAAACAACCGAGGGCGATTAGCTCAGTTGGGAGAGCACCTCCCTTACAAGGAGGGGGTCACTGGTTCGAGCCCGGTATCGCCCACCACTCTCTAAAAGTTTTCTGCACAAAATCGCAGATTCAATAAAGGNTAACTTTGTTGAGTCCGTTTTTTGACGCCTGTGAGACTTGTAGAAAATYATTAGAAAGTGGTTCTNGTATCTCTTTGGAGATAGTGAAACACAATGCTCTTTAACAATCTGGAAAGCTGACTAGTAAATTCAATCGTTCATCACTACGACGAATGATTCGATTAAAAATGTATCTTGCTTCTTTTAATAAGAACGAGATACGAGTTCTCAAAACAAACACATTCAAGTGTCTTGTGTAAGAGTCCGGCGAAAACAAATAATTCTCTTTAACTAGAGAGTGAACCTTGGTTGTTGCCATACGAAACCTCTTGGGGTTGTATGGTTAAGTGACTAAGCGTACACGGTGGATGCCTGGGCAGTCAGAGGCGATGAAGGACGTATTAACTTGCGATAAGCGTAGATTAGGCAGTAAAAGCCACTTGAGTCTACGATTTCCGAATGGGGAAACCCAGCTGCATAAGCAGTTATCGTTACATGAATACATAGTGTAACGAGGCGAACCGGGGGAACTGAAACATCTAAGTACCCCGAGGAAGAGAAATCAACCGAGATTCCGGCAGTAGCGGCGAGCGAAACCGGATTAGCCCTTAAGCGGCTTTAGCGTTAGGTGAAGGTGTTGGAAAACACAGCGATACAGGGTGATAGCCCCGTAACCGACAGCGCTTTAGTCGTGAAATCGAGTAGGACGGGACACGTGATATCCTGTTTGAACATGGGGGGACCATCCTCCAAGGCTAAATACTCCTGACTGACCGATAGTGAACCAGTACCGTGAGGGAAAGGCGAAAAGAACCCCTGTGAGGGGAGTGAAATAGAACCTGAAACCGTGTACGTACAAGC
>NZ_JAKJSJ010000006.1:0-712 GCF_050336715.1 Photobacterium makurazakiensis
TCCTAGTACGAGAGGACCGGAGTGGACGAACCTCTGGTGTTCGGGTTGTCACGCCAGTGGCATTGCCCGGTAGCTAAGTTCGGAATCGATAAGCGCTGAAAGCATCTAAGCGCGAAGCGAGCCCTGAGATGAGTCATCCCTGATACTTTAAGTATCCTAAAGGGTTGTTGGAGACTACGACGTAGATAGGCAAGGTGTGTAAGTGCTGCGAGGCATTGAGCTAACCGATACTAATTGCCCGTGAGGCTTAACCATACAACACCCAAGGGGTTTTGTACTGACATCGTTCCAGACGATTATCAGTATTTCCTACATCCTTGTAGGTCACGGACTCCACGAAACACTTGAATGGTGTTTGAGAACTAGTCAGATTTTCCCAGATTGCTTATTGACTGCCAGCAGGCGGTGAATAAAAACAGAATTTGCTTGACGACCATAGCATTATGGACCCACCTGATCCCATGCCGAACTCAGTAGTGAAACGTAATAGCGCCGATGGTAGTGTGGGGTTTCCCCATGTGAGAGTAGGACATCGCCAGGCTTTAATTTCGACTGATCTCGTCAGAGATGAGTCACCATAAAGTTTTAAGTATAAACTTGGAATTTTATGTTGACTTTAAAAGTGGAAAGCGTACTATACGCCTCCTGCTTCAGCATTAAGTGCTTGAAAGCAATGTTCTTTAACAATTTGACCATGCAATCTGTGTGGGCA
>NZ_JAKJSJ010000007.1:0-4151 GCF_050336715.1 Photobacterium makurazakiensis
CCCAACAAATCATCCGAAGACTCAATGTTGTCGCTGCCGCTCGACTTGCATGTGTTAGGCCTGCCGCCAGCGTTCAATCTGAGCCATGATCAAACTCTTCAATTAGAATTTTTGTGGTCTCTCGACCGGCTCAACGAATACTGATTGAACATCAATAACTAGAAGCTAGTCATGACATTCGAATTGACTGTGCCAAAATAACTTACGTTACTTTGTATTGGTCACTCAGTTCATTGATAAATCTTTTGACTTAACTTTTTCACGAGTGCCCACACAGATTGCATGGTCAAATTGTTAAAGAACATTGCTTTCAAGCACTTAATGCTGAAGCAGGAGGCGTATAATACGCTTTCCACTTTGAAAGTCAACATAAAATTCCAAGTTTATACTTAAAACTTTATGGTGACTCATCTCTGACGAGATCAGTCGAAATTAAAGCCTGGCGATGTCCTACTCTCACATGGGGAAACCCCACACTACCATCGGCGCTATTACGTTTCACTACTGAGTTCGGCATGGGATCAGGTGGGTCCATAATGCTATGGTCGCCAAGCAAATTCTGTTTTATTCACTGCCTCAAGGCAGTAAATAGCAATCTGGGAAAATCTGACCAGTTCTCAAACACCATTCAAGTGTTTCGTGGAGTCCGTAAAAACCCCTTGGGTGTTGTATGGTTAAGCCTCACGGGCAATTAGTATCAGTTAGCTCAATGCCTCGCAGCACTTACACACCTGACCTATCTACGTCGTAGTCTCCAACAACCCTTTAGGATACTTAAAGTATCAGGGATGACTCATCTCAGGGCTCGCTTCGCGCTTAGATGCTTTCAGCGCTTATCGATTCCGAACTTAGCTACCGGGCAATGCCACTGGCGTGACAACCCGAACACCAGAGGTTCGTCCACTCCGGTCCTCTCGTACTAGGAGCAGCCCCCTTCAATCATCCAACGCCCACGGCAGATAGGGACCGAACTGTCTCACGACGTTCTAAACCCAGCTCGCGTACCACTTTAAATGGCGAACAGCCATACCCTTGGGACCGACTTCAGCCCCAGGATGTGATGAGCCGACATCGAGGTGCCAAACACCGCCGTCGATATGAACTCTTGGGCGGTATCAGCCTGTTATCCCCGGAGTACCTTTTATCCGTTGAGCGATGGCCCTTCCATTCAGAACCACCGGATCACTATGACCTGCTTTCGCACCTGCTCGAATTGTCATTCTCGCAGTCAAGCGGGCTTATGCCATTGCACTAACCTCACGATGTCCGACCGTGATTAGCCCACCTTCGTGCTCCTCCGTTACGCTTTGGGAGGAGACCGCCCCAGTCAAACTACCCACCAGGCACTGTCCGCACCCCCGATRAGGGGGCGACGTTAGAACATCAAGCATACAAGGGTGGTATTTCAAGGACGGCTCCACGCAATCTAGCGACTGCGCTTCGAAGCCTCCCACCTATCCTACACATGTAGGGTCAATGTTCAGTGCCAAGCTGTAGTAAAGGTTCACGGGGTCTTTCCGTCTAGCCGCGGGTACACAGCATCTTCACTGCGATTTCAATTTCACTGAGTCTCGGGTGGAGACAGCGTGGCCATCATTACGCCATTCGTGCAGGTCGGAACTTACCCGACAAGGAATTTCGCTACCTTAGGACCGTTATAGTTACGGCCGCCGTTTACCGGGGCTTCGATCAAGAGCTTCGNCYNANGACTAACCCCATCAATTAACCTTCCGGCACCGGGCAGGCGTCACACCGTATACGTCATCTTTCGATTTTGCACAGTGCTGTGTTTTTAATAAACAGTTGCAGCCACCTGGTATCTGCGACTNCCGACAGCTTAGAGAGCAAGTCTCATCACCGTCRGNAGCGTACCTTCTCCCGAAGTTACGGTACCATTTTGCCTAGTTCCTTCACCCGAGTTCTCTCAAGCGCCTTGGTATTCTCTACCTGATCACCTGTGTCGGTTTGGGGTACGATTGCTTACAACCTATCGCTTAGAGGCTTTTCCCGGAAGCATGGCATCAATGACTTCATCACCGTAGTGACTCGACATCGGGTCTCAGCCTAGTGTAATCCCGGATTTGCCTAAGATTACAGCCTACACCCTTGAACTTGGACAACCGTCGCCAAGCCCACCTAGCCTTCTCCGTCCCCCCATCGCAGTTGCAAGCAGTACGGGAATATTAACCCGTTTCCATTGCCGCAGCTTCGGTGTATAGCTTAGCCCCGTTAAATCTTCCGCGCAGGCCGACTCGACCAGTGAGCTATTACGCTTTCTTTAAAT
This sequence comes from Photobacterium makurazakiensis, assembly GCF_050336715.1. NCBI lineage: Bacteria > Pseudomonadati > Pseudomonadota > Gammaproteobacteria > Vibrionales > Vibrionaceae > Photobacterium > Photobacterium makurazakiensis. The sequence continues at coordinate 2,285 of NZ_JAKJSJ010000007.1, forward strand.
GATGGCTGCTTCTAAGCCAACATCCTGGCTGTCTGAGCCTTCCCACATCGTTTCCCACTTAGCTATAACTTTGGGACCTTAGCTGGCGGTCTGGGTTGTTTCCCTCTCCACGACGGACGTTAGCACCCGCCGTGTGTCTCCCGGATAGTACTTACTGGTATTCGGAGTTTGCAAAGGGTTGGTAAGTCGGGATGACCCCCTAGCCTTAACAGTGCTCTACCCCCAGTAGTATTCGTCCGAGGCGCTACCTAAATAGCTTTCGGGGAGAACCAGCTATCTCCAGGTTTGATTGGCCTTTCACCCCTAGCCACAAGTCATCCGCTAATTTTTCAACATTAGTCGGTTCGGTCCTCCAGTAAGTGTTACCTCACCTTCAACCTGCCCATGGCTAGATCACCTGGTTTCGGGTCTAATCCTAGCAACTGTACGCCCAGTTAAGACTCGGTTTCCCTACGGCTCCCCTAATCGGTTAACCTTGCTACTAAAATTAAGTCGCTGACCCATTATACAAAAGGTACGCAGTCACACCACGAAGGTGCTCCTACTGCTTGTACGTACACGGTTTCAGGTTCTATTTCACTCCCCTCACAGGGGTTCTTTTCGCCTTTCCCTCACGGTACTGGTTCACTATCGGTCAGTCAGGAGTATTTAGCCTTGGAGGATGGTCCCCCCATGTTCAAACAGGATATCACGTGTCCCGTCCTACTCGATTTCACGACTAAAGCGCTGTCGGTTACGGGGCTATCACCCTGTATCGCTGTGTTTTCCAACACCTTCACCTAACGCTAAAGCCGCTTAAGGGCTAATCCGGTTTCGCTCGCCGCTACTGCCGGAATCTCGGTTGATTTCTCTTCCTCGGGGTACTTAGATGTTTCAGTTCCCCCGGTTCGCCTCGTTACACTATGTATTCATGTAACGATAACTGCTTATGCAGCTGGGTTTCCCCATTCGGAAATCGTAGACTCAGGTGGCTTTTACTGCCTAATCTACGCTTATCGCAAGTTAATACGTCCTTCATCGCCTCTGACTGCCCAGGCATCCACCGTGTACGCTTAGTCACTTAACCATACAACCCCAAGAGGTTTCGTATGGCAACAACCAAGGTTCACTCTCTACTTAAAGAGAATTATTTGTTTTCGCCGGACTCTTACACAAGACACTTGAATGTGTTTGTTTTGAGAACTCGTATCTAGCTCTCAATAAAATAAGCAAGATACAATTGTAATCCAATCAAAAGATTCAATTTACTAGTCAGCTTTCCAGATTGTTAAAGAACATGTGTTGACCTTCGAAAAGGTTTCCACTTTTTAAGGACACTCATTTCATCAAGAAATGCGCTTAAAGAGTGGTGGAGCTATGCGGGATCGAACCGCAGACCTCCTGCGTGCAAGGCAGGCGCTCTCCCAGCTGAGCTATAACCCCAACGTTTGAAAAACTCTCACACACTTTCTCTGGGAGAGAAAGTGGTGGGTCTGAGTGGACTCGAACCACCGACCTCACCCTTATCAGGGGTGCGCTCTAACCACCTGAGCTACAGACCCAAGTCTTTCACGTTCTTTTACATTTTAACCAAGCAATCTGTGTGGACACTGCATAAAACAGCAGGTCATATCGTTAAGGAGGTGATCCAGCCCCAGGTTCCCCTAGGGCTACCTTGTTACGACTTCACCCCAGTCATGAACCACACCGTGGTAAACGCCCTCCCGAAGGTTAAGCTATCTACTTCTGGTGCAGCCCACTCCCATGGTGTGACGGGCGGTGTGTACAAGGCCCGGGAACGTATTCACCGTGGCATTCTGATCCACGATTACTAGCGATTCCGACTTCATGGAGTCGAGTTGCAGACTCCAATCCGGACTACGACGTA
>NZ_JAKJSJ010000008.1:0-981 GCF_050336715.1 Photobacterium makurazakiensis
AGGAGGACCGGAGTGGACGAACCTCTGGTGTTCGGGTTGTCACGCCAGTGGCATTGCCCGGTAGCTAAGTTCGGAATCGATAAGCGCTGAAAGCATCTAAGCGCGAAGCGAGCCCTGAGATGAGTCATCCCTGATACTTTAAGTATCCTAAAGGGTTGTTGGAGACTACGACGTAGATAGGTCAGGTGTGTAAGTGCTGCGAGGCATTGAGCTAACTGATACTAATTGCCCGTGAGGCTTAACCATACAACACCCAAGGGGTTTTTTACGGACTCCACGAAACACTTGAATGGTGTTTGAGAAACTAGTCAGATTTTCCCAGATTGCTATTTACTGCCATGAGGCGGTGAATAAAACAGAATTTGCTTGGCGACCATAGCATTATGGACCCACCTGATCCCATGCCGAACTCAGTAGTGAAACGTAATAGCGCCGATGGTAGTGTGGGGTTTCCCCATGTGAGAGTAGGACATCGCCAGGCGCCCAATTTGAGAGCCCGTTGGCAACAACGGGCTTTTATTTCGCTCCGACTGATTGTAATGTGAGCGGCGTCAACAGAAGGTTTTTACTTTTTAATCAAGCGATGAAAAAGTTGAAAATTTTGTCTTGACTGGATATCAGAAACGCGTATTATACGCCTCCTGACTTGCTAAAGCACAACGTGCCAAGGCATTGAAAGTCAACGTTCTTTAACAATTTGACCATGCAATCTGTGTGGGCACTCGTRAAAAAGTTAAGTCAAAAGATTTATCAATGAACTGAGTGACCAATACAAGRTAAYGNAARTTATTTTGGCACAGTCAATTCGAATRTCATGACTAGCTTCTAGTTATTGATGTTCAATCAGTATTCGTTGAGCCGGTCGAGAGACCACAAAAATTCTAATTGAAGAGTTTGATCATGGCTCAGATTGAACGCTGGCGGCAGGCCTAACACATGCAAGTCGAGCGGCAGCGACAACAACAATCCTTCGGGGGCGTT
>NZ_JAKJSJ010000009.1:0-479545 GCF_050336715.1 Photobacterium makurazakiensis
GGATTAAAGTGAATACACCTCATAATCAGATTGATTACTTATATCAAAATGAGAGTGATATTTTCAACAGTCTCATTTTGATAGCAATTAATGCTCTTGCTCACAAAGTTGTTTATACGCTTCGGGAGTATCGACATCAAAATAAATTGAATCGGAACCTAAGTTCAAATATTTAACTGAATAACGATAAATAATGGCTTTCATTGACTGGTTAATATCAGCGTCAATAATATTTTGCTTTATCGTGCTAGGGAGTAAAACGGGGTGWCCAGGCTTAGTCAGCGTACCGGGGAAAACCGTATACTCTCCGCGGTTCACCCATGTTTGATAGAAGATATTCGAACTAATACATGGCATATCAGCATGGCAAATGAAAAAATGTTTTGACTCAACCCATTGCACCCCCTGCTGAATAGAACCAAACATCCCCAGTTTAAAGTGTGGATTTACAACCACTTTTACACCTTTACATGACTGATATTTTTTCACTAATTCATCCGAGCGATAACCTACAACTAAAATAACCCTGCTACAGAATGAAAGTGCATTTTCGATACTTACATCAAGGACTGTCTTGTTTTGATACGGTAGCATCAATTTCCAACGCCCCATTCTGCTCGACAGCCCAGCCGCGGGCATAACACAGTCTAGATGATTTGGGCGAGTTCTGATCTTCATAATTTACCTTATAAACTAGTAATTCTATATTGTGGGTGATGAGTATGAATAATCGATATGGTTCGCAACCTCAATTACTATCACTCTTTCCTATGTTAGATATTAGTCGCCTACATGCTCTGCAAGTTTCCCCTCTAGTTATTTCATTAGTTGGTGCTGGCGGGAAAACAACAACAGCTTATTGGCTTGCTGATTTGTTCAAACGTTGGGGACACCGTGTCTGTGTTACCACTACAACAAAAATGTACTTACCTGAATCCAATCACGTTGATTATATTGTTCAATACGATTATTTGAATGATATTAATCGTCACTTTTATGCACCGATAAACGATAAAGAGCACCACCAATATCTACCAGATAATGACTTCTATTTTTCTGAGCCAAGTATCACTTTTTGCTATCAAAGTTTGATTAAAAGCCGTAATGATAAAAATAAGATAAAAGTCTCAGGATTAACAATTAACGAGATAGAAATATTAAAAAATACCGGCCATTTCACAGTATTCATTATTGAATCTGACGGTGCCCGTTCATTACCGATAAAAGCACCGTTTGGGCACGAGCCTTGCATTCCAAACTGTACGGATATGGTTATCGGTTTAACAGGCGCAGAAGCGATTAATAAGCAGGCAGACCCCGATGCAATTCATCGTTGGTCGGCATTTTCTTCCATAACCCAGTGCCAACAAGGTGATGAAGTTAACCATAATATCTTAAATAAACTCATCGCCCACCCTAATGGGATGTTCAAGAATACACCTGAACACGCTATTAAAATATGGCTTATCAACAAGGTAGATTTACATCATGACCTTCATCAACTTTGCGCAACCGCTGAAGTAGTCATGATGCAAAATAAACTGCTTGATGCCATTTGGCTTACAGAAATGATGTCTGTTACACCGATAAAAAAGATTTTAGTGAAGGAACAGTTTGCACTTGCAACCTGACCTCACAGCACAGAGGTTGAATGAATGAACATTTTTGCCAAGGCAGCCCAGCTCGAAGAACAAAACACCCCTTTTGCCCTTGCTAATATTATCGAAACTCGGGGGTCGGCTCCGCGCCACTCAGGGCAAATGATCGTCAAGACTGATGGCAGTATCATAGGTACGGTTGGCGGTGGAATGATTGAGCGCTATGTTATAGAGCAGGCTCTCGAAGCTCTGCAGCAAAGAAAATCTCGAGTTATTAAAGGACGAATGACACGCTCTGGACCAGAAGCAATGGGAATGGATTGTGGTGGTGCCATGAGCGTACTTATAGATGTCTATGGCCTACGCCCCAGCCTACTACTAATTGGGGCGGGTCACGTTAATCGCGCCGTTGCACATGCGGCGGATGTCGTTGGCTTTGATATTACCGTCGCAGACGCCTATGCCGAGAGCCTCAACAAAGATTACTTTCCAACAGGTACCAAACTTGTGCAAGGAAGCTCTATGGTAGAGGCAATTGATAAACTGGATATTACCAAAGATAGTTTCGTTGTTATCGCCACTAACCATCAAGATCAAGATGCGATCACGAAGGTCGTTAACTGTGACACCCAATACTTAGGACTTATGGCAAGCCGCCGTAAGGTGCAAACCTTATTTACTCATCTACGACAATGTAATGTCAGCGAAAGCCACATTCAGGCTATCCACTCTCCCATTGGCTTCAACATTGGCGCAGAAACCCCTGAAGAAATAGCAATTAGTATCATGGCCGAAATCCTTAAAGTGAAACATCAATCGGCAGGTGGGCTAATGAAAGATGATTCCCGGTTGAACAAAAATAAATTGGTTCTTATCCGTGGCGCAGGAGATATTGCAACAGGGGTGGCTATCCGGTTATTTAATTCAGGTTTTAAAGTAGTCTTGAGCGATATTGCCCAACCAACCATGATCCGCTGCTCTGTCTCTTTTGGTCAATGTTTATATGGAGAACCATGTAACGTTGAAGGGATCACAGCGCGTAAGGCGCTTAACTGCGAAGATGTATTCAAGGCTATTGACGATGGCCAAGTACCGGTAATGATCGATGAAACCTGTTGTTCGTTAGCCAAGATGAAACCAGCGATAATAATAGACGCCATTTTGGCCAAACGTAATATCGGCACCACCAAAGATATGGCCCCCATCACCATTGCCTTAGGCCCCGGTTTTACCGCGGGTATAGACTGCGATGCAGTCATTGAAACTAACCGTGGCCACCACCTTGGGCGGATTATTTATAATGGCGTAACCCAAGCAAATACAGGGATTCCCGGTAATATCGCTGGTTATACCCATCAGCGGGTTTTACGAGCCCCCTGTGCTGGTGTCATGCATAACCACGTTAAACTTGGTGATATTGTCGAAGAAGGTGATGTCATTGCCCATGTTGACGATAGCCCTGTTATTGCTCCACTTGGCGGCATGATGCGGGGGTTATTAAATGCTGGATTATCGGTGACTGAAGGCTTCAAAATTGGCGATATCGATCCAAGAGGTATCGAAGCTGATTTTACAACCATTTCAGACAAAGCACGTGCTATTGGCGGCAGTGTACTTGAAGCCATTATGCACCTAGAAAATAAAAAGTTGGACTAGTTATTCAAAACAACGCCTTTGCACTGGCAATGTTCGCCGTTGAAACAATAACGTATAACGACAACATACAGGGATGAAAACAATGAAAACTAAAGGGTATTTTCATTTTATTATCACCAGCTTTGTGCTGATATATGTCTCGGCTTTGAGCCTCAAGGGGTTTATCGTGCCAGAGCAAATGGCTTTGTTACTCACAGATACTGGTTTGTTCTCATCAACATATGCCAAACCCATTTCTTTTGCCCTTCCACTGGCGCTTTGTCTTAGCGCCATCATGGCTTATACCAAGCTCACCTCTTTTCTACCAGTGGTGATTTGCTTCAGCCTCTATATCGCTTTGAAAGGGCTAGCGCTATATCAAGGTCTTCATTTCGAGTGCGCCTGCTACCTCCCTGGATCAATCCAATCAGAAGTTTATAGTAAACTTGAACCGCAATTTCTGATTCTAGCCCTTGTGACCTTAACCTCTGGTGCACTGTATTATTACAATGGTCACTATCCTGCACTGTCACCAGACGATAACTGATGCCAACATCTGACAGTTAGAGCCTCATGACACCATCTAAGCGAGTCTATTCATCTGCTCGTAAACCACACACCTGCAACAACAATGCACTAATAGTGCAAAACCATTGAAATATTCCGCCATTAGAATCGCTTCAAAATTAAACCTTCACACAATATAGCTGGAAACATAATGACAACCGCAGCAAGTAAACCTGTAATCAATGGGATGAATGAAGCGATAGATACTATTTACACCACCTTTCCTAACTTAAGCTACAAGCCAAGGCCAGATGATGTAAAGCTGCTGGCCGCATATATAAAAAGTCAGAAAACTGCTTATCCCGCTCATTTGGATATATTACTTTCAGAAGAAAACCGCCATATAGAGCAAGCATTAAAAAAGTACCATAACATCAACAAAATCTAGCTAGAGATTGTTTCAGTACCATTATTCAGAGGCTTACCAATGTTCAACCTCTGTAATTTCCAGCTCTAAATAGTAATGCTTTGCTGCTGGTACACTGAAGTCCAGTACCTTCCCTTCCCGTTCTGTATCAGGGCGAAAGTAGGTTTCTGGCATGCGCTTAATAGATGTCCACACCTTCTTCTCTTTACGGGCCATTACCTCACCTTTCTCACTATGCAGCTTAAGTGCAAGCTTCACTAGAACGATAGCGTCTGTTCCATCATTTTTAAGCAATGTTGGGATCACTAACTCACCATTTTGATAATAGGCAGGTTCTAGCATTACCGTTACTCCGCTACGTTGCGCTGCTTCAACCTGCTTGCCAGTACCGGGTTCAATCAATATTCCATCAGGTGTGGGAAAACTTGGCTGAGGTACTGAGCTAACCACAGACAAGGCTGCTGCAGATGCCGTCGTACCCGCATTCGGTGTTAAGAAGCGCCAAGTATTATCTGAATAAAGGATCACTTCACGCCCGTCAGCTAAAGTAGCCTTCAACGGTTCAGCGACCACACTCGTTGCCAATAATCCAACCCCGAGCAGGGTAAACACAAGTTTTATTAGATACATGAAATTCAGTCGTTTCACAGCAGCCCCCTCTTTTGAACGATTGTAGTCAAATTAAAGGAAGCTGCTGACTTATCGATGAGTTTTTACTGTTTTCTAGTCAGCCACCAGCAACTTAGCGATGCAACAGTTACCATTACCACACCTTGCCAGAACGACGTCGTTAATTCGATATCAAGCAAAATTGCAGATAAGAACGTCGAAAAAATCGGGGTAAAATAGGAAAAAGTTGCCAGCATCACCATGTTGCCGCCAATAATGGCAATATTCCACAACGCATATCCTGCTCCCATCACTGACGCAGCGAGCATTAAATCGATACCAGCTTGAAGTGTCCAGGCCATTGGCGGCTCGTTGCTCAACAAGTACTTAACCCACAGAGCAATCGCCGTCCCAATGAAAAACCAGGTGATCCCGTTTTCACCCTTTGCCAATCTTTTTGTTAAATTACAGTAAATTGCCCAAAGAAATGCACCGACAAAAGCGAGGCTGTAACTTACAGGGTTCGATGCCACATTGGCAGCAAGCAGGGCAACGGACAACCCCTCATCCCCGCTAACTGTCCATGCTACACCAAAAAAGGAAAGTGCCATTGCAGGGTACAATAGAGGGTTAACGGGCTTTTTACTCACGATTACGGCCAGCAAGACAGTTAAGCACGGCCACAAATAGTTGATAACCCCCATTTCGACAGCCTGATGGCGAGAATTCGCCATACCTAAAGCCAGCGATAAACACATTTCATAGGCAACAAATAAGCCACCACCAATCAACAAGTATTTAAGGGAAAATCGTTTAGGGTTGGGTAAACCAATGAACAGTGCCAGAAAAACTGAGCTTACTGTGTAAATCATGGCTGCGCCCCCAATCGGACCGAGCTGCTCGGTAACGTTACGAATAAACGCAACAATACAGCTCCAAAGTAAAATGGCAGTACAGCCAGCTAAAGTGAACTTATGTGTTGAAAGCAAGGGATAGACCAACAAAAACAAAAAAGGAAACGCAGATTAACAGAGTTATTATGGGCTTTGAAGCGAGGAAGTGGCAGATAGTTTAGCTACCTACCACCGAATAAGGAATGGTTATACACTCACGCAGGTACCTGCTTTTTCAGCTAATACATCTAAGCCTTGTTCTAGCGCACCGATATAAGCTTTACCACCGAACGTGGCAAAATCTACTGCCGCTTCTACCTTTGGTCCCATTGAACCGGCTGGAAATTGATATTCGCTGAGTTGGGTTGGTGATGCTAGGCGTAACGCTCGCTGGTTATCTGTGCCCCAATCAAGGTAAACGGCATCTGCATCGGTCAAGATCAGTAGCTTATCGGCTTTAAGCTGCTTCGCAAGCAAGGTCGCCGACAAATCTTTATCGATCACCCCTTCTACACCAACATAACCAAAATCACCTTTCCGGACTGGAATACCACCACCTCCGCAACAAATCACAACCTGCCCGGCATCAAGCAAAGTTTCAATTGACTGTTTATCGATAATATTTAACGGCTTAGGTGATGGAACAACGCGCCTGACATATTCGCCATCTCGCTTCATGGTCCAGTTGTTGGCCTCAGCCAGAATACCAGCTTCATCTTCGTTATATACAGGGCCAACAAATTTTGTTGGATCCAACATGCTTGGATCATTTGGGTCGACTTCGATACGTGTTAATAAGCTAGTTACTTCAGTTTGTGGCATCAAATTTTGCAGTTCTTGCGCTAACATATAACCAATCATACCTTCACTTTCAGCACCAAGAACATCAAGTGGATATGGCGATACTTTGTCATAAGCGAGATTTTGTAGTGCTAGCAGCCCTACTTGCGGACCATTACCATGCACAATAGCAACCTGATACTCTTTGGCTATTTGCGCGATCGCTTTTGCGGCAATTTTGATGTTAATGAGTTGGTTTTCAAAACTTGGGGCATCGCCACGACGCAGCAACGCATTGCCGCCAAGGGCAACAACAGCAATAGGCTTCATAATAGTTCCTTGAATTATCCTTGTTAGTTGGGTGAAGCCTTCCCRTCGGTGATATGGGAAAACCTCTCCTTAAGCCGTTACAATAAACTCGCTATAACCAATCTCGTTATAGTAATTGATGAGTGTGAAACGGATGGCGGCGAATAAAGCGGCCATTCCCAGCTTTCCCCGTAAATTCGCCATTGCACGCCACCACCTGTCCTCGGCTAATAGTCATCACTGGCCAGCCTTGAACTTGCTTACCTTCATACGGGGTGTAATCGGTGTTGTCGTGTAATAATTCGTGTTTGATCGTTACTTGCCGCTTAGGATCGAACATCACCAAATCGGCATCTGCACCGACCTGTAATGTCCCTTTCTGCGGGTACAAGCCGAAGAGTTTCGCTGGCATATAACTAGTCAATTCAACAAAACGGCTGGGGCTAATTCGCCCCGCCATTACCCCATCAGAAAACAGTAATGGCATCCGTGTTTCCACACCGGGTAATCCATTTGGGCAAGCACTGAAATTATCTTTACCCTGTTGTTTCTGTACTTGATAAGTAAAAGAGCAATGGTCTGTCGCAATCGTATTGATGCTACCATCTTCTATGCCCTGCCAAAGTTTGCGGGACTCCTCTACCGGGCGCAGTGGTGGACTGAGAATAAACTTGAGTGCATCTTCGCGTTCATAACACGCATCGCATAGCACAAGGTACTGTGGGCAGGTTTCTGCCCATACGGGTTGATGGTTCTGCCGAGCAAGTCTGACGTAATCCAAACCCAAGCCATTCGACAGATGAACAATATAAAGCGGCGCGTTATCGGCGAGGCTTGCCAAGTTAATCACTCTTGCAATGGCTTCTGCCTCACAAGCTAGCGGTCGACTCTCGGCATGGTATTTAGGGGCGGTTTTTCCTTGGGCAAGTAGCTGTTCTCGTCGTAATGCGATCGCGGCGTCGTTCTCAGGGTGAACCGTGGTTAGCGCATTGACCTTGTTCAACTCAATCAATGCTTTCAGCACATCGCTATCATCCAACTTGTAATTGTAAGTTAGATACAGCTTGAAGCTCGAAATCCCCTCTTCTTCCACCATCGAGGCCATTTCCGCCAAGATCTCTGCATTAATGTGCTGAATCACGCCATGAAAGCTATAGTCAATCACAGCCTTGTCTTTGGCATACTCTTTGTATACGGATAACTGGTGGTGAAGATTACAGCCTTTAGGGCCAAACCCCATATGATCGACTATGGTTGTGGTTCCGCCGCAGGCTGCTGAGCGAGTACCAGTGTAAAAATCATCGCAGCTACGGCTGATCCCAACATCAATATTAAAGTGGGTGTGAACATCAATCCCGCCTGGCATTACATACAAACCGGCGGCTTCAATCACATCACAACCAGAGGGAACACGATGGATTTCAGGTGCAACGTCGGCAATCTTGCCGTCAATAACTAAGATATCAGCCTGTTGGGCTTTCAAATGATCAACGACGATTCCTTGGCGGATCAGTACGGCATCACTTATACCTGAAGTGTGCTGAGAAACGTCACTTACCCGTATGTTTCCATTCAAATTATTGTGACCCATGATTCCCCCACCGCTGTCAGGTTACTGTTTCGTTTTAAGGCTCTGTATCAGTACCAACAAGTTAAGCCTGAAAATGAAACAGAAAATCCATCCTAGGGGGGTATGAGGCCAACGTTAGGCATAGGGTCGGCACCCCTAGGACAGAAAAGCTTAAACCACTAACGGGTTATTTTTTTAGTTCTTTCAAGTACATCTGTGGGATCACCGCGTACATGGCAGCACAGGTGACTAAATGCTTTTTCCACGTTTTTTCGTTTGGCGCATGAGCTTCTGGCTCTTTACCTGGACCAAAGCCAATTACTGGAATGCCGTAACGACCCATAATTGATACGCCGTTGGTTGAGAACGTCCACTTATCAACGATTGGTTTTTGGTCAAATAGCAGCTCGTAAGACGCTTCTAATGTTTTGGTTGCAACATGTTCTTCATCGATTAACCACGTTGGGAAATAACACTCTGTTGGGTATACCAAGCCGGTATAAGCAGGACGGTCATATTCATACATAGAAACCACCGCTTGGGCTTCTTGTACGGCAGGTAAAGCACGGATCTCTTCCAATGAACCTTCCCATGTTTCGCCCCAAGTTAAGCGACGGTCAATTGATACAGCGCAGCTATCAGCTACGGCACAACGGCTAGGTGAGGTAAAGAAAATTTCAGAAACAGTCAGCGTACCTTTACCTAAGAATGGATCGTCTTTTAGGTTATGAGAAAGATCTTCAAGCTGGTTGAGGATTGGCCCCATTTTAAAGATGGCATTATCACCACGCTCAGGTGCTGAACCGTGGCAGCTCACACCGGACACATCGACACGAATTTCCATACGACCACGCTGACCACGGTAAATTTGGCAATCTGTCGGCTCAGTCGATACCACAAACTCAGGGCGTATTTTGCTCTCTTCAATAATATACTGCCAACATAGGCCGTCGCAGTCTTCTTCCTGCACGGTACCGGTTACCAGCAAGGTATACTCATCTTCAAGGCCGAGATCCTTTATGATTTTTCCTGCATACACCATTGATGCCATGCCGCCTTCTTGATCCGATGCTCCACGGCCACCAATCACTTCATCATCTTCCATACCTTGGTATGGGTCGAATTCCCAGTTATCCATATTACCGACACCAACGGTATCGATATGAGCATCCATCGCAATTAAATGTGGGCCATGGCCGATCCAACCTAGCACATTCCCCATAGGATCGATTTCAACCTTATCAAAACCCACTTTTTCCATTTCTTCTTTAATACGGAGTACCACTTTTTCTTCATCACAGCTTTCGCTTGGAATAGCAATCATGTCACGGAGGAAACGGCTCATATCCGCTTTATATTCTTGAGCTTTTTCTAATACTTTTGCGAATGGAATATTCATTGTCATTGTAATTCTCCTTGCGCCGGATTAGGTTTTTCGCCTCCGGCATGTGTGATTTTTCAGGTGCTTGAAAGCGGTTATCACCACCAAACACCATGTAATTTGTTTTGAAAGATTGATAGTTTGCGCATTTAATGACGCGAGTAAGTGCAAATAAAATCATGGCGTTTATAAGCATAAATAAGCACTCCTGTTGCAATATCGAACTAAAGCGCAATATGAATGGCTTCAGGACTCAAAGCGTTGAGTGCAAACCTTGCCATACGACTTCCCGATAATGCACCGGGTCGGTATCCCCCTCGGTATTAACCAGCAATACTACCGAGTCTTTATTCAGACCAAGCTTCTCCATTAATTGCTCTCGCTCTGGGTGATAATGCACCGCAGCTAACAGACCTGCACCAACGGCGCCGGACTCTCCAGATACGACTCGAGGATCATCGCCTAGCGGGTTACCAAGCACACGCATTCCTAATGCAGCAACACTGTCTTGGCATGAAACAAACTGGGTTGAACAATCACGTAACACTGGCCAGCCAATTGGGTTCGGCTCTCCACATGCAAGGCCAACCATGATGGTTGCCATATCACCACCGACATTGACCATTTGGCCATTTTCACTAATACCGGAGCGATAAATACAATCAGCGAGATCAGGCTCAACAATCACTGAGTGCAATCTGTCAGAACCAAATTGGTCGCAAAGATAACCTAGAACCCCACCAGCCATCGCCCCGACACCCGCTTGTAGAAAAACATGGGTTGGATGCTCGATCTGCTGAGCTTTCATTTGATCTACGGCCTCAGCTGCCAGAGTGGTATAGCCTTGCATGATCCACGTTGGAATTTCGGTATAACCTTCCCACGCGGTGTCTTGCACGACTTTCCAACCATTTTCTTCAGCCGTTTTAATTGCTAAACGTACGGTATCGTCATAATTCATCTCGGTAACAATGCATTCAGCACCTAAGGCACGAATATTATTAACCCGCTCATCTGCAGCCCCTTTGGGCATATATACCACAGCATTTTGACCGAGCTTATTGGCAGCCCAAGCAACACCACGACCATGATTACCATCCGTTGCTGTTGCAAACGTCATCTTTTCAGTTATGTCTTTTTTCAAGGCATCGAAATCAAAGGCTTTAATATCAAGTTTGTATTCATCACAGAGCAAACGCGCTATCGCGTAGGCGCCTCCCAACATTTTAAATGCGCATAAATCAAAGCGATGAGCTTCATCTTTAACTAATATTTTTCCGACACCAATTTCTTTGGCTAAATGGTTGAGAGAATGTAATGGCGTTGGCTGATACCCTTCTACTTTTTGGTGAAAAGCGCGCGCTTTTTCCGCTTGTTCAATGGTGAATAGAGGAGATAGCTGACCGTTATAATGGCGGTTATCGGCGATCTCCATTTTTAGAGAGAATGTAGACACGACCAGACCTCATTGAATATATAAAAAGAAAATGCGGGGGGTACCAAGGAGTAAACGCATGATGATTACCCCCGCCATGAGCAAGCAATTAGCTCAAACTGTATAATTTCAGATAGATCGACTTTGGACCTCACTGCCTGCCTATTTACTGGCAGTGAGTAACTGGAGTATTAAGTGATTTATTTCACCCGCTTTTGCCCGTCATCTAGCAATTCTTGTAAGATTTGAGCAGGATTCTGGTATTTTCGGTTCATGATCATTGCCGCGATGACGTATGGCTTCCAGCTAGCTTCTTTGTAGGTTGCGATACGATATTTTTCAAATACCGACTCTTCCACCTCACCTTCTTCACACGACACACCGGTAATATCGGCTGGCAAGCAGTGCATGTATAACGCTTCGCCTTGCTTAGTCAATTTCATCATTTCTTCAGTGCAATGCCAGTCTTTATGATTAGCATTCTGAGCAAGACACTCTTGCTCAAGCGCTTTCAAGCCATCATGATCGTTAGCGCGAAGTAGCTCGGTACGGCGGCCCATAACTTGATAAGGTGCCCAAGACTTCGGATAAACGATATCGGCATCTTGGAAAGCCTCTTCCATAGACGACACTTCCGTGAAACTACCGCCAGATAACTCGGCATTCTTACGCGCTTCTTCTACCACTTCAGGGATCAGGTCATAGCCTTCTGGATACGCTAGTGTTACATCCATACCAAAGCGCGTCATCAAACCGATAATGCCCTGCGGCACAGATAATGGCTTGCCATAACTTGGCGAGTACGCCCACGTCATCGCAATTTTCTTGCCTTTAAGCTTATCTAAACCACCAAAATGCTCTTCTAACCATGCTAAGTCAGCCATTGATTGAGTTGGGTGGTCGATGTCGCATTGCAGGTTTACCAAGGCAGGGCGATGCGGTAGTACACCTTCTTTAACACCATCATCCAATGCTTCACCGACTTCGCGCATATAAGCATTACCGGCACCTAAGTACATATCATCACGAATACCTATCGCATCTGCACAGAATGAAATCATATTTGCGGTTTCACGTACCGTTTCACCATGAGCGATCTGTGATTTACCTTCGTCAAGATCCTGCTGTGCTAACCCCAGCATATTGATGGCTGAAGCGTAAGAGAAACGGGTCCGAGTAGAGTTATCACGGAACAACGAAACAGCAAGGCCATTTTTAAACACGTTTGTCGCTAAATTTTCCTGGCGCATTGCTTTAAGCACCTGCGCTGTTTTTAGTACACTCTCGAGCTCTTCAGGCGTTTGCTCCCACGTTAATAGGAAATCTTTCTCATGTAGATCAGACTTTAGTTCATTGATTTCCTTTATTAGTTCATTAATACTTTTCATTTTATTCTTCCCAATATTTGATTGTGATTTTATCTACATATGGAAACGCATTGAATAATGCATACAAGCTATTAGTTTTGATTCAGAGTAACGATTAGTTTTCACTGTTATTTAATAGCTTCCAATATCTATGCCACTTTTCAAAAATCGGGGGAAACATAAAATAAAAATCGTTCAAAGCCGCATTACCATTGGCCTACTCATAAAACTCCCAAGTGGATTTTTATTTTCATCAGATGATTTTTCAATAAAACTATCAAAATTTATCAGGCCTCAAAACCAAAATGATAGTTATACTCTGGACTAATATCATATTGATATTAGCTTGTGACATTGTTAACACTTATCTTTATTTTCCTTATACGCAACATAAAACACTGATATATATCAAACAGAGATTTATTAAATTCATCTAACTTGTTTTATTTACATATTTCGAAGTCTTATATTATGCTGAATATGCCTGTGACCTCCGAGCTGATGAAACTTCAACCTACGATCCTTCGTTTCACCCAATCGCTCTCGGCGGTATTAAAGCTCGATGCTGAAGTCGTCGATGCTGATTTAGTTCGTATCGCTGGTACTGGGCCTTATAGCAAATTTTTTGGCAAAAAACTCAATACTAGTTCAAGAATATTCAGGTATATAATTGAGACACATGAAGAAAAAGTTGTTTTAAAATCACGTACTGATCCTCTTTGTGATGGTTGTACCAATAAAGAAACCTGTCGCGAAACAGCATTCCTTGGTGTGCCGATCATGCTAGAGAATCGCTGCCTTGGTGTGATTAGCTTAGTCGCTTTCACGGAAGAGTCTCGAGAAAGAATAAAAGAAAATGTACAACTCTTTTCTGACTATATAATACACATCGCCCAAATCGTGGTATCAAAGGTCGAGGAAAAGGATAATAAAACTGATGGCCTTGATGAAGTGTTTACCAACCTTATTGGAAACATGGATCAAGGTGTACTTGTACTTGATGAAAATAGTCGTGTTCAGTATGGTAACCAGCAAGCCCTTAATAACTTAAATATCACTAACGACGTTCTGAATAAAACCGAAATAAATATTCAACCCCTATCAGTTCACAATAATGAATTAAAAGGCCATCAACAACACATTATTTCATTAGGCGAAAGACAAGAGTTAGTCGTTGGCCAATTTTATAATGCCCGATGCCACCAACTTTTTTTGATGTCTTACTATCAACCTAACCGTTCAATCTCGATAACCGAACCCTCTCCTCAATTTTCAACCGTTATTGGTGAATGCAAAAAGATACGCCAGTTAAAAACATTAATATCCCGAATTGCGAGTAGCCCTTCAAGTGTTCTAATTAATGGCGAAAGTGGTACAGGTAAAGAAGTAATAGCCCATGCGGTTCACGATCTTAGTGAGCGCAAAGAAAATCCATTCATCGCCATTAATTGTGCCGCAATCCCAGATCAACTACTTGAAAGTGAGCTATTTGGGTATGTAAAAGGGGCTTTCACGGGAGCCTCAAGTAAAGGAAAAACAGGTCTTATCCAAGCCGCCAATAAAGGGACACTCTTCCTTGATGAAATTGGTGACATGTCGATGACACTACAAGCTAAGCTCTTACGGGTACTGGAAGAACGTGAAGTCATGCCAATCGGCTCAAACAAAGCGGTCGCTGTTGATATCCGCATTATCTCAGCAACCAACCGTAATTTTGCCGAAATGATTGCAACCAACAAATTTCGCGAAGACTTGTACTACCGCTTGAATGTCATCCCGATCCATCTTCCCCCCTTAAAAGAGCGCGAGGGGGATGTCGAGCTACTCATTCGTTTCTTCTTAGAAATTCACACCCAAAGGATCGGCGTGGGTTACCCAGGAATCACTCCGGAAACCATGAACCGACTTAATAGCTATCATTGGCCGGGCAATGTGCGTGAACTGAGCAACCTAATTGAATATTTAGTCAATGTCGTACCAGAAGGAGACCAAATAGACGTAGATTTACTTCCTCCTTACTTTGATACTATTCAGCCAAAGCAAGAGATTGAGTATATTCAAGATGATAACGCGATGAGTCTCGAAGAAATGGAGAAGATCCGCATTGAAGAAGCGGTTAATCGACTTAGTAATCGCAAGTTAGTAGCAGAAGAACTCGGAATTGGTATTGCAACGCTGTACCGCAAAATAAAAAAATACGGTTTGGGCCAACACTAGCATGACAGGTACATATCGCATATAAAAAAGCCGCAATAGTGCGTCACTATGGCGGCTTCTTCATTTCAGTCTAATTAAAAGCTCATTAGCTTTCGTCCAGTTGCTTTATCTGCTGGTGTTGACTGCGGCTCTTCAGGTTTTGATGCTTTTTTACTTAGCTTAGACTTATCACCTGATTTCGATTTGTTACCATTATTTGCTGGTGAGGCCGATTTCTTGCGTGGGGCTTTGCTCGACTTTGATGCTACTGGTTGTGCTTTTTCAGCCTTCGATTCCGACGGTTCGGTTACAGGTTGATCACACAAAACCACATAGAATTCATTGTTAAACTCAATCACATCACCGTCATAGATCTTGCAGCGCTTGCGCTGCTCTAATTCACCATTAACCGCAACATACCCTTCAGAAATGGCAAATTTCGCTTCACCACCACCACTAACTGCATTGGCAATTTTCAACACCTTATAAAGCTCTATGGGCTGGACATTTACCTCGACGCCAAGGGCTTCTACTTCATATTCATCATTTTCTTCAGACATAACTAAACCGGTGTTGAAATAATTTGCGACAGATTCTACCCGAAACCACGCTAGCAATCACGAATTGGCTACGCTATTCTCGCGCTTTCGTTCTTTTTGGTGCTCAAAGTATGTACTGCCCACAGTGTGGTAAACAATCATTCACGCCACAGAATGACAAGTCACTGTCCTGTTATCAGTGTGGCTTTGTGTATTTCCATAACACAGCTTCAGCTGTACTTGCCGTCATCACTTATCAAGACGAAATATTGATCGCTATCCGTGGTCAAAATCCAGGTAAAGGCATGTATGACTTTCCTGGCGGTTTTGTCGACCATGATGAAAGCTTAGAACAGGCGCTAAGCCGAGAATTACAAGAAGAGCTTGGCTATGAACAAGCTCACGGTAAATATTTAGGTTCACACCCAAATACTTATCATTATAAAGACGTGACATATAAAACTTGCGACAGCTTTTTTCATCTTAACCTTAAAAGCAAACCTGCTTTTAAGGCCGCTGATGACGTTGAAAAAGTGCTTTGGCTCAAAACCAAAGACGTAAACAGTGAATACTTTGCTTTTGAATCCGCTAAACAGGCACTGGCGTTATTAAGGTAAATATGACGAGCGGCTACAGGCAGGTGATGTACGTAGGGTGATTACATGGCGAGGCAACTACGCCTACCAAAAGTAATAAAATGTGATCTACGCCCATGTACTCATCCCTGCACAGAAAACTCAAGGATGATGTTTTTTTGTTCAACCACGCAGAGAATAAAGCATATCTGTTGTGGTAATTACTACACATTATGACTTGAGGGTATTACAACATGCTTATTTTTAATAAAGACTTTGTTTTTTCCGCTGTACCAGAAACTGAAGCGGAACAACAGGCAAGTCAGCACACACAGACAACCGAACAAGAGCAGAAGCGCTTAGCGATGCTTGCTTCCGCTCAACAAGCAGGTGGACTTGATAAGCCAACGATATAAGCATTGTACGGACATTCACGACTCGCTATATCGTAGGGCTTGCAAATAGCTCTCCAGCGCTGGTGGTAAAATAGACTAAGGTCGCCAACCATAGACTTGCCTGTATCTCGTTGTTAGTAAGCACATCAACTCATTCAGGCCCCCAGCGCTACTTCTCTGCCAATCCCTATACTCCCCCGACAACACCCGCTCCCTCCACAAAAGATTTTTCATTATTCATGCTATGCTATCTCTAACAATTATGTTGATAATATCGACACTTACGTTATTTTTGAATTAATGATCATTGCAATAAAAGGAACGCTCATGCTTTATCGGCTATTTCTACTCTGTGTATGCTTCTCATTCGCCTCTGGGGCATTTGCTGAAGAAAAATATTCAGAGCAAAGCATTTACGAAAAGCCGCTGATGGAGCGATATGTTCTTGATGAACTAAAGTCATTACGTAAAGAACAACAAGACCTAGAACGACGAATGGTTGTTGAAATTACGGATCGTGAGCTTTCCGTTGCTGATAAGTCACTAAATTACGCAAATGTGACTGTGACTTATTTTTTCTATCTTATTGCTGGTGCGGCCTCATTGTTCGCATTAGTCGGTTGGCAATCACTGCGTGATTTAAGAGACAACACAAAAAAGATTGCCGACCAACAATTACAAGAAATTGCCGATCAATATGAAAAGAAATTCCAACTCCTTGAACAAGACTTGAAACGTAAAACACGGATCATCGCGCAAAACAATAAAGAAATAGAAGTCATTAACGAAATCCACAACCTCTGGCTACGTTCGCAAAATCTACAAACACCAGAGCAGAAGATTGAAGTGTACGACGAAATTCTAACAATTCGCCCTGGTGACCTTGAAGCACTGACTCACAAAGCCGATGCAGCAATGGAAATCCGAGAATTCCATTGGGCGCTCAGCTTGTGTAATCGCGTACTTGAATTAGACCCAACCAATGCTCACGCCCTTTACCAACGAGCATGTGCTTATGCTTGTTTAGGCGCTGAAGAGCAAGCGGTTGACGATTTAGAACGCGCAATCCTTGGTAGCTCATCACTCAGAGAGTTAGCTTCCGAAGAACCTGATTTTGAATCACTTCGAGGTAATGAACGCTTTGAAGTTTTAATCACCTCATCTGATGCTTATCCTTAATAAATAAGGCCAAGGTCAAATAATTAGGACTTTTCTCTCTCGTAATGTAAGCTATCGCGCTTGCTGCCGTGTGAGGCAGATCAAACTTTTTACTTTATCGAGAATTGTCTATGAGTTTTGCCTCTCTGGGTCTTTGCGCCCCGATCCTTAAAGCTGTTGCTAACCAAGGCTATGAAACCCCCTCTGCTATTCAAGCTCAAGCCATTCCGGCTGTACTTGAAGGTAAGGATGTCATGGCAGCTGCACAAACAGGTACAGGCAAAACTGCAGGCTTCACCTTACCCATTCTTGAGCGCCTTTCTAAAGGCCCTAAAGTACGTTCTAACCAAGTACGTGCTTTGATCCTAACGCCTACTCGAGAGCTAGCCGCACAAGTTGGTGAAAATGTTGCAACCTACTCAAAGCACTTACCGCTTAGCTCTGCCGTTGTATTTGGTGGTGTAAAAGTAAACCCACAAATGATGCGCATGAGACAAGGTGCTGATGTACTGGTCGCGACACCTGGGCGTTTACTTGACCTTTACAATCAAAAAGCGATTAAGTTTAACCAACTTGAAGTATTGGTATTAGACGAAGCTGACCGTATGTTAGATATGGGCTTTATTCGTGATATCAAAAAGATCCTTGCTTTCTTACCTAAAGAACGCCAGAACCTACTGTTTTCTGCAACGTTCTCTGATGAGATCCGCCAACTGRCAAAAGGCTTGGTTAACAACCCTGTTGAGATCTCGGTTACACCACGCAATGCAACAGCAAAATCTGTAAAACAGTGGGTTCACCCTGTTGATAAAAGTAAAAAGTCAGCACTGCTAACCAAGCTTATTCAAGAGAAAAAGTGGAAGCAGGCATTGGTATTTACTCGCACCAAACACGGCGCAAACCGTCTTGCGGCTTTCCTTGAAGCACGTAACATTACCGCAGCAGCTATTCATGGTAACAAGAGCCAAGGTGCTCGTACCAAAGCACTAGCAAACTTCAAAAGCGGTGAAGTCCGTATTTTAGTTGCAACAGACATTGCAGCACGTGGTATTGATATCGATCAGTTGCCGCAAGTAGTTAACTTCGACTTGCCGAATGTCGCAGAAGATTATGTTCACCGTATTGGCCGTACAGGCCGTGCAGGTGCAGAAGGCCAAGCTGTTTCATTGGTTTGTGCCGACGAATTCAAAGAACTAAATGCTATTGAGCAGTTAACTCAGCAGCACCTTGAGCGTGAAGATGTTTTCGGTTTTGTACCGAGCAGCAAGCTACCGGTATCATTAGCGCTTAAAGCAGTTAAGCCGAAAAAACCTAAAAAACTGAAAATGGATAACGGTCGACAATCGACTAGCGCCAATAATACTGGCTCTAATAAGCCGTCACCAAAAGCCAAAACATCGCCAAATGGTTCAAACAGTTCAAACAGTTCAAACAAGCCTAAAGCACGTAATGGCCAGTCGCGTAAAACGGCGAATGGAGAAAATGGTACCGGTCGCGATGCAAAGCCAAAAACAGGTAATCGTAAGCCAGCCTCACAGCGCCAACGTAGTGAGAAAAATGGCAACACC
Source organism: Photobacterium makurazakiensis (assembly GCF_050336715.1). Classification (NCBI taxonomy): domain Bacteria; kingdom Pseudomonadati; phylum Pseudomonadota; class Gammaproteobacteria; order Vibrionales; family Vibrionaceae; genus Photobacterium; species Photobacterium makurazakiensis. Next base: position 18,943 of record NZ_JAKJSJ010000009.1, read on the forward strand.
ACTAAAAATGGTAGTGGTGTAAATACGGGTAGCAGCCATAAGAAGCCGCAAAATAAAAAACCAAACCAAGGTAACACTAAGAACAGAAAACCTGCTTTAGCAAGTTAAGGTGTGATCTTACATAGGTAATGTTCAAGGCTAGCATCATATAATGCTAGCCTTGTTTCATATATGGGCTATGTGCATGTCAACGCAAAAATGGTTTACGTTACCTCTTCTCTACCTGTTTAGTCCCCAGCTACTCGCTATTACTTTTGATCAGCTGGCTGAATTTCAAACGACACACCAAATCATCGACTGCCGTTCAAGTAACAATTACAACGGCTGGCCTGAGGGCGAAGCTACACGTGGTGGCCACTACCCTGGCGCGATTAACTTTGATGCTGATTGGCTCAGCACCTTGCGCCCACCTAAGTTACAAGCGCTACTCGATAGCCACGCCATTGATATCAATAAACCGACTTACCTTTATTGTGATAACGATAAAGCTAAACGTGTGAAGCAACAATTTGCTCAACTTGGCAACGATAACGTGACTATCATCGCTGAGCCTATTACTCACTATTCAGGTGAACTGGTTGCTTTAAAAAATTACCAACAACTTGTACCTGCTGCTTGGATACAACAGCTACTTCAAGGTGAACAAGTCGTTCACCCACCAGCCAAAGGGTTTAAGGTAATCGAAGTCGCCTGGGGGCCACCCGCTAAATATCTCATCTCCCATATTCCTTCCGCTCTGTATTTAAATACTAATGATATAGAATCAGAGCCTTGGTGGAACAGAGTCTCTGATCAACAAATTACTGAAGTTATTAAGAACCTCGGCATACGCTATGACACGACCGTGATCCTATATGGCCGTGATAATACCGCCGCTGCTCGAGCCGCCAGTATTATGATGTATGCGGGTGTTGAAGATGTTCGGCTACTTAATGGTGGCTGGAAGTCATGGGTCAATGAGGGGTTCAGAACACAACCAATGAGAAATAGAGCGACGCCCGTTGAATTTGGCCGACCTATCCCCTCTAACCCTGATTTTATTATTGATGTACCCGAAGCGAAAGATATTCTCGCAGACCAACAGAACCAATCTCTTGTGAGTATTCGTAGCTGGCCAGAATACCTTGGTGAAACCAGTGGCTATAAATATATTGATCCAAAAGGGCGAATTACTGGCTCTAAATGGGGTCATGGCGGTTCAGATCCCTATCATTTAGAAGACTTCCGTAACCCTGACGACACTATGATCAGCCCTGATATTATTACTCGCTTTTGGCAAGACTGGGGAATAGAGAAAGATCACAATGTTTCTTTCTATTGCGGCACAGGCTGGCGTGCTTCAGAAGTGTTTTTCTATGCTTATGTGATGGGCTGGGAGCACATCAGCGTCTTTGATGGCGGTTGGTATGAATGGAGCGGCAATCCAGAAAATCCGTTCGAAATTGGTGATGTTTCACCGCAAAAAAGCTAGCGACTCAGTACCTTCTATAACAGCAGTCATCACTTGAACTTTAACGCCGATAGAAAGGATTTGGAGCATTCAGATCCTTTCTATTATAACTGCTTTGGCCGCCCTGCATCACCGAGGCTATAGTCACATACCCCATCAGGAAACGTTAGTTTTAGAGTGCTGACTTTCGAAGATAAATCTAAATCACCGTATATGCCACGTTCGATCGCAGCTTCAACAGTCATAAGGTGGCATTTAAAAATACTGCCTTGCCAAGGCACACCCGCTTGTATCCGGCTATTACTGTAAATGGGGAAACGCTCAGTACAAGTTCCATTAACTTGCTGATTCCATCGGCCATCAAAAACGCCATCACCAGTCGCAATAATACTGCCACTTTCATCAAAACAAGTGTCTTTGGCCAGCACTGGTTTTGCAGCTAGTACTTTTCGTTGATAAGGCCAGTGCTTAGGCAACTTGTTTATCGCCAACAACCATTCATCCATCACCTCATACGCTTTTTCAACTGGCGTATGTTGCTTTTCAGATATCCAAATAACATGGTTTTGAGCATGATTTTGTGAACTGAGGATCCGTAGCCGGCTAACAAAAGAAGCTGATGTATGATGCATATTTAAATCATCTTCAAGGTAATGGCGAATATCGATAATAGGTAACGATATTCTGCCAATAAACACCTGACCATATTCATAAGCTTTGTTAATAGCAGAGATCGTTGCCGATTGCCGCTGTGCAGAAATATTATCGACTTCGGTAATATTATGATTACTCCAGAGTGATAACCAAATCGGAGGAATAGCCGCCCCTAGTTTCAATTTTCGCTCGGGCTTCATTTTATATAACGGCTTCCATGCGCCTATTTTTCTGTTTATATCAATAAACTCATCAAATGATATCTGATTATTAATGAGCGCCTGCAGACCATACTGTACCCCTATATTATCCCACGTTGATAATCCCAAACCGGTTTGGTCTGTGCCGTAGATCTGCGCCATATCTTGCCAATAATTCCACTTAACCGCTTTAACGACAGTGTCATGGTAATAGGGCTTGAGAAAGCCTTGCTTAGGGTTATGAATATAGCTACTTAAGCCAAAATAACCGTTAATACATTCGTTGTTCCCTGTTGGATATCGGGGGAGTTGCCAATGCCATAGCTGGTTCAACGGTTGCAACCAACCATATTTTTGTTCTGCCCCATTAATCGCACGTAGCCCTTCTACGGCTTGTCGTTTGTGCCAATCTTGCCAGTTATCTTTATTACTGGCACGAAAGCTAAAGTAGTTATTAAATAAGTCGCAATCTAAGGCATAAGTGCTAACGCTGACCATATCAGGGTAAGAGTACAAAGGAAGAATACCATCTAAAATGCCCTGGCTATTTTGACCAATAAGGTATTGCGCTAAGCCACCACCAGACCCCCCGATTCCAACGGTGTATAACGGTTCACCAAAAAGGCTAACAAACTGTGTTTTCACTCTTCTCGCAGTATCTTCAGCCAGCAGCATATTATAGCCATAACTGGTTCTATTGCCGCTTGATGTAATTAAGGCATACCCTTTTTGTAATTGTGATAGCTCTTTATTTATTAAACGGAATAACCTGATCCGCCCCTGCCGATAGCCAATTCCCGACCCGCCTTCAAACCGGTAAATTAAGCGTTTATTCCAAACATTGGCGCTCTTCTGATCACCGACTTCATCCAGATTTATTGGCATTAGAATCGTGTAGATATAGCGATTAATTGTTCCTTGCTCAACCCTAAGCACCAGCTCATCTTTTCGGGGGGGGGATTGGTGTAATTCAAGTGCGGTTTTACGATGCAGCTCATTGTTAGCACCGACAACAACATAGGATAAACGCGTTTTCACTGAACAATCTTTCGAATAACCGATAACGGTTTCAGCCTTCTCTTCACCGTAGACAGGGACGCCTAAACCTAACTGATTATCGACCAATGGTTGCTCTAAACCAGAGTCGAGAGTCATGCAATAGAAAGGGTATTGGTTAGAACCAGAATATAGGGATTGAATTGGCCCAACCTCCCCCACTTTGATAGGAAACGAGAACGTTTCATTAGGTCTTGGTGCTTGGCTAATATGTTGCTCGACGTCAAGCAGGTAATTAGGCTGTGGCTCTGCTATTGCTTTAACTTGCCTAGTGGCAACCGGATCTTCAAAGCCCAATTGCTCCGCAATGAAAAAGACAAGAGCAAGAACAAGTAAACCGAATATCACTTTTGTCATAACCTATATTTGCCGCTATCAAAGCCATAGTCTTGAGTTTAGCTTCTAGGTTGCTGAACTGACTAACTAGGAAATAAAATGATAAATAGCACTCATCCTTATTTATCAGGACGATTTTTTGATGGCATTAGCTCTGGTTTATATTCGATACACCATGTTATTCCAATGCCATACTTTGTCTTATTTAAAAGTCTCTACTAATGCTTGCTCTGAAGCAGAAAAAGTACGTTCAAGATCTTCGATTGATAAGTCTTCAATCGACCCTTCTTTGGCTGACTTTTCATATGCTGAGCAAGCTTGATGTAATCGGGTAAGTCCCATCGTACCTGCCGCACCTTTTAAGGTGTGTGCATAATTAGCAACCTCAGGTAACTGGTTGTTTTCAATCGCAATCAACAGCTTTTCAAATGTTTCAGATGAGGAGCTAACAAACAACTCAATCATCTTTGCCACCATACTTTCACCCAAAACTTTCAAGTCACTACCTAGAATGGTTTCATCTAAAACAGGTACAGCATTATTATTCATTGTTTGGTATTCCTGACATTGCGTTTCATCTACCTTTGTATCAGCTATCATTTTATTCGACGTTGGTTGATCATCCTTAATATCACTTTCGACAATCACGCGATCTTTTCCAGCTAACACATTACCAATTACTTCAACGAGTTGCTTTTCAACCAAGGGTTTAGGCAAAAAACCCGCAAAGCCTTTGGTTAAATACAGCTCGACTTCCTCGTTAAAGACATGCGCAGAGAAAGCCACCATCGGCATCAAGCTACCGCCGCCATGAACCTGAGAATGCTTTTCTATCTCTCTTAATCGAGCAAGCAATTCGACCCCATTGGTATCGGGTAAATTAATATCCAGTAACGCAATATCAAATGCTTGCTCGCGATATATCTCTTCAGCTTGCTTGCCATCTTCAGCAACGACAACACTATGACCAAGACGATATAAGAAACCCTCGGCGACTAAGCTGTTTACTGGATTATCTTCAACCAATAGAATACGGGCAGAAACCGCAGAGTTCATCGGCAACGGTACTCCAGTATCAACGACCTTTTCACTGGGTTTTAAGTTGAGTGTAAACCAAAAACAGCTGCCCACATTTGGGGTTGAATATAGACCAATCTCGCCGTTCATGGCTTCAACAATACGCTTACTTATCGCAAGCCCCAACCCAGTACCGCCCGCCGTTTGCCGCCCCTCACTCGATTGTTCGAATGCATTGAACATTTTCTGCTGTTCATCGAGGGGGATACCAATACCTGAATCTTCAACTTCAAAATGTAACCGCCCTTCAACATGGGGAGCGGCACTGATGTTGACCTGCACCGTGCCTTCTTCGGTAAACTTAATCGCATTACCGATTAAATTCACCAGCACTTGTCGAATACGAGTAGCATCGCCTCGCCAAAACTCTTTAACGTTATCGTCGATGTTGATAGCCAGTTGGATATGCTTTGCAATGGCGCGATTTTCTAGCAAGTTATGAATATCATTCAGTAATATGGGCAACGAAAAATCGCTCGGCCGAATATCCAAATGACCAGCCTCAATTTTCGAATAATCGAGTACATCATTAAGAATATCTAACAGCGTTTCACCGCTGCGATTAATAACGTCCAAATACTTGGTTTGCTGTTCATTTAAACCAGTATCAGCAAGTAGGGACGCGGTGCCCAAAACACCATTCATGGGCGTTCTGATTTCATGGCTCATTGTGGCTAAGAAAGCCGATTTCGCACGGTTTGCATTCTCGGCTTCAGCCCTGGCTACCGCATGGTTGTTTACTTCTTCATTTAGTTTACTATTGGTACTTTCAAGCTGACTCGTACGTTCTGCCACCTGCTGTTCCAAACTATTTTTATGCTGCTGAAGCTCAAACCGTATTTTAGACTCAACTTGCGCTAGACGGTGACGTTCATAAGCGGTATCTCGTGCCACCATAATTGCCCGCCCCATTTGTGCTAATTCATCATCGCCTCTAATCTTCAAACGGATATTCAAGTCACCCCGTGACAATGACATTAAGGCTTGGCTGTAATCATTTATTCGGCGGATCACTCGCGCATATACATAACGCCACATAATCAGCACAAGCGCGAGCATACCAAGAACTGAAATTACAATAAGGCTATTTCTTGCTACATTCAGTGCGTCATCAACTTTTGTGATTGCTTGCTTGGTACCCGTATTGGCCGCTTTAATAATGTCATCAACCGTTTGGTTTAGCTGCTGAAACAACACTAAGTTTTGTTGTTCCATACGCTCAACATCTTGCTTGGCCTTGGTGAGCTGTTCTAGCTGGTGAAAAAGCTCTCCGCCTTGATGAAGGGTTTCCGTTAATGCTAATAACTGCACAGAACGGCTTGGGTCTTCTACTGATTTCACCCGATGCTGTATAACAGACACTGAGTAATTAAACCGTTTTTTTAACGCCACAAGTTGGGGCACGGTATTAACTTGATTCAAGTCATCAAGCATATTGATCACTTGCAAAGACAGAAACCGTAGTTCAAACAAACGCTCAGCTAAATCCATATCCACTTCAACAAGGCTATCTAATGCATTGTAAACAGCTGGCTTATCATCATTTTCTACCAAGTCATAAATTCTCGATACATTAGCGACGGCAATAGTATTGGCATTTGAAACCTGTGATTGGGAAAGGGTGTCGATTTGCACCGCAGCAAGCGTCATCTCATCGTTAAGTTGCTGTACTTGATCGGTTAATGTCAGTTTACGGCCAACCAGTACCCCTAGCATGGCTAGGTTATTGACAATATTTTCAACATCTTCATCCAGCTGCTGCATTAATGCCTGCTCAAATGGGAATTGCTCTAGCGACTTTAAGCTTTGCTTTAATGCTTCAATATGAATCGTTAGTGATTTCCCTTGCTGATCGCGCTCAGCTTCATCTTTCGACTTTGCCAAGACTTGAGCGGTAAAAATAATACGGGTACTGAAATCAGAAAGCTGCCGAGCTTCAGCTAATGCGGGTACAGCTGAATTAATTACTGTCCGTTCCGTTTTGGCAACCAACGAGAACCCTGCAACACCAATAACAACAGCAATAATCATTAATCCAGCCATCATGGAAAAGGCAATCAGCAACTTCTGCCCGATACCATTTGGAGTAAATGTCATACTAACAACCACGAAAATAAAATAACAAGCCGTGCGATAATGACTATTATGAATAGCCAAAACAATATGATGGTATTATACCCTAGTTACTTCAAGATGCTCGTTTCTACGAGATGACTCATTAAATTGGTATTAAGCAATGAACAAAAAATTGATCCTTTCCCTATTAATACTAATAACGACCATTCCTTTAACTCAAGCCGTAGAAATAATCACCTACACGCCACCTTTTGCGATGGATAAACAGCCAGTCTCAATAAACTATCAGCCATTAAAAAAATCCCAACAAAAGTGGAAGTTATGTGCTGTCTACCCCCACTTAAAAGACTCCTATTGGCTTTCTGTCAATTACGGTATGGTTCAGCATGCCCAAAAACTGGGAATACAACTGAAAGTACTCGAAGCTGGGGGCTATCCCTACCTAGAAAAACAACAAAGCCAGCTTAAAGATTGTAAGGAATGGGGAGCCGACGCCATTATTCTTGGCACCGTTGACAGCCAAGCATACGATGGCCACCTTACTGAGCTTACAGGTAGTATCCCTGTCTTTTCCACGATCAACGACCTCGATATGCTAAACCCTGACAGCCACAAAAATATTGTTGCTCGAGTCGGAATCAATTGGTATGAAATGGGTTATAAGACGGGTGAGTTTTTAGCCGCCCAACACCCTAAAAACAGCCCAATAGTCAATGTTGCATTACTGCCAGGCCCGAAGCAACGCGGCGGCACAAAACCAATGGTACAAGGCTTTCTTGACGCCATCCAACAGGGCAATATCAATGTGGTAAGAACGGCGTGGGCTGATAACAGCAAAGAGCTGCAAAGGAACTTACTGCAACAACTCTTTGTAAGTGGCCACGATATCGATTATATCGTAGGAAGTGCGGTCGCAGCCGAAGTGGCTATCAGTGAACTACGCACGAATAAGATGACCGCCGACGTAAATATTTTATCTACCTACCTGAGTCACGGTGTATATCGTGGCCTATTAAGAAATAAAATACTCTTTTCACCAACGGATAAAATGGCACAACAAGCCATGCTGTCAGTCGATCAGGCGGTTCGTTATCTTGAAGGTAAACCTTTAGAAAAAGATCTCTCGCCAAAAATTGAAGGACTAACGCCAAACAACCTACCAGAACAGGCCATTCTTGATTCTCTGTCATCATCAGAGTTTCGCCCTGTATTTGATGTCGGTATCAATAAATAGGCTTTAATGGTAAATCCGTTGCTTATGGTTATCCATACACTCTACTCTGACATCATAAAAAAATGTGTTAGCTATCTTTGATTTCAACCAATTAGGATGTACATCTACCGCAAGCTCTGGTAGTTATAGCTAACCAACTTGAAGATGCTCGATTTAACCTAAATGAATATCTTCAAGTTGGTTAGTACACATATTCAGACATTAATAGGCTAAATCGCCAAAATCTGGTGAATGGATATTTAGCCAAATATTCAGTTGGTCATTTCGTATCGTTGTGGAGTTATAGATGCACGTTACAACCCGCAAAATGGAAACAAACAAACATATCGCTCTTGTTGCTCATGACAATTGTAAAGAACACCTACTTCGCTGGGTACTTGAGCATAAAAGTAAGCTTGAAAATCATACGCTATATGCAACAGGTACAACTGGTCATATGATTTCACAGAAATCAGGACTCGCTGTGAACTGCTTACTAAGTGGCCCAATGGGTGGCGATCAGCAACTAGGCGCACTAATTTCTGAAGGTAAGGTCGATATGATGATCTTCTTCTGGGATCCACTTAATGCAGTGCCGCATGACCCTGATGTAAAAGCCCTGCTGCGTATCTCTGCGGTATGGAATATTCCTGTTGCAACGAACCGTGCAAGCGCGAATTTCATGATTTCATCACCAAAGCTGGCTGAAGAAGTTGAAATCGAAATCCCAGATTACGATGCATACTTAACCGAACGTTTAAGCTAATCTAACATCGAGTTTTAATGGCCTGCTTTTTAATAAAAAGCAGGCTTTTTTTATATGTTTTCATATCCAACGACTAAAGAAATAATGCTCTGCACCACCCCACTAAGAGATTTCTGGTTTATTGTTTAAAGACATAATAAGAATTTGCTGTGGTGGCTCATGAAAGCATGGAAACTAACAAAACCAGAAGGACTCGATTGCCTCAAACTACTAAAAGCCGCAAAACCTACCCCTGCAAGGGATGAGGTCTGTATACAGGTAAAAGCTGTTGGCCTTAACCCTATTGATTATAAGTTGGCAAACTGGGGCTATGCGACTTGGCAATATCCGCAAGTTATAGGGCTTGATATTGCCGGTGTAGTGTCGTTTGTCGGTGAAGATGTTCATCACTTTCAACCCGGTGATAGAGTCATGTGTTTTGTGGACCCTCGTGATGCGGGAGGCTTTGCTAACTTCGCCATTTCTAAAGCCTATGCGCTAAGCCGAATCCCACACAATGTTAGTTTTACCGATGCCGCAGCGCTACCTTGTGCAGGCTACACCGCTTGGCAAGCCGTACATGATAAGCTTCGACTCACGGCAGGGCTCAGCGTTGCAATAACGGGCGCTGGAGGCGGTGTCGGAGGATATGCTGCCCAGTTAGCCAAATTAGCAGGGGCACATGTTTATGCGATTGCCCATGCTCAGCACCATGACCGCTTACTGCATTACGGTATTCAAGATGTCATCGATCCAAGTACAGAAAATACTGCGATGCGGTTAATCGAATTAACAGAAGATAAATTGGTGCACAGCGTTATTGATTGTATATCAGCAAAGTCTGGTAGCGTTATGAGCGCCTTAATTCAATACAACGGCCAAATTGTGATGATTGCCGATCAATTCAATCAGGTGCCTTTATTGGCAACGACAAAAGCGCTAAGTATTCATGAAGTTGCCATTCATGGCACCTATGCCCATGGTCATCAAGAGCACATCCAGCACTTAGCCAATATTGGCAATTCATTGATTACTTTGGTTAATGACGGCCTACTTCATCCGATGGTCGATAAAGTTTTCACATTCGAGGAACTCGATAAAGGGCTTGCATACCTACAAAGCCAGCAGCATAGCGGAAAGGTCGTGGTATCACTTAGCGAGAAATAATCAACAAAGGGGATATATCTCCCCCTTGCTCATTTCTAAACTATTTTTTCGTTCTTTTTTCAGTGTTTTTTATTCGTTTAATTTTATTGATGACAGGGTATTTTTCATCAATAAGCTCATTAACAAAAGAAGATGTTTTTTCTGGGTCCGCACATACCCAAACATGTTTCTTCGCTCGAGTAAGCCCAACATAAAACAAACGGCGTTCTTCTGCATCAGCAAAATGCTCATTTTTAGCCTGAAGGCAAGCTGCTAATCCTGTGTCTCTATCAGGTGCGGGGAAAACACCTTTATTAACACCAAGTATGAAGACAAAATCAGCTTCACGCCCTTTACTGGCATGACAGGTCATAAAGTTCAAACCTAGCTGGGGCCAACGTTCTTGCCACTGTTTTAGAGCTTCCGGTCGTTGATTATTATTACGCCCTAACAGCAACACCGTTACGGGTTCTTTTTGCTGTGAAGCCAATTGTGCCAATTCTTGATCAATAAGATCCTGACATAATAGCGTGACAGCTTTGCGCTTTTGTTTTTTATGGCTCGCCAGCTCTTTTTGTAACTGTGTTGGGTTTTGTTGAATAAACGTATTCGCTACTTCACCAATCATACTGTTAAAACGGTATGTCGTACCCAGCTCAGTGATATGACAAGCACCAAATCGTGATTCAAACCCTGTCGTTAAGTTAACATCTGCGCCAGCAAAGCGATAAATTGCCTGCCAATCATCCCCAACAGCAAACAACGTCGGTTTATTACTTTGAATCTTTGAATTACATAAAGCTTCAATCAGCGCTAAACGATGGGGAGAAATATCCTGATATTCATCAACCATAATAAATTGCCAAGACGGTGAGAATTTACCGTCTATAACATATTCGGTCGCACGCTGGATCATGCTATTAAAATCAATGTGTTTACTGGCTTTTAAATGTTGCTCATAAGCACGATAACAAGGCCATAGCAAAGCCAGCTCACTCTTCATTCTGGCTTTTGCGTTGTCCTGGCTATGCTTTTCTATGCTTTCGCTTAGCTGCGATTTATTCGCACCTCGCTGGCCTATCAACTCGATATGACGCCATACCCAACTGATAAGCTGTTCACTACGCGCCTGCTTTTCCATTGAATTATCAGCTTTAAAGCCCGGAATACGCCATTGCGTCAAATGCTTTTGCCAACGCTTTGCTGATGCGGCGTTTTCCCACTGCTCGGTCAGCATTGCCGATATCCATTCTGTTTTTGCCTTATCATCAAGGGCTACAGGTGACACGCTTGGCATCGAACCTTCAACTGCCTTAATAATCTGCGTACCCAAGCTATGGAACGTCGCGACTTTAATTTGGTCATTCACCTTGGCAGCTAAGCGCTCACTCATTTCTTCTGCGGCTTTACGCCCAAATGCCAACATCAAAACATCTTGAGGTTGTGCAATTTGATTAGCTATTAAGTAGCCAGCCCGCGCAACCAACACACTGGTTTTACCCGTCCCTGCCCCCGCTAAAACTAAATTGTGATCTTGGTTGATGAGCACAGCTTCTCGCTGTGAAGCATTTAAAGGCGACGACTCGAACGCATCAAACCATGATGACCATTTTTCAGCTTCTTTGGTTAACCATGTTTCGTTGGTTGATGTTACCCAATTGCCGTTGCCTTCAAGCCAAGGCTCTACTTTTTCAAGTGCAAGCGGCCTGAATGATGATGCTAGCTCTAACGTTAACCCCGTCGACGCGAGCGATGTTTCTAGGTAATGATGCAAGTCATGATGATCAGACTGACGTAAATACCCAACCTGATTAACATAACCATTGATACGGCTAAGCATATCAGGAAGTGCCGTGTCTAATTTTTGGACGCGGCCTTGCGCCCACTGACGATAAGACTCAAGCAGTGTATTGGCGAATGATTTACACTGATGCCATGGTAAGCCATGTACCACCCAGCAGTATTCCTGATCAGCAGAACTGATTTCGAAGCTTCCCCAAAACACCCCGCGATGAATAACAATTGCGCCATCCCACTCATCAAACGGTATTTCTTCTGTTTCAAGCTGACTATCAAGTATTAGGCAGTCATCACCTAATGCAACACTGCAATAATCACCTTGAGAAAGCCATTGGGCTAACCACCCTGCTGTTAAACGCATCCTGTCACCAAACTGTTCTTTAAACGCCGTTAGAATATCAAGAACTCTGTATCCACCATAGCTTCACACCCCTTTTTTACGTCAGTTTTGTGCTAAAAAGTCCACTGACCCAGTATATAACTATTTTTTTTATATGGATTTATCCCCTTTAACTAACGAACTTTGCTATCTTTAGCGCTTCACCGATTAGATTGAACTGAAATGCAAACCAGCCGCCTTAAATTAACGTTACGCCGCTACTGGGCAAACGAAAGAATTAATTACAGTATCCGTGTATTTATTGCTCTTGTGGGTGTTGCCCTTCCCTGTTGGTATTTAGATGCCAACACTGCTGTAACGCCGCTCGTACTCGGTATTATCGCCTCAGCCTTAGCAGAGACTGACGACAACTTAACGGGACGTATAAAAGCGTTTATCACGACGCTACTTTGTTTTTTCATCGCCGCGATATCGATTGAACTGTTATTCCCTTACCCAGTATTTTTTGCCATTGGTCTGTTTACTTCAACCTTTGGCTTTATCATGCTTGGGGCGATGGGCGCTCGTTACGCCAGTATCGCTTTTGCCTCGTTATTACTGGCGGTATACACCATGCTAGGCGCAGCAGAAAGTCCTAACTTATGGTATCAGCCCATGCTATTACTGGGCGGGGCGACATGGTATGGCCTTCTCTCGCTCACTTGGCAAATACTTTGGCCAAATCGCCCCGTACAACAAAGCTTGTCGGCTGTTTTTTCTGAGTTTGCTCATTACCTCGACAGTAAAAGCAAGCTGTTTGAACCTGTTTCCAACCTAGTGCCACAGCCACTTCGCTTAGAAGCGGCAAGCCAAAATGCAAAAGTGGTGACAGCACTAAATAATGCTAAGGCCACCTTGCTTCATCGGGCTCGCCGCGGGCACCCCAATGAAGTCGGTGACAAATTCCTGAAAATTTACTTTTTAGCGCAAGATATTCACGAGCGAGCCAGCTCTTCTCATTCACGCTATCAAGACTTGGCTGCAGAGTTTCATCGCAGTGATGTATTATTCCGCTTTCAACGCTTATTAGCATGTCAGGCTCAAGCCTGTCGTGAAATATCGCATGCTTTGGCGATGGGTAAGCCATATCGCCACGGCGCTGAAAGTGTTCGCGCTCTTGATGAGCTTCAAGACTCATTACTGTATTTAAAAAATCAGTCCAATCCAAAATGGCGAACCTACCTCGCCCAGCTCGACTACCTGTTTAGCAACCTAGCAACAGTCGAACGCCAACTCTCAAATGTCAGCAACCCTGACGTTGCCCAAACAGGTAACGACACTGAACTGGATGACACAGAAGCACATAGTATGAAAGAGCGCTGGCAGCGCATTTCTAGCCAGTTTACGCCCAATTCGATGTTATTTCGTCATGCCCTTAGAATGGCGATCGCACTCACTGTCGGCTACGGCTGTATTTTAGCGCTTGATTTGGAACGTGGTTATTGGATCTTGCTAACCACTTTGTTTGTCTGTCAGCCCAATTACAGTGCAACTCGCCAAAAACTAGTGCAACGGGTAATTGGTACATTAGGCGGCTTATTAGTCGGTATGCCTTTGCTTTATCTGTTCCCTGGGCTGGATGGACAAATGGTGCTGATGGTATTAGCTGGTGTGCTATTTTTCTCATTCCGCACCGCTCATTACGGTATAGCTACCTTTTTTATTACCTTACTCGTATTGTTCTGTTTCAATCAGTTAGGTGAAGGGTTCGCCGTAATATTGCCTCGCCTTGGTGATACATTATTGGGCTGTTTACTGGCAGTACTGGCCGTCAGCTTTATTCTGCCTGACTGGCAAGCCAAACGTCTTCATAAAGTCATGGCAGCGGCAGTTCAAACCAACCGCGATTACCTAGGGCAGATTATTGGTCAATACCGTATCGGTAAAAAAGACAGCTTAAGTTATCGTATTGCACGTCGAGATGCCCATAATACCGATGCACAACTCAGCACCGCTATTAGCAATATGCTGTCAGAGCCCGGACGTTACCGTATGGCAACGAATGAAAGCTTCCGCTTTCTGACTTTGAACCATGCAATGCTGAGTTACATCTCAGCACTAGGCGCGCACCGAACTCGTCTCGAAGATGAACGTACACATCAGCTGGTTGCACAAGCACACCGCGAGATCCACGCTCATTTAGATTGCCTTGCTGAACAACTTGACGGTAACCACTGTGCCCAAGCGCCTATCGGCGATAGTGAGCTTGAACAACGCGTATCGCAATGGCGAGATGAGGATTGCACCTCCATACGTATGGTGCTGCAGCAGCTACACCTTATTCAGCGAATGTTGCCTGAACTGCATTCATTGGCGAACAAGCTGGCGGCAAGAACCAACCCACAAGCAGAAGTGCCAGCGAAACCTTAATCCATAGATTAGAGCCCTGCGGGGCTCTATCTTTTTAAGGGGCTACGCCTGTTGATACTCAGCACCAGCCGCGGCAACAAACGCCATTTCCACCAGCAAATCTGGATTAGCTAATTCCACTTTGACACAGGCGCGACTTGGTGCACAGCCTTCCGGTAACCATGCTTCCCATGCAATATTTAGTGCATCAAAATTGGCAAAGTCTGTTACGTAAATTGTGACCGAAACAAGCTTAGATTTATCGCTGCCTACACTCGCTAGCATCTCTTCTGCTTGCGAAAAAACCTGGCTAACCTGCCCTGCCATATCAGCGCTGGTATCAGCTTCTGCAACTTCAACAAAATGCGCCATACCATTAAAAATCGTGACATCTGACCAACGAGCCGTTGGGTTTATGCGCTGAACATCCATTCCGTAGTCCTACTGATTGTGAAATAACAAATAAAGCTCACCATAATAAATGGTGACTATGTGGACTGATATTATGCATTGAATTAATAATTAACGCTGCATTAAATGCTGCCATTCTTCGTGACGCTCAAGGTAATAAACTATGTAGCTGCAAGTCGGAATAACCTTATACCCCTCTCGCTCTATCACTTGTAAAACGGCTTCCATCATAACGCCCGCATAGCCTTTCCCTCGCAACGTTTCAGGTACATAAGAGCGATTGAGCGTCAGCACATTACCATCAGCTTGATAATTAACCTCTGCATAGTGGCCTGTTTCCAACTCGACAAAATACGTCTGCTTGTCCTTATCGTGATCTGCGTTATATTGTTTTTTCTCCGGCATCGTTTCCTATCCCCTTATTTCATGTCTTACCTGTACTGATTAAAAGTGTAATACCAATCTGGATAAGTAATTGATCTAAATATTACACAGTAAAAATTGTTGTTATCAAGGCAGAGATTGCAGTAACTAGTGGTTCTAATTACAAAATCTCTAACGTAAAGAACAACGGTTTTAACCAGTAAGACTGATCAAGTACTTGTGTAGGTTGGTATAAGCCAAATTTAGACAAAAAAATCCCCCGATATAATCGGGGGATCAAATTTATACCTCAAATAGATACTGTGATGGCTTACATTAAGCTTGCTTTTTATTCTGACGAAAACGTAGACCTAATAACCCGATAGAAAGTAGTGCTAACGACGCTGGCTCTGGCACTTCAGCTTGAGGACCTCCACCGCGAACCTCTTGGTCTAGTTTAGTCTCAAGCGTACTACCAAACTCGGAAAAATTTGAAGCCGTTAAAAAGAAGCCTTGCGGTGTAGCAATCGGGTCAATACCAACTAACCCTTCTAAAAATGTACTGCCGATACCACTACCTACCCCTATGGCATTAATGGTGACATCTGCTGCTCGCGCATTATCCGCCGCTGCAATTGCACCAGCTGAGCCACCGCCCGTGTTTGGGTTACCGTCAGTTGAAATATCGATGATCATATTATCACTTCCAGTACCACCGATCCCATTACCGATTAATGAGGCAACCACTGTATCAATCGCAAGACTCGTATTTGTAGAACTATTAAGTTGAGCCATATCCGTTGTATTAAATTGATTACCAAAGGTATCCGCTACAGCATTTGAAGTTATTTCTGTCCAACCAATTTCTGATACAACGGTACCGGAAAACTGCCACGTCGCTAAATGTACGCTATCATAAATGCTATTTTCAACATAATCGCTCCAAAACGAGCCACTTGCGATGATATCTCTATAACCCTGTAACTGTAGTTCATAGTCTGATGTACTTATGCTCCCTGAACCATCAAGTACTAAGGCGAGTTCTAATACATCAGCTTGTGACTGAGCTGCAAATGTAAGGCTGGCTGCTAATACTGCTACTTTCAACTTCAACATTATGCTCGTTCCTTTATTCATATTATTTAGGTTTACCACAACCTGAACATAGCAAAATAAATGCCATTTTTTTGACCTTATAATTCAATAGATTATATTTGCGCTATAAAAACATCAGCAAGAAGGGCTAACAAAATATAATTTAAAATACTTTATTGCGACGCATTTTTGAGGGTTACGTTCTGAAGCTCGCCAGTGTCTACTTACAATAAGAAAATCCCCCGAAAAATTCGAGGGATTTATCTTAATACTAACAAGTTCAGTGAGTCATTTAATTATCGTTACTTCAGCGTTTGGCTGACTACATCACCTTCTGCACCATCACCGATACCCACAGTAAACGGGAAGGTCACATAGTGGAAACGCGTAGTGGTTTCACCATCGTGAATCGCAATGTTGAAGTCATAAGTACCGCCCACTTCCATAATTTTGTCATCTTCTGGGCTACCGGTATCTAGCTTACGCTTAAAGATAAGCGTGTATTTACCGTCTTTCCATTCAGAGTGAATTTCATTGTTATCACCCGCAGAACCACCGCCCTCACGGTTTAAACGACCTTGTAAGTACTGACCTTCTTTAATTTTGCTTGCATCGTATGGCATAGTATTCACGCCTTCGATTAGTGCAATATTTTTGTTTAGGTCATTAAAGTCTTCTTTGTTTAGTGCGTAGAAACCCGTCACCGACTTATCGTACATATATTTAGGTACGCCAGCTTTTCTATCGAAGTTCCAGGTAAATACGGTTTTACCTGCATCGCTTAAGCGGTATTCCAATACATAGCCATCATCAGCACTATTGGTTGGTGCTGAGCGAGTCGAACGCCACTGCATAAGATCAACAAACTTACCGTCTTTCTTCAGCTGGTCGATTTCTTCGCGGGTTTTCAGCTTGTCCCAGTTTACGCCGTAACGCTCTGTGCGCGTATCTGGTAGGTATTTGCGGATGTCTTTCTGATCAAGCCCCTCAAAACCAATCACGTCAAGCGCTTGTACATCACGCATTGTTGCCTGACCGATATCACGCATACCACGGTGACATGACATCCAGCAACCTTGCTGGGCAAACTCATCAACGCTGCCATCATCAATCATGATAGAGAAGCGGTCTTCATAAATTGGGGTATACGGGTTTTTACCACGGTCGCCACCAATAATGGTCCATTTACCACCTTCAAATAATAAGGTGTCATGCAAGCGCGCAGGGTAAGGTGATTGAGTTTCCCACGTTGCTTTAACATAAAGATGCTCGTCGTCATTAGCAAACTGGAAATCAACATCCAACGACCCCGGTTTACCCGCCATTTTATCCAGACGGTCATGCTTGATGAGTTGCTCACCCAAGCCTTTTTCTTCACCGCTATGGCAGCTGGTACAGGTTTTTGATTCAAAGTCTGGACGTTGCGTGCCTTTATGCTCTGGCGAGTTAATCCAGTCATAGGTAATTAAACCAGGGAAAAACATTGTCTTTTCAATAACTGGAATATTATCCCACTCAATATCTGACTCAACGGTTTCATTGCTCATGTTATATGCGTGAGCATTCATCGCAACGCCAGATAGAAGTGCTAAAACAACACTTTTTTTCATTGTAATAGTCTTAAGCATTCTTGTTCACTCCCATCATTCGAGCCAGTGTTCCGTCTTTCAAAGCAACTTGGTGATAAATAGTGCCGACACAGTGCATAGCAACCAGTAAATAACAGAAGATTTCTAAAAATGAGTGAATTTGATATGCGAATTCAATAAGCCCTGAATTTCTTTCTGCAAAACCAGGAATGGTAAACATCCCGAAGACAACCGTATCTTTAGCCTTCGCTAAGGTGATCAATAAGCCTGATAATGGCATTCCAAGTGAAATAGCGTACATGGCAAGGTGAGCGGAATGAGCAATGAATTTTTGTACCTGTGTTCCTTGTGTAGGTGGCTGGCCAACCCAGTTAATCCACGCTATACGTGCAACAAAAAGAACAAGTACCAACATACCCAGCGATTGGTGAAGGTTGAAACTGAATGAATCAGGGATAGGTTCAAACAACATGATGATCATGGCAACTATAAACGCTATAGCTGACACAATGTGCATTACCTTGCTCCCTGTACTAAAATGCTCGGTCGGTACAGATACCTTCATATTTTACTTCCTAAGGTTATTAAAAATGGCTAATTAATAAATTTAACTCTTAGGTGTTATTTTAATTTCTTATCGTCTATAWCATGATTGACAATAATCAAATTCCATTTCAGATAGAACTTAATTATACATAACCATCAATAGGCAGCTTTATATTCGACACTTTCAACTGGTTAAGTTTTAAATAAAAAATCCAGATAAATATCCTCATCGCATTTATTGTAATTCCGATAAATAAACTTATCAGATCGTTTTTCCGCACCCAGTCAAACGTAAGAGAATGTGAATAAATGCCGATATCAAGCTCTCTGAAATCGGCAATTTTACTTTATATATCGTGTAATGATTAGATATGTAAGATTAATAAGAACATTAGAAATAAATAAAATCTATTGCAACATACCGGAATGTACTTGTAACCCCGTGTCAGTTAGCGAGTAAACTCGACCTTCTCCTTTACTAACCAAGCCACTGTTAACTAACTGCCGTAAGTGAAAGTTAAACTTGGTATGATCTTCTATACCCACAACTCGGCATAAATCCATGAACTTCATCTTACGATGGATTTTTAGCTGCTTCACCACAGAGCGTCGAATAGGGTTCGACAAGGCACTAAAAATAAGGTCATTATTACGCTCATCCAAGACCGATTTCGGAGAACGCTCCGCATGTACCCGCATTAGAGTGACAGACAGTGCAGCAAGATTAAATGGCTTAGTTAAAAACTCGTCCGCGCCTTTTTTCATGGCATCGACAGCCACATCCACGGTTGCAAACGCAGTGGTGATAATAATGCCAATATTCGGATGAAGGCGTCTAAGCGTTGTAAGAGCTTCAATACCCGTCATACCCGACATAACAACATCAAATAGTGCGAGATCAAAATGCTGATTCGCCGCAGCATCAAGTGCATCTTCTGCACTCGTACAAGCCGTCACTTCGAAAGACTCTAATGATAAGGCTTCAACAAGTACCTCGCGTAGCTGCTGATCATCTTCAGCAAGAAGGAGTTTCAACGTCATGACATTTTCCTTGGTATTCTAACTTCAACGGTAAGCCCTTGCTCTGTGTTATAGAGTACTAATTCACCGCTATGCTGTAACACAATTTGTTTAGCGATAGCGAGCCCCATTCCCGTTCCCTCCCCTTTTGGTTTGGTGGTGAAAAATGGTTTTGTCGCTTTTTCAATGACATCCTCTGTGATACCACAACCACTGTCTGATATCGCAATAATGGCGTTTAGTTTATCTTGGTAACTTGTGATGCTAATGCTCTGCTCTTGCGCACATGCATCAATTGCATTCGCTAAAAGGTTCGTAAAAACTTCCTCTAATAAGCCAGCGTCACCTGATACATGCAAGTTATCATCGAGTGCTTCGGTAAGTGTAAATGACTCTAATCGATATTGGTTGAGTGAAACAGCTGATTTTATGACTGAAGACAGTTTCACGTCGTCACGTTTAATTGGCCGATGATGAGCATAGTTTAGCACCTCATGACTAATCTCTGCGGCTCGCTCAAGCCCATAACGAATACGATCTAATTGGCGTTGATGCAGCTCGTTTTCTGGTAAATGATGTTCGAGTAAATCACAGCTCATCATTGCACTGCTCAACGGTGTTTTGATTTCATGAGCAACCGCTGATGTTAGTTCACCAAGTTCTTTCAATTTGGCATCTTGCAATGATTGATGCAATGTTGATTCAATTTGACTATTCCGTTCTTGATCAAATATACGCAATGCATACCATAAAGAGACCAATATCGCGATAGCACACAGTGTACGTACGAACAGTACCCATAATCCAAGGTCAACTAGCAATACGCCAGCACTGAATCCGTAACAGATTAACGCGACCCCCGTCATTTTAAACGGCAGCGAGGCGCCATGCCCTTCGGTCTCTAATTCATTGGCGTAGCTATATATTGCAACCCCCGACAAAACGCCTGCGCCTAGGCCGAAAATCCAACGAATTTGGTTGGCAGTATTACTTAAATACGCAGTGTAATCATAATGCCCATAACGCATAATTAAACTGACTACAAACATCAAAATAACAACTACAGCCACCCGCTTAACCCACAGCACATAATGCCAGCGCGTAATATCGAGCATTTTCCACGCAAAAGCACCGAGAGCAATATAGGAAAGCCACAGCTTGAACACTTGGAAGGTATGAAGCGCTGTTGTTAACCGATATTCATGCTCATAAATTTCGAGATACAATTCAGACCATTCATGCAAGCCATGGATCAAGCCAAAAACTGCAAGTATTGGAAGTGCCTCAGCAATTCGTATCCGGCTTTTGCTTAAATCTTGAAAAAGGATCGCAAAAAATATAGCAAAAAAAGCCAATCCGTAAACGAGGTATATATTAAAAGTAATAAGCATATTCATGAGCTAAGTCTAATGGAGTTAATTAATACCAGCAACGAGAATAATGTACCATTCCGTGAAGTTTTATTATCAAGTGAATATTGATTAATATAATTGTTATTCACACATATGCCCTTTTCGTATTTCTTTAATATTTTTGTCACATTAAATTTCTAATCTCCGAATCGTTGATTGGCCAACACCAGTTGACGGTTTGAATTTATTTCAAATCCTTAGTTTGTTTGAACGCAAAACTAAATTGGGCTATTCGAGGATACGCGCAACACCTCGAATAGCCCATCTTTATGGTTATGATATCGGAGATATATCGTGAATTTAATCAAGTCAGCTCTTGTCACATCTGTACTGATTGCCACCTCTTTTGGTGCTTCTGCCAACACTACAATCAATGGCGCTGGTGCGACATTCCCTCACCCAATCTATGCAAAATGGGCTGAGCAATATCACAAAGAAACGGGCATTCAAATTAACTATCAGGCTATTGGCTCTGGTGGTGGTATTCGTCAAATCACAGCAAAAACCGTTGATTTTGGTGCAACAGATGCACCTTTAACTATCGAAGAGCTGACAAAAGAAAAAATGCTGCAATTTCCAATGGTAATGGGCGCAATCGTTCCTGTTATCAATCTACCAGGCATCGATGCTGGTGACATGAAACTGACGGGTGAGGTGCTGGCTGATATCTACCTTGGCAACATCAAGTCATGGGATGATGCTGCAATTGCTGCGCTAAACGAAGGTTTAGATCTGCCTAGCCAACCCATTTATGTTGTACACCGCTCTGACGGCTCAGGCACAACATTCAACTTTACCGAATACCTCGACCAAGTAAGCCCAGAATGGAGCAAAAGCATCGGTGTCGGTAAAGACATAACTTGGCCTCGCAAAGCGACAACGATTGGCGGTAACGGCAATGCTGGTGTGGCGAACTTTGTAGACCGTACCCGTGGTGCGATTGGTTATGTTGAGTATGCCTTTGCGAAACAAAATGACCTTGCTTATACGCAAATGGAAAGTAGCGAAGGCAAATACTTGATGCCAACAATGGATACGTTCCAATCAGCAGCTGCTAACGCAGATTGGGAAAATGCTCCGGGTTACCACTTACTACTGAACAATCAACCAGGTGCCGATTCTTGGCCGATGACTGCTGCTACTTTCATTCTGATGCACGAAGACCAAGCTGATGCAGACAAGGCACAGAAAATTATCGATTTCTTTGAGTGGAGCTACACCCAAGGTGAGTATGCAGTTGAACTTGACTACATCCCTATGCCACAAAAAGTGGTGAGCATGGTTAACGAAACTTGGAAAGAAGGCCTTAAATCAAACGGTCAGTCAATCGTTACGAAATAAGTCCAACTAATTGAAACCACACAGTGACTTTAATTAAGCCTCTACTAAGCGTAGGGGCTGTGAACTACCATTATGACAACACTAACTTTTAAACATAAAGTAAATGGCGATTCAGTTTTCAATAAGCTGAGTTTCACCAGTGCTTTACTTATTTTCATTACCCTTGCCGGTATTGTTCTTTCTCTGGTTGAAGGCGGTTGGCCTGCATTCAAAGAATTCGGTCCAGGCTTTGTATTTCGCAATATCTGGGATCCTATTAATGGTGAGTTTGGTGCTGCCGCTGCTATCTACGGTACACTTGTCACCTCATTAATCGCTATTACCATTGCTGCACCTATCGCATTAGGTACGGCTATATTCCTTGCTGAATTGACACCAACATGGGTCAGTACTCCTGTCAGTAAGGCTATTGAATTATTGGCTGCCATCCCAAGTATTATCTATGGCATGTGGGGCCTATTTGTGTTCGTACCTTGGTTCTCAGAAGGTTTCCAAATGTGGGCAGGTATGCATTTAACCGGTATACCTCTGATTGGCACTTGGTTCAATGGTCCACCAATTGGAATCGGCTTACTAAGTGCCGGGATCATTCTTTCTTTCATGATCTTACCAATCATGACGTCATTGACCCGCGATGCCCTAAAGTCAGTACCCAATGTACTGCGTGAAGCCGCTTATGGTACAGGGGCAACACCATTTGAAGTCATTACCAAAGTACTGCTACCTAAAGTAAAAAATGCCACAGTAAGTGCTGGTATTTTAGGCTTAGGGCGTGCGCTGGGTGAAACAATGGCAGTTGCATTCGTTATTGGTGGTGCAAGCCGTATCGAAATGTCGTTCTTTATGCCGGCTAGCTCGATTTCATCAACCATTGCTCAACAGTTCAATGAAGCTACAAATCCTATGCACATCGCTTCGCTAATTGGCCTCGGCGTCGTGTTATTTATTATTACTTTCTTTGTGATGGGCTTTGCTCGTCGCCTGCTGAGGAAGTCCTCATGAATACCAGAAAAATAAAGAACTACCTGTTCCTATCATTCTGCACCCTGTCAGCTGGATTTGGGGTGTTTGTGCTTGCATCGATTCTTTACACATTAGTGGGTGAAGGTATCAAGGGTATGAGCCTTGCGGTTTTCACCGAAATCACACCGGGGCCTGGTAGCGAAGGCGGTTTAAAAAATGCTATCTATGGCAGTTTGAAGCTCACCGCACTAGGCATATTAATTGCCGCTCCTGTCGGCGTGCTTGCAGGAACCTGGCTTGCTGAAGCCGATGACAACAACAAGACTGCAGAAACACTACGATTCTTGAATGGGATGTTAATGAGTGCACCTTCTATTCTGGTGGGCTTGTTCGTTTACGCAATCATTGTGGTGCCAACTGGTGGCTATTCAGGCTGGGCAGGTGCGATAGCTTTAGCCGTACTGGCACTGCCTGTAATTGTGGCGTCCACCGAAGAAATGCTACGCCTCGTACCGCCAACGCTAAAAGAAGCGGGTAGCGGTATGGGAGCGCCAAAATGGCGAGTCATTACTCAACTAAGCTATCGCGCTGCTGCGCCAGGGATTATCACTGCGATCTTACTTTCTGTTGCGCGCATTTCTGGTGAAACAGCACCACTACTCTTTACAGCATTAAACAGTAGTTTCATGACAACTGACTTAAGTAAGCCAATGGCGAACCTACCAGTAACGATTTATCAGTTTGCGATGAGCCCATATACCTCATGGCAAGAGCTCGCTTGGGCGGGTGCACTGATCATTACCACCTTTATTTTGATTGTTAACGTATTGGCGACCACGTTGCCGCAACTATTGAGAGCTAGAAAATCATGAACACGGCAACAGTACAAACATTCGATAACGCAACAATTAACGGTATGTCGATGAACACAGATGCCATGGATACCGTAACGACTGACGTGGCGGCAAGCCCAACTCATCGCATGGAAATCCAAGCGCTAGATTTCTACTACCAAAAAGGCGGGGAGGCAGCATTGAAATCTGTATCCATGCCTATTTACAAGAATCGGGTAACCGCTTTAATTGGCCCTTCTGGTTGTGGTAAGTCAACATTACTTCGTACCATGAACCGAATTTATGATCTTTATGGCAAGCAACATGCCAAGGGTGAAATACTGCTCGATGGAAAGAGTATTTTCTCTAATACTGATGTGAATGAGCTTCGCTCTAAAGTCGGTATGGTCTTTCAGAAGCCCACGCCTTTTCCCATGTCAATTTATGACAATATGGCGTTTGGTCTAAAAGTACAGGGGACATTCTCTAAAGCGGAGATCAAAGGCCGTATCGAATCGGCGCTAAAGCGCGCTCACCTATGGGAAGAAGTCAAAGATAAGCTAAATGCCGATGCGAATGGCCTATCTGGTGGTCAGCAGCAGCGTTTATGCATTGCACGTACGATTGCACTAGAGCCAGAAGTGATATTAATGGATGAACCAACGTCAGCGCTTGATCCAATTGCAACGGCAGCAATCGAAACCTTAATTACTGAGTTAAGAGAAAAATTCACCATCGTGATCGTGACTCACAATATGCAACAAGCGATGCGAATTTCTGATTACACCGGATTTATGTACCTCGGTGAGCTACAAGAATTTGGTAAAACCAACAAGATTTTCAACTCGCCTGATAATGACCGTACTCGCCGCTATATCTCGGGTGACTTTGGTTAAATAAGCAGGGTTAAATAAAAAAAGTTAAACAAAAGCCTTCCTCGTTAACCACAGGAAGGCTTCTTTTATTTAGCAGTGAAAGCTAACTTTAACAAAGTATCACCCGTCTCTTCCCAGATGCTTTCTTCGACAAACTCGAAACCATAGCGATCATAGAAATGGCGACCAATACTGTTCTCTTTAAATACTTGTACGACTAAATTACCGTGTAGCGATTGTGCTTTATTCATCAAGGCTTTACCTAAACCGCTACCATGTAGGCTTGGGTCAACAAAAATACCGCCGACCTCATTACCAATTAACGCGATAAACCCGACAACTTTACCCTCAGCAACGGCCACCCAAGTGTCAGCATTCGGAATATAGAGGTTCGGAATGTTATGGCGTTCTTGTTCAAAAAAAGCCTCCGTCATAAAGGGGTGCGCAACTCTTGATGCACTTTCCCATGCGTCGAGTAAATCTGTTAAGTCGTTTGCTTGATATTGTCTAATTACTTTATTCATTGTGCTCTACTTTCATTCATTATCGTTGAGCGGTGCTAGTGTGCCGCCCTCGTTATAAAAGCAGATATTAGTGACATCGAAATCAATAAGATTGAACAAAAACGACAATATCAAATCGACTCTACGCCTCCGTAGACATCTACGACCAAATCACGCTGCTTGGCATATTGCTTGGGTGTTACCCCGATACTGCTTTTAAGATACCGAATAAGATGCGGTTGATCACTGAAACCAAATTCAAGCGCGACATTCGTCCAGTCAATGTCCTTTGCCTCTTGCTGATACAACGACGTCAGTAATGCATCTAACTTGTTCATCGACTGACACTGTTTGAGGGTGATACCTGTTACCCGCAGGAAACTACGTTCTAAGGTACGTTGCGAACAATGCAGCAAGTCTCCGAGCTGGGAGATGGGAGTATCATTTAATAATGGCAGCGCCTGATGAACAAGTTCACTGTGCCTATCTGGTTTAGCCTGTTCAAGCAGCGGGATCAAGTAGTGCTCTAGCTGAGTTTGGCACAGTACTGGGTTTGTACGAGCATTCGTAAATAATTTTTCGCTATTGAATAATTCATCATCAAATAAATCACTCAATACAAGATCATAGACTTGATCACAAGCTGGCTGCGTAGCAGAAATGCCTAGCGCATATAATGCACCGGGATGAAACTTAATCCCTAAAATCACAACCGGCTTTGAATGATCCATCTGATAAGTCTGGCTATGTGGACATAGCCAATGGCTACCTTGCCCTTGCTGAGTACTATCCGATAATGCGTAATGATAATCTTGCACCTCAGGGGCAATGATTAAATGTGCACAGGGATCGGGGTTCAACTTAGGGTATTGTGAACCATCGTTGTCAGGTGTTCGCTCTAAAAACCAATAGCACTCTATATATTTAGCAATCAATGGGTTTTCAGGTGCATGTAGCCAGCTAATCATTTTGTTTCTCTAGCAAATAATAAGATTTTAGAATATGGGTACCGATAGAAATCGTCAGGCTATCGAGAAAATGGGATATGACCTATTGTAGCATTTTTCGCTTTCGGCTTTAGTACCAACCTGTTTAAGTCACTGTTGGATGATTGTAATAAATGACGACATCTAATTTAACATTTAACCATGGCTGATTAAGTAATACACAACATCAGAACACCAAACCATAGTTTATGATAAGGACGGAATCAAATTCCACCCAATCACAGCAAAACAGTTCATTTACCCTGCATTTACCGCTAGAATCCAGCTCCTTGTAAATCAACCAGCTTATTGTGATGATCGATCTAACTATTCTCCCTGTATATTTAACCGCCGTTGTTGCCCTTTTACTGATCCCAGGCCCAGACATGTTGTTGATTGTCAGCTCTAGCCTTAGCTATGGTAAAAAGGTCGGCGTGTTTGCAAGCCTTGGTAATGCAACCTCTGGCATTATCTTAACATTGCTTGCTGCGATGGGAGTCTCAGCATTGATCGCCATGAACCCAATTGCATTGCAAGTATTACGTGTACTCGGCGGTGCTTACCTACTAAAGATGGGTTGGGATTGTATGCGTACCCAACCATCTGATGCGCCTGATGTTGAAGAAAGCAAAAGTATTGCAACCACGCTATACCGCCGTGCGGTGATCAGTAATTTGCTAAACCCGAAAGCACTGATTTTCTTTGTACTATTTTTGCCCCAGTTTGTATCAACTCAAACAACGGCAACCTCAGGTGAGCAAATGCTTGTACTTGGCCTACTGCTGAATGTACTTGGCCTGCTATTCAACCTTTTCTTAGTTACCATGATAGGCAGCCTCGGCCAGCCCCTGCTGAAAAACGAGAAGTTCCGTACTAATCAGCACAAATTCATGGGCCTGATCTTCTTTGTATTGGCTATTTGGCTATTGGCTTCGCAAGTACCAACCGTCTAGGCCATTATTCGTCCCCCAAGAGCAATCTCCTAAAAAGGTAAAACTGACTGTTCCGTTCCATAGTCAGTTTTACCTTTGAAAATATTACTTCTATACATGACCACTAACGCTATATCAGACCAAATACTCCTTTCTTCTTGATGCATAAATAACACTATTGTTCACGTTAGTTATTCTAAATATAGTGTTATAAAAAAATGAACATCTTACCTCCAAGAATCATGCTACTTTGAAACTCGTATTAATAAACAAGGTTCAGAAGGCTGACTTCTTCCTCTCAATAGGCTCGCTGTATAGCGTTTAAATCACCATGTATGAGAAGAAACAATGGAATCAACAGTCGTAAAAGTATTTGAGTCAGAAAACTCAGTACTCTATTCCACCTGTATAGATAGCAGAAATTACAAGCTTGTTACCGATTTTTCAAAATCTCGCGCAGGCGCTGTAGAAGAGTTATTGGTGTCTAATGATATTGCAACAAAAGGGTCAGTCGAAATAAGAGACATCCAAGTAAGAGAACAATCTGGCACTCATACAGAATTAACTGTCTACGCCTATTACTTCCCTGCTTTTATTGATGTCTCTATTCAAGCTTCGCGTAATCTAGAAACGTTTAATTTCCAGGTGAAAATGGCAAATAGCAACTTTCATTATTCCTCCGACCATCCGCTTAGAGCCAGTGACATAACCAGAATGTCGTTAAAAACGCATTACCCTGATATTAAAGACTTTAAGATCTCTCTTATCAAAAAAGAAACGAAAAAGATGCCATCTGAAATTGAGGTGAACGAATACTCTCATGTAGTGATGAAAGCAGTAATACTTATATAAAAGTTCATATAAACATTTATCGTTTCCGAGAAAGTCGTTATAGCATATTAACCACTCACTATTCTTTAATATAGTTATGAGGATAATTATAAATATACAAACCAGAATTAAAAATCAGCTTTCAATATATGTTAATCATGACCAATAAGGTATGTCTTCTTTAATGAAGATAAAGTGAGAGGATGGATAATGACTCCTTTGAAATATATTTTAGAAACTCAACAAGAACTCAATACCAATGCAGATGAGCTAATGAACATATTATCCCATACAGCCATTGGAATATATCTGAATAAACCACTCGATCGAGGTCGGTGGATAGCTGCATATTTTACTAAGGTTAAACCTAACTTAACGCCTAACGGCTCCGCTTGGAAAGTGATCGAAAGCTGCCTTCGCGAGTCGACTCCCAATCGAATAGCTCGCAGCTTTGAAACCTTCTATCAGTTCTATTGGGGTGACCGTCCCTATCCTGCAGCGCGCCCATTGTCTGGAAAAGTTGAAAAGGCCCATGCTCGTATCAATGAATATTATCACCTTAAAAAGGCAGCCACCACTGCGCCGCCACCAGGTTATATGGCGATGGCATCATGAGCTTTCCCCGTGTAATTTAGTTAATAAAAAAGCGCCAAACGGCGCCTTTTCATTAGCGTTCATGCTACTTAGTAATGACAATAATTCTTGTCTCGTAAGGCTTCATGTTAAACAGGTTACTTTGGGTCACAGCCATCGAACTCGGATAGTTAGACAATAGGCAAACTCCGCTGGACACATCAAGTTCAGAAGGCAATTCACAGTTAACGCCTTCACCGTAGTAGTTATTTATACATAATAATATCTGGCTTTCAGACTCACGCTTGTAGCAAAAAATGCGATCGTGCTCAGGCATCAAATCCGTATAATCACCATCGGTGATCACTGCAATATCTTTACGTAACTGAATCAGCTGGCGATAGAAATGGAATACTGAGTTCTCATCAGCCACTGCCACTTTGGCATTAAGCTCAGGGTAATTTGCTGCCACTTCAAGCCACGGTTGGGCTGTTGAAAAACCAGCGTATTGGCTGCTATCCCATTGCATTGGCGTACGGGCGTTATCACGCGATTTCTGCGCCAAAATCGCCAACATATCTTGTTCTGATACACCCTGTTCATTCACCATGATGTCATACATGTTCGTACTTTCTACATCTCGGTATTGATGAATAGAAGTGTAAGCTGGGTTGGTCATGCCTATCTCTTCCCCTTGGAAAATATATGGCGTCCCCTGCATCATATGTACTGATGCCCCTAGCATTTTTGCCGACTCGACGCGGTAATTTTTATCATCGCCCAAACGGCTCACAACCCGTGGCTGATCGTGGTTACACCAAAATAGTGCCCCCCAACCATTACCGTTCAAGCCCGTTTGCCAATGATTGAAAATACTTTTCAGCTGATGAAAATCAAATGGTGCTTTGGTCCACTTTTCACCATTCGGGTAATCAGCCTTTAAGTGGTGGAAGTTGAAGACCATCGAAAGTTCTTTACCATCTTTCGAGGAATACCGCTGGCAATGTTCAAGGGTGGTCGATGACATTTCACCCACGGTCACCGATCCGTATTTTTGGAACACTGCTTCACTGATCTCTTGAAGGTACTCATGAACTCGCGGACCATCAGTATAGAAACGGCGGCCATCGCCAATATCATCATTAAGGAAGTCTTGCTGCTTGGAGATCAGGTTGATCACATCCAAGCGGAAGCCATCCACGCCTTTTTCAGCCCAGAAGCTGATCACGTCTTTAACTTCTTCTCGTACTTTTGGGTTTTCCCAATTCAGGTCTGCCTGCTCTTTGGCAAAAAGGTGCAGGAAGTATTGGCCAGTTTCTTCATCCAACTCCCATGCATTTCCACCAAATTTTGACTGCCAGTTGGTTGGTTCGCAGCCATCAACTGGATCTTTCCATATATAGTAATCGCGGTATGGGCTATTTTTGTCCCCCAATGCCGACTGGAACCAAGCATGCTCAGTAGAGGTATGGTTAACCACTATATCCATGACAATTTTGATGCCCTTCTGATGTGCTTTTTCCAGTAACTCATCAAAATCAGCCATGCTGCCAAACTGCGGGTTAATGGCGTAATAATCAGAAATATCGTAACCATTATCGATCATTGGTGATTGATACACGGGTGTTAGCCAAATGGCCTCAACACCCAGTAATTGCAGATAATCGAGCTTCGAAATAATCCCTTTTATGTCGCCCGTGCCTTTGTTACTACTATCACAAAAGCTTTTAGGGTAAATCTGATAAATAGTCGCGGTACGCCACCATTCAAGTTGCTCTTTCATCATATAAACCTGCACACTTAAAATTTGAATCAGTAAATTAGCCAGCAAGCTGCTGGCTATAGTAAAACGTTGTTACGCTGTTGCTTCTGTTAGCTCACCTTTTGCCTCAGCGCGCTTATACATGAACAGAGTCAGTGCAATCGGAACCACAATTGCGACAGCCATCGCGACAAGGAAAATCAACCAATATTGCGGCTGAATTGATAAGATACCCGGCAAACCACCAACCCCAATGCCGTTCGCCATCACACCTGCGCTACCACAGATAGCCGCAGCCAAACCAGAACCGATCATTGCGCTGAGCATTGGGAATTTATATTTCAGGTTAATGCCGTACATGGCAGGCTCAGTAACACCGAGATAGGCAGAAATTGCTGCTGGTACTGAAATTTCACGCTCATTTTCTTTTTTACTGATAATGATAATGGCAACAACAGCAGAAGCCTGAGCGATATTAGAAAGTGCAATTAAAGGCCAAATTGGGGTGCCGCCCATCGATTGCATCAACTGCAAGTCAACGGCATTGGTAGTGTGGTGAATACCTGTGATAACAAGTGGGGCATAGAGGAAGCCAAACACCATCGCACCGAGTATCGCAAAATCCCCAGTCATAGCAGCTTGCGCGGCATAGCCAACACCGTTACCAACCATACGACCAAACGGGCCGATAAAAGCGTGAGCCAGTACTACAGAAATAATGATAGAAACAAACGGTACAATCACAAGATACAAGTAAGCTGGAATGATTTTCTTCAAGTTAGTTTCAATCAGTGCCAACGCGACGCCTGCCAACATGGCGGGGATCACTTGCGCTTGATAACCAACCTTCTCGATAACAAACAAGCCAAAGTCCCATGTTTCGGGAACTTGCTGACCAATCAGGTATGCATTCATTAATTGCGGCGACACCAACGTCACACCCAACACGATACCCAGAATGGGCGTACCATCGAGCTTCTTCACCGTAGACCAACATACCCCAACAGGCAGGAAGAAAAAGATAGCTTCGCCAATCAGCCATAGGAAAGAGTGTACTGTTGCCCAGAACTGGCTGATCTCCGTTAATGTTTGGCCATCAAACATTCGGATGTCACCAATGACGTTACGGAAACCAAGAATCAAACCGCCAGTAATAATCGCGGGTAGCAAAGGAACAAAGATTTCTGCCAAATGCGAAATACCGCGCTCCAACCAGCTCATATTCTGGCGAGCAGCCACTTTCGCATCTTCTTTGCTTGCAGTCGCAGTACCAGTCGATGCCGTTAGCATCTTATAAACCTGATCGACCTCAGTACCAATAACGACCTGAAACTGTCCTGCGTTGGTGAAACACCCTTTCACCATTGAAATAGCTTCAATTGCTTTAATATCAGCTTTCTCAGTATCTACCAGAACAAAGCGTAAACGTGTTAGGCAGTGGCTAACGCTTGCGATGTTCTCGCTGCCACCGATCAGCTCAACCAAACGGTCAACTTGCTGTTGGTTAATCTTACTCATGCCGAAGTCCATTGTTATTAAAATAGGAATATTGTATGAATCGCCAGTGGGAATGTTCCCAATTGATAATGCAATAATCCCAAAAATTTACCCGCATTAAAATGGGAACATTCCCATCACGAGAGGTAGCTCACAACTTAATTATACTTAGCGAACTTATGAAGATAATCAAATTGGTGCGAATAGGCACCAATTTGTGCGTGATAAAGAGAGGATCTACCCTATTACGAGGTCGGTTGTTGGATCAAATGTGTCACCGATTCTTGTCCAGCTAATTGCTTTATCAATAGTTGGGCCGAGGCAGAGCCTGCCTGATAATAGCCAGGATCAATACTGAATGTATTCGGGAAAATAAAAGACAGCAGATCAGTCGCTCCCACCCCTGAGATTTTGATATCAGTGCGCCCCAAGTCCTGCAATCGCTTAGCAACGCCCATCGCTAAGGTATCACTGGCACACACGATAGCTTGGGTCTCTGGAGTCAGAACATCATCGGTAATTTGATAAGCACTGTCGTAGCTCAGTTGCCCTGTTTGGTAATAAGGCTGAATACCTAAAACTTCACAACGTTCTTTATAGGCATTTAAACGCATCAAACCCGTGGTTTTATCACTTGGGTCAACACCAATATAACTGATTGCGCGATTTCCCTGATCCACCAGCTGCTGCATTGCTAACTCAATCAACCCCTTATGATCATAATCAACCGACGAAATGGTGTCGGTATCAACCGCAATCACGACCGCTTTATTGCCTAGAGCTTCAATTGAACTAAGATCACAACCAGAAAAACCAAACACAATAACCCCATCGACATGGCGTTTTTTCAACACCTCAAGGTGCTCATTGGTTTTCTCAGCGCAAAATTGGCTTTCCATAATCACCGCATCATAACCTTCACGGTAGATCACATCGAGAATGCCACTCACTGCTTTATTTTCTGATGGTGAATCAAGACGGGAGAGTATAACGCCGACCACTTTAGCACTACCGCCACGCATTGATTGCGCTGATTTTGACGGCACATAACCCGACTCTTTGATCACCCGCTCAACTTTCTCACGGGTTTCAGGTTTCACCTTAGGATCATTGGTCAAAACGCGTGAAACCGTCGACTTTCCTACACCAGCTAATTTGGCAATATCTAAAATAGTGAGCTTTTCAGTCATAATGGTGTCTATATAAAAGGTTCATCGTTATTGTCTCTTTCAAGTCGATAATTTCAATCTTTTTTTTCGAGTAAGTATCAACTATGGTGGTTTACGAACGATGGCAGCCAAAATAGGGTTATATTTCTGTATCAATTCTGACAATAACTTACATTGTGCAGACATTAGTTGAAGTTTGTTCCGTTAGATTGAAAGAAAGCAATATATCGCAAACTTAATCAGTTATATTAGCTTGAAAACCAAGAAAACTGTCTACATATATATACGAGAACAAAGGTATTTACCTTTAATACTAAACAATATTGTTTAGATGAATAAAAGCGGCAACAGCAGACTACCGAGCACAGGCTTCCATCTTTCGTTTCTCTATTTTGTGCCGGCACGAGCGATAAGAACGCTTAAGGATTATTATGATTACTCACGTTGGCATTATCGATCAAGACCCTGTCAGGTTGATCACCCCGTTACTCGATCACGACATTCCTGCCGATAAAATGATATTTATCGGAACAGAATCGCAGCGCGAACAATATGAACGCTTAGCTTCCATTTTAACGCCTCGAAATATCAAGGCTGAGCTGTTTGTTATCCCTGACTCAATCAACATCACCTGCATTCGTAAACGTGTCATCGAGCTTGCTGAACGACTCAAACAACAAGACTCTGATGTATGGTTTAACTCAAGCTGTGGCTTACGTCATCGCCTACTCTCGGCCTATGAAGTATTCCGTACTTATCATTGGCCAATTTATGTTATCGAACCATACAGCGATGAGATGTGCTGGTTATATCCTGCAGATCGCGAACAGCAACAAGTCGAAGATCGTATTCAGCTCGAAGATTACCTGACCATTTTTGGTGCTCGCTCAGAGTTTACGGAAAATCTTGTACCCGAATCACTTAACGATCAACTTTGGGAGTTAGGCCAACGCTGGGCAGGCTCAGCACTTGAGCTCGGTCCTGGACTTGCAACGCTTAACTACTTAGCGACAACCTGTCGTAAAGAACAAAAGCTTGATGTTGCATTAAGCGAAAAACAGCAAGGCTATAAAGAGTTGGCAATGCTGCTTAACGACCTTGAAGAAACCGGATTAGCGACGTATAGCAACGGCGTTCTGACCTTCAAGCATGAAGAAGCTCGCCGCTTCGCCAATGGTGAATGGTTAGAAAACTTGGTTCACAGTACTGTGCGTGCGATTCAGAATGAACTGCCGACAATTCAGGACCACTCTTTAGGTGTTCAGGTTTACCGCAAAATCGGCGATCGTGAAGTACGTAATGAGCTTGATGTTGCTACCGTTGTAAACAATAAGCTGCATATCATTGAGTGTAAAACCAAAGGCATGCGTGACGATGGTGATGATACCTTGTACAAGTTGGAATCACTTCGTGATCTTCTTGGCGGGCTGCAAGCACGCGCCATGCTGGTGAGCTTCCGTCCACTGCGTCACCA
Source organism: Photobacterium makurazakiensis (assembly GCF_050336715.1). Classification (NCBI taxonomy): domain Bacteria; kingdom Pseudomonadati; phylum Pseudomonadota; class Gammaproteobacteria; order Vibrionales; family Vibrionaceae; genus Photobacterium; species Photobacterium makurazakiensis. The sequence goes on from NZ_JAKJSJ010000009.1 coordinate 53,599, forward strand.
TGATTTGGTACGCGCACAAGATTTGGGCTTAGCCATTATCGGCCCAGATCAGTTAGGTGACTTACAAACCCACCTACACAACTGGCTAAAAGATGCTGGTGGCCACAGCCATAATATTGCCTGATTAACCGCTGCTAACCGTATATTAAATTAACCATGGCTAGAGGGAGTACCACTCCCTCTACAACCTAAGCACCTAAGCACCTAAGCACCTCGTACATTATCGCGTTACCTCATACTTCCCTGCCCTATTGAACCTCCAACCTGTTCATCATTATCACGCAGCACAATCAATAGCCCTTTGATTTATTGATCAAAATCATAATTAACCACGAAGGGATAATTTCCACCCTAAGTGGGTGAATTTATACCTTTTGACCATAAGATGATTCCCCAATACTGATACTGATCTTTCACCAAGGACACTCGAATGATTAGCAGTAAGTGGATCGAGCTTTACCAATATATCAAGGGGCAGATTGAGCAACTCCCTGAGCCTACCAACGTATTAACACCGCTCAATGAGCGTCTGCTGTTCCTGCAGGTACAGTTTCCCAAAAAACAACATCGCCAACACGCGAATTGGAATTTGGACGAGACACAAGAGCAGAGTCATGGCGACTGGTTAGAGCATGAAGCTTTTACCTTTGTCATGAGTGATGAGATAGCCAAGCTAGAACTCAACCCTACCCAGCTAAAATTCTTGTTCGAAACACTCATGGCTGCACAAATGTGCCAGCTCGCGATGGTGACCATCAATAAGCACAAACATCTTTTAACAGAAGACGAATTCAAAACCAGTTGTGGCTTGGTGTACCAACAGCTAGGTGATTACGAAATGGCAAAATCAATGTTTGAAGACTCGATAACACTTAATGCCAGCAACCCATTACTGTACTGTCACCTCGGCTTTACCCACCTATACCTTGGTAACAGTGAACTTGCTGAAGAGAACTTCAAACGAAGCATCACGACCGATCCAGGGTTCGTTGGCGGGTATCAGAACCTTGCTGGCCTGTACTACCAAGAAGGTAGTTTCGAGCTTGCAGCCCAGCAAGCTGAACTCGCTTACACCAAAGACCAGTCGCTGATTGCAACCTACATCACCGCCATCAGTAGCTACTTGGCACTGGGATCGAACAACCAAGCTGATAACTGGGTCACCCGCGCCTTCGACAACAACGTTTCATCCATAGAGCTGGTGCGGTTAGCTGGAATTTGTGCCTATCAACAGGGACGCCTCGAAGAAGCCCTTGAGGCGTTAGATCAATATCTCAGCGTCAATCCTAGCAACTTTGATGTACTTAATATCCGTACCCATATCAAAGCCGATCTCAAACGCTATGACGATTTGGAACCTGACCTACAGCAACTCCTAATATTTGAACCTCATGACGAGTGGTGTCTCGAGCAGCTTTTTCTCTGCTATTTCCACAGCAAGCAATGGGGGCTAGCACAGCAAATCATGGTTGACCTTAATAAGTTATCAGCCCACTACAAAATTACTCATCGTGAGCTCATCAATACCATCAACAAGAAACTGAGCCTCGATGTTGTCGAATTAAACTAATACCAACCTGGATAAGTAGTTGATCCAGAATTTGCACTGGAAAAATCGTTGTTATCAAGGCAGATATTGCAGTAACTAGTGGCTCTAATTACAAAATATCTAACGCAGAGAACAGCGATTTTAACTTGCAATACTGATCAAATATTTATGTAGGTTGGTATAACACACAGGGAGCAAACGTGAGAGAGAAAACAGAACAAGGCGTTGCCGATACGTCGCGGCGCGACTTCTTAAAGCTCGGTGGTGTTGCTGCTGCGACAGCCACTGTCGGAGCGGCCGCTGGAGCCGGCTTTGTGCTAGGACGCGACCCGGATGCCAATGTCGGCTGGGGTCGTACCGAAGCAGGTAAAGATATGTATTTCAACCGCGAGCCCTTCCGAGTGGATGTACCACCAACGATGGAAGTGGTGAGCGAACCAGTCCGCCCTGAATGGAGCGACTTCCTGTTTCACCGCACCCGAGCTTTAGGCTCAGAGATGGGCAATGGCTGGGTGCCGACCCGAGACTGGCGTGATATTCCCAATGAGCGGGTCAAAGAATACTATTCCCGGCACCCTGAACGTTGGGATGATATGTACCAATCGTTCGAAGAAAAAGCCAAGCACGAACAAAATATTGAGCAACATCGAGACCGGTTTGCACTCGCTTGGGCCTATTCCGCAGCTTACTTAAAAGGCAATAGCAGTAACTTTCCTCCTAAGCCCAACGGACACCCTGATGAAGTCGATTTCCAATGGGTAAAACGCGAGCCTAAGCCGTTTAAATCGCCCAAACATGCATCAGAACTCATCAAGAAGATGGCATTTAAGTTCGGTATGAGTATTGTCGGAATTACCAAGCTAGACCCAAGCTTTGTATTCAAAAATACCATGCGTGGCATGCCTGATTGGGATGAGAGTATTCCAAAACACTGGAAAAACGTGATCATCTTCGGTACTCCAATGAACTGGGATCCAATGTATGCTTCCATTGGTTACTCAACCTCCTATGACGGTTATTTCCGAGCTAAGAGTGCTTCTGGCTTGATGGCAGCCTTCTTGGGTGAATTAGGCTATGCCGCCCGCCCTCAATGGCCGGGCTCTGATTACGAAATTGTCGTCCCCCCACTCGCGATTCAAGCGGGTATGGGCGAAGCTGCTCGTAATGGTATTCTGCTCACGCCTGAGTTGGGGCCAAATATCCGCCTTGCTGCAGTGATCACCGACTTGGACATGGAATCTGATAAACCAATCGATACCAAGATCAAGCACTTCTGTGAAGAATGTAAAATCTGTGCTGACTCATGCCCAAGCGGCTCGATCAGCAAAGCCGATAAACCCGATACAGTCGTGCGCGGCTACCGAAAGTTCGACTTCAACCAAGACAGTTGCTGGACCATGTGGCGCCAAGGCCCAACTGAAACTGCCATGGGTTGTCGAGTCTGTATCGCGGTATGTCCATATACCCGTAAGAACAATTGGATCCATGCATTGGTTAAAGAGACCGATCCACGAGACCCAACAGGACTAACGCGCAAAACCTTACTGGCAATGCAGCATAACTTCTTCTATTACCCAGAAGCAGATGCGTACCACGGCGACTGGAACGGTGGACGATTTGCGGGTTACCACCAGCCACCGGAATGGCTGCGCAGTGAAGACTACCTCAAGGTTGAGAAAACTTGGGATTATGACGGTAACTGGGAGGGCTTCTAATGTTTCCACAATCAACCATATTGGATCCACTGTTCTGGATGGCCTTGGGCGCCCTTCAAGTGTTGGTCTTCGCTGGTGCTAACCAATGGGCAAAGCAATATCAACTCGGCATGAATTGGTGGAAATGGACACTCGCAGGTAGTTGGTGGGCATCAATCATTCTCACTATTGCAGGCGCATTCACTTTGCTTGGAGAGAACGAAGGCATGGCCGGTTGGTATTTCCTTGGCTTTGTCGGTACAGGGCTCATCATCGTTGGCGCTATCTTACTTAGGGTCATTATTGCTTTGAAACCTAAARCCTTAACTTGACCTGACTATCGGGTAAATCAGAGAAGGAACAAGCCACAAGAGCCTTCTTGTGGCTTTGAATACCAATGGAAAAACAAACAATCGTTCAGCAGCACAAATTACAACGATCCAAACGACAGCCACATGTGCGGCGTAATAACACCTTTGATAAGATAGTGAGTGTTGTCTCTATTTTGGCTCTTCTTACTGCTTGGTACTTAGGCGGACTTCGTACCAATAATGCTCAGGCCCAATTTTTCGACTCTGTGGTGAGCAACCAAGAGCAACTGCTCGAAGTGACACCACAACTCTTTAAAATTATCTCAACCGATACTGATACTGCAGACCCCATAAAGTGGATTAGCTTCGGCACTGGCGTTGGTTATGGCGGCGATTTAACCGTTGGTACTGTGGTCACCAATAGCGGTGAGGTAGAAACCATCGCGCTACTCAATTCAAAGGAAACAACCTCTTATTTCGATAAAGTTATCGAGCAGAAATTGCCTGAAAAGCTATTGGCGCAGAACATTAAAAAGGTGCTCTCTGTAGATGCGGTTTCTGGAGCCACACTCACCTCCGATGCCTATACCCTTGCGCTCAACCATGCCGCGGACCCTATTCGAGAACAACTTTACGGCTATCAGTTCACCGAAGCAGTACCCGCTTGGCATTATCTTAAATGGCTCGATGCCGCAGCATTGGCTTTCTTCGCCATGGCTGTTTGGGTAAACCGAACCCGTTCGGAGCATAAAACGAAGTTAAATTTCAGTTTGCTGGCAGGCTCGACTCTGATTTTTGGTTTCCATTCCGCTTCGCTCTACTCAGCGTCAACCATCGGCGGGTTTATGTTTGGAACTTGGTTAACTGGTGTCGCCGCATACACACCATTTATTTTATTGATATTGAGCTTAGGCTACATCCTCTATTACAACCGCAATATCTACTGCCAAAGTCTATGCCCGTTTGGAGCCGTGCAGCAATGCTTGGCCAAGGTTGGCAATGCCAAAGCCTCCCCTATTCGTCAGACATTTTTCATTTGGTTTCCACGATTTTTACTCCTCGTCACACTGTGTTTAGGCGCTTACTTCAGAAATCCTGCTGCCTTTATTTACGAACCGTTCGGTATCGCTTTCGGCATGGTTGGTGGGATGTACTTATTTATATTAACTGTGATGATCCTCCTAACCTCGTTAATCGTTCGACGCCCTTGGTGCCAAAGCTTGTGTCCGATCAATACCTTAACTGACTTTGTGGTATTCAATAAAAATTGGCTAAAACAACTCACAAAGCCGAAGCGTTCCGTACGAAAACAAAAGGAGGCCGCAAAATGAGACATCGTATTTCGCTCGCCTTTTATTGCTTGGCGTCTGTCATTATCTTGTTGCAACTATCCACCAGCTTTATGGCAATGATTGGTGATAACGATCAACATGCCGTGATCCATAGCGTCACGCGCCAAGTTGAACCTGTACCAGTAAAAACAAACGAAGCTCCCAAGATAGATTTCAAGCAAATGGCAAAAGATTTAGCTCAAGAGAAATACTGAAGTAGCGACTTTGTGATCTTTAAATATCGGGCACTTAAATTCAGTTTAAGTGCCTTTTTGTAAAACGAATTTGGATAAGCAACTGGCATGAGAAATGACTAGCAAGTGTGTACCACTAGAGCGCTTAAAACGCGATGCCGACCTAATAAACCCATTTATTAATCGGATATCAGATCTCTATCGAATTCGGGGAATAGAAACCGTTTCTCGCCCTCATCGGCTTAATTTCAGTGCCCTTGTTTATATCACTGAAGGAGAAGGACTGCATTTTGTTGAACACAAAATGCATTTACTCCGAGCTGGAACACTATTAGTACTTGGTAAGAACCAAATCCATGCTTTTGCCAAACAACGTACCGTCGATGGATATGTGCTTTCTTTTGATTGTAGTTTCCTCTCATCCAGCAATACCGACCCTTACTTTGACTTAATGCTTGCAGCCATGGGGCAAATCAATTGCGTCAGTAATGTAAGTGAGAATATTGGGTTACTGTTTAGCGCCTTAGTTTGTGAGTTCCAATCAGCTTCAGAGTTTCAAGATGAAGTTATTCGCAACCTCTTACGCTCAATCATCCTTAAAGCTGTCGTTCCAACTTACCAAGAGCAGTACCATCATGCTCAACGAGTTGGCAACAGTGAGTACTACCGCTTGAAAAAGTATATCGACGAGCACTTCCAAGACAGACCGACTGTGGCAGATATATCACTCGCCTTAGGCAAAAGTAGCAAGCAGCTGGATAAACTCGCCCGTGATCACGCCTGCCAGAGCGTAAAAGAGTTAGTCGATGAGCGAGTATTAGTTGAAGCCAAACGTCTGCTTGCTTTTAGCCAATATTCCATATCAGATGTTGCTAACCATCTTGGATTCAATGAAGCGACTAACATGGCAAAGTTTTTCAAACGCCAAACGGATATTAATCCGAAAGACTTTCGGCAGTTATGCCGGCTGGGATTGAAGAAAAGATAAGACGACTAACTCTTGATCCAAACTGACATCGAGTAAAAGCTCATCAACAATTTGCAGGCCAAATAATTTGTTTCAGAGAAGTGATTCAAGGCATACCGAGACAAAAGGGCAACGCCTTGAATTATTTAGATTCATGCCACCATCGAAAACCTGATGATACCCGCTCAACTAAATATTTAATTTGGTTTCTAGGTGGATCTGAAATGACTTTTGAATATGCTCTCGCGCAGCGGAACCCGCTTTTTCCACATCTCGGCTTTTAATTGCCTCGACTAATTTTGTATGTTCAGCGAGCAACGTTTCCGGCCTCCCTTCGGGAATATATTTGCTACCACGTAGCAATGCCATAGAGTCAGAAAGTGTATGAAAGACTTTGGTTAAAAAGCGATTATGACCACTATTGTAGATAGTATTATGCAACTCCCAATTAACTTGGTTGAGTGCTCGGTGATCATGTTTCACTTTTTCACTCTGCTGCAGAATATATTCCATCGTTGCTATTTCTGCATCTGAAGCATACTGCGCTGCAAATTTAGCGGCTATGGTTTCTAGCTCCTGCCGCAATGCGTATAGTTCAGCAACTTCTTGGTGATCAAGCTCCGCCACAACTGCACCGCGTTGAGGCTCTACAATTAGTCGACCTTCCGATTGTAGACGACGGAAGGCTTCTCGAACTGGTGTTCTACTGACGTTTAAAGTTTGGCAGATCTCCGATTCTCGAACGCGCTCACCAGGATGGTAGTTCCCCTCTCGGATCGCACCCAACACATACTGATACACCGTTTCACTCAGAGAGGCTCCCTTTAATAAAGTCTCACCACCACCCTTACCATTGGCTATCTCGCTCATACTTCCTTCCTCTAGCCTCTTTTTCCTTCGCTGGTGCATTGTCTACACCTTTAGAGTTATTACTGGTATACCCCCGCTGCATGATTAAAAGTAGATACATAGGCGATGAAGTAGCTAAATCACGTAAAACACATTGCCTTCTATTCTGTATTAGAACTCCATCAGTAAACGATTACTGAAACAGGCAATGCGTTTTATCGCACTTGTATACTTACAAGATATTTTCTCGCTTAACCTTGTTGCAAGAGCTCTGAAATATCAATGATATAACGTTGTCTGGTATTCTCGTGCACAGAATCCATGCACACCTTCGTGTAACAAGGACTAAAGCGAGGGTGTAAATCACATCGGTTATGCTTACCTAAATCCGGCGAGGTATAAAAACTGCCGATATTATATCGTATATCTTTATCAACATCATAAATGATAAGAAAACGTTCATTGGTCTCGGCATCAGGATAAGTGTCACTCAACAACCAACGGTCATTTCCTGAATAGCTCATATGCCCGTTCTCAGTTAAGCATTCTCGTCCAACAACACTCGCTTTTCCGGTAAGGTCATCATATAGGTGGTAATGAATACTACCGTTGTGCGGTCCCCAAACCATAATTGAAGTATCATTTCGCCAAACTGGATGAGAAATTTGATACTCTGATTTTTCGTAATCAAACGTCCCTACTGCGTTTAAGTCAAAGTCATCCGCCAACTGAGGCAGTGGATGATCGGTACACTCAAGCAATTTCAGATCACTACCATCTGGGTTAACAGAGAATAAACGGTGAAGGAAGCAAGTCTCATCTTCTACTCGCTCAGTCCAACGATGTAAAAACAATAATCGGCTCGAACCAGGGTTAATCTCCAAGTGCGTTACCCAATGAATCGCTTTTACCATTGATGGAACATGGTCAAATTCAGTTAGCTGTTTCAAAGAAACAATCAAGTGTGATTCACCCGTTTCGATGTCCATGTAATGGATACCATCGTCTTCCGGAGCCAGCGCTAACTCAGGCTCTTGCTCTGTCGCTCGATAGCCAATTGTTTTATGAGTCACTTCAAAACGGGAGTAATTAACGCACAAAGCATACTTACTATTTGGCGCAACAACATACACAGGCATTGGCAATGTGCGCTCTTCGCCTGTTTCAACATTATAGATCTTCGAACAAAAATCTGGGTAGATTGTGCCTTCACCATTCATTGCACGTGCGTTATATATGATTTCTCGGCCGTCTTTTCCTTCCAACCATTGCAGCTGACAGCCCATTTGCCAGTTCCAAGTTGTGGTTTCACCTACAACGCAATAATCATCGTTATTATTCAAGTCAAAGTAACCAACTTGTGCAACTTCAGAGCCATCAAGATCTTGGGTCATCATTTCAACACGGTTCGACAAAAAATAACGTCCAGTACGGTCCCATACATTCTTATTGTAGTAACCAAAAAAATGATGCTTATTAGCGTCACCTACACGACGTACAGGACATGGAAAATCAACCGCTGGAATAGTACTCATTGCTTTCTCTCTTTTAGAATATTTATTTGCTAGTGCCAATAAGGCTAACTTTAAGTGCTTCTAGTAAATTATTGCTCCAATGCTTTAGACGCATTTTTATGTTGTTTAATCCCCTGATATAAGGAGTAGGCACATAGCAATAAGATAATGATGGAAATAGGACGTGTAACCATTTGACCAGCAAATGCTCCAAGGTCATTTTGAACCAAAGCTAGCGAGCGAGCTAATTCACCTTCAGCCATCGAACCCAAAACTAATCCCAGCACCATTGGCGCCCGTGGGATGTGCATGAGTTGCATTAAGAAGCCCAATGCGCCGACAAACAACATGATATAGATATCTTCAACTGCGCCACGTATGGAATAAGAACCCACAACCGCCAAGGCAAGTATGGTCGCCGCAAGGATCGAATGTGGTAGGTGAATGACTCTTGAGCAGTACTTTGCGACAAAAAGCCCCACAGGAACAAACAACAGATTGGCAACGAACAGGCTAAAAATAAACCCGTAAGTAATATCTGCATTCATGGTAAACAATTCAGCGCCAGGACGAAGCCCATGGATCATGAGTCCACCCAAAAGTACTGCTGTCACTGGGTTGCCAGGAATACCTAAAGTGAGTAATGGGATGAGTGTGCCGCCAGTTACTGCATTGTTGGCTGTCTCACTCGCAACCAAACCTTCCGATGATCCTGTACCAAACTTTTCAGGCGTTTTAGATGCGCGCTTCGCAGCATCATAAGACAAGATTCCACCGACACTACAACCCACACCAGGTATAATTCCAACAATAACGCCAATGACACTTGAACGAAGAACATTAAGCTTTTGTTTAAGCATGTCAGGCATGAATGAAAATGGATTATGCTTATCCATCGAACTCTGCGTGGTAGATTGCTGATTGCGACGGGCAATGATATTGATCACTTCTGGTATGGAGTACAAACCGATAAGTGAAACAATTAGTGGAATGCCATCGTAAAGTGCTGGTGCATTGAAAGTAAAACGCATTTCACCAGTCAGTGGATGACTACCGACAGTTGCCATAAGCAAACCACATGCGCCTGCGATAAGCCCTTTTTCAATAGCCCCAGCAGATAATGAAGCTATGACTGTGATACCAAACACCGCGAGTAAGAAATATTCTGTTGGGCCGAACATCAAAGACAGCTCTGCCAAGGTTGGGGCAATCAAGAGAAGCGCGATAACACTGACAAAGCCACCGATACAAGAGGCAAACGTAGCAAGCGCAAGTGCGCGTGTTGACTGACCCTTTTTCGACATCGGGTGGCCATCTAACAATGTTGCCACCGCCGCCGACGTACCTGGAATATTTAGCAAAATAGCGCTGATGGCACCACTGTAAGTGGAAGCTACATAGATCCCTCCTAGCATCCCCAAGCCTATTTGAGGCGGCATAGAAAATGTGACAGGAATAAGTAGCGCCACCGCCATTGTGCTTGTCAGGCCAGGGAGTAACCCAATCATTACTCCGCCAATTACACCAGCTGCAATCGCAGCCAACATATAGACATCCATCAAGGCTCCGAAGCCAAGCATTAAGTTATCAAACATAATTAAGCTCCAAAGTTAATAGAAGAACAGGCTTTCTGGTCTACTGACAGAAAGTAGCTCGAAGAAAACAAAGTAAAGACCTGCACTGAGTCCGACGGCGAGTGCAAGTACGGGAATCACTTTTCGATAGCCTAGTGACCACATCGTACAGGCCAAAAATAGTGCCGTTGCTATCTCATAGTTAACCAAGCTAACGGTGAGGGCATAAGCGATAATTCCACCGAATACGCCTAGCGCAGATTTCACCTGTATACGTTCGTCTGCCGATAGTCCTACGGGAATAGTGTCGCTACTCTTCGCATCCTCATTGGACTTACGGCTTTGGCGTAAGAGGATCAAGGCCGCCAACGCTAAGATGAAAAAACCTAGTGTTATCGGAAAGTAAGAAGAGTCATACGAATATTGATTGGCCGCGCCAATTACCACGATGGCGATGACAATCGCCCCCCATGCCGTCAACTTATCCCGGTTTAATGTAAACATTTGTGCCTCCTTACACTGCCGTTATATTTTGATGTTACTTAAGCAGATCGATGTACTGCTCAACAGACTCAGCAGCCTTTCCTAGATATACATCAAATTCTTCAGCATTCATGTAGTTGAGTGGCATACCCACTTGATCTGCATAAGAAATGAATTCTTCATCTTGCATAACTTTCTCAAATGCCATCTCAAGTGCTTTCTTTCTCTCTACAGGAGTACCTTTTGGCACAGCGACTCCCCTCATCGCAGCTCCAATTGATGGTACTTCGATCCCCGTAGCTTCTTGAACCGTTGGTACATCTGGCAGGTAAGCAAAGCGTTGATCTGCGAATACAGCGAGCACTTTTAGTCGGCCATTTCTTACATGATTTGCAGCAGACGTAGCTGATGGGATGGACGCGTCAACCTGATTACCAAGCGTTGCAGTCACTGCCGGCCCAGAGCCGCCGAATGATACGAAGTTAAACTCTGCACCAAGTTTTTGTTGTGCGATCATCAGTTGTAATTGGTTGTTGGACTGTGGGCCATCACCACCGATATTCAGTTTGCCAGGGTTCTCTTTCGCTTCTGCTAGGAGCTCTTCAAAAGTATCGTATGGGCTGTCAGAACGAACGGCGACCACAACAGGATCAACCTGTATGTTGGCAATTGCTTCAAAGTCTGAAAACTCATAAGGAACGTTATTTCTCAACATCTTCACCATATACAGCGAAGGTAAGTTGATGAAACCAATCTTATAACCATCATTTTTGGAACGCGCTAGATCTGAGAAACCGATTTGACCACCTGCTCCTGGTTTATTTTGAATGATTAAGCGTTGACCTAAATACGGTTCAACATGTTTCGCGAGTAGCCTTGCTGCGGTATCTGTTCCTCCACCAGCTGAGTAGGCCACCACCATTGATACTGGCTTGCGTGGAAAATTGTCATCTGCCACTGCAACATTGGTAAATGCAAACGAACTTGCCAACGTAGCAACTAATGACAGCCCAGCGAATTTTAGTTTCTTAATCATGTGTATTTCTCCTTAAGTACACAAAGCCAATTAACCTCAGGTAATAAGCAAATCACCTCTTTTGTGATATCAACTTTTCAACATGTATTTAACATTACTTGATTGTATACATTTAAGAACATTTGGTTCAATAGGCATTTTATTTGTATTTAAAACAATGGAGCATCGATCACAAAATGACCAACTCATCAATAGCTCGTCAAAATAACTGTAACAAAACAACACAACCCATTTGATCGGGCGTGAAAGCGTAAAGGATTTTGGGCGGTGCGAGGACGGTTACAGTGGCATGATCAACAGACTGATGAAAAGAAAAGGTACAGTGAAAGCTTCCCCAATTCGGTATAACCTTTGGCATGGTAGCTGATGTGGCGACCACTCTTGGTTTCAATGAAGCGACTAACATGGCAAAGTTTTTCAAACGCCAAACGGATATTAGCCCGAAAGACTTTCGGCAATTATGCCGGTTGGGGTTGAAGCAGAGGTAAGCCTAGCAAACGAAAATTTAAAGGGGAAAATAGCGCCAAAAATAATAATAGCGCTATATAGTTGATTCGATCAGAGAATTTATGTTGCTTCCTCGTTAAGCAAATCCAGTGGAGAAAATTGATGAGTATGGCTAAACCACTTTGACCAAACCCCTAAATCATAACCATATATCAATGTTACATTAACAGAATCTTTATTAATTGACTCACTGTAATTATTAACAGCTATTTTCCCTAAATCTTTAGCAATCACGACATCATCAATATTAGGATTATCTAGAAAAACTTGTATATTGATATATGTTGTAGATTTATCGACTTCTTTAGTCGTATATAAATTGAACTCACCTAAAGTCACATTTGCATCATTAACATATGGTAATTCTTGCATTGTTTTACTAACAGCTAATAGTTTATCGTAATCATTATTTTGATTAGACTGTAAAATAAAATATGGTGTAACCATTGATGCAACAAGTATCAATCCAACAATATATAAATGAGGTTTCCAAATAATACCTTTACTCTGAAAATTAGTATTGGCCTTCACGACATATGTTTTCATAATCAAATCATGTAACGTTTGCCGTGTAACCCTATTAAATACATACAAATAAGTTATTGAAATCAATCCGCCGAAAACTAATAGTGAAAGTGGGTACATCAAGAATGAGTACTGACCTAGATAATCCAGCGATGTACCATTAAGGTAAAATGGTATAGAAAATATAATATATCTAATAAAGGATGTAGTAAGGTCGATTGAATGATTATTTTTGTTTACCACTCGTATATTTAACAATTTCTTACCTAACGTTTGCCCATTACAAACAACGCTATTCATTACTCCAAAATACATAGTTGCAATAGATAAACCAAAAAGCTTCCCCCAATCTCCTATCTGCACAAATATACTTTCAAATAGACTTCCTAAGATAAAGCCGACAGTACCAAGAATAAGGGCATCTATGAATAATGCCACTAATCGTCGCCTAAAACCTGAAATACAATTCTCACCAACTTTATCCATAAATAGTCCTATTCCCTTTTATATTTTAAACTCTATAACATACCAACAATCAATATTCGTATATAATCCTATAAGATCAAGTGTTTATTTGAAAAGTTTTAGAGAAAGCGAGGTTAGAACACATTTCATCCTACAGTAACAATTTTACTGCAAGCTAAATGAGCAAAAGAACTAACTGAGTGCCACTAACCAAGTTAAATCACCAAGGCCTATAACAACTCCTGAACAAAGCATTAATTTCACTATTCAACCTTGGTAAATCCAGATAAAATACAAGGATAAACACCAAAGGTAATACAATATGACTAAAGTATTTTTTGAGCAAGCTGCAACCGAGCTGCTTAATCGCCGCGTTGCAGGTACCAAAGCACCGCGCCTTGCCGAGCAACAACGTCCAACCAACGTGGATGATGCTCTGCAAATACAATCCTCGATGATCGACCAATACAGTGATGAAGTTGGTGGCTGGAAGTGCTTGCTACCGCTCGCTGATGACAAGTTCGTTGTTGCGCCAATTTTTGCAGATACAGTACAGCGAGGTGAAAATTGCCAGCTGTTCGCTGATAACAATAAAGCCCGTATCGAGCCAGAAATCGCGTTTATTCTTGCAGCCGATCTGCCAGCTAACCCTGAAGGGTACAGTGAAGCACAAATCAATGAGGCGATTGGGTCATGCCATATGGCACTAGAGCTGATGCAGGCTCGTTTTTCAGATGACAGCGGTGCTGAGTTCTATGAAAAGCTTGCAGACTGCTTAGTAAACCAAGGGATGTTTATTGGCCCACAAGTTGAACGAGAAAAAGCGTTCTCTGCGGCAAAAATTGATATTACGGTAACTCAAGGTGAAGAAGTGCAAACCTTTAACGGTGAGCACCCAAATAACTTACCGCAAAGTCCAATTTACTGGTTGATCAATTATATGACACGTCGTGGTATACATTTCCATGCTGGCGAAGCCATTATTACCGGTTCATACTGCGGTATTGTTGAAGTCGCATTCAATCAGCCTACGACCATTAACTACGATGGTATTGGTGAATATCAGGTGACGTTTACAGAAAAAGCCTAATTTTAGGTCGCTTTTTTTAGGGGGTCTTCCCCCTAAAAACTCCACCTAAGTTGCCCAAACACCAAGGTACTGGCGCTATCGCCAAACAGGCTATTGCTACTGCCATCAAAACGCTGGATCACCCCTAGTAACTGCCAATCATCAGCTAAAGAATAACTGTTACTGGCGCCGACAAAAAACGAGCCATCGTCATAATATGTCGCCGAGAACGTTAGCCGGCTCAGTGGCGAAATATCAAAACTGGCATCAGCATAACCTGTCCAATTGGTAAAACTTAAGGTACGAGCTGATAGCGGTAAGTTTAAGAATGCGACCGCGTTGGCTGGATCTTGCGGATTAGATATATGCAGCACTGATGCCCTTGCCATCCAGTTACGGCGTCCGCCTAAACTGTAATCGACCTCAACAGTGGTAACGCTGCTCGATTCAAGATCTTCATCTTGCCAACTATCTTGAGTGGGTTCAAACCAACTCCACTCACCGCGTACCCCTGCCCCTTTGATATCGCCTGCGAAGCCTGCGCCAATAACATAATCAAGTCGAGCCTTTCCTAATAGTAATTGGTAATCCCAACCTTGATGGTTAAACAGGTAACGCCCAGCGTAACTGGTTAAATCACTGTCTGAATTTGGGTTATACACAACATCGACTGAGCTAGCAAAGCCTAACTTTCGGCTGCCCATTACCGCATCACTGCCGGGGTGCTCTTCATAGTCAAAGTCGTAGATTGAATAGGAATTGAAAATATCATTGGGGTTCCACAACGTCGACATCGCCCAATTAATACGAAAGCGTCCACCACGTAATTGCCACTCATCATTACGCCAATCAAGGTAGAGTCGGTCAAACTGACTGTTGCCGACCACACCCTTTTTATCTAACCAGTTTTTCGATAAGTCCATATAACCATTATCGAACTCAATCAGCTCACCATAGCCATCAAGTTCTGCGGTATCGCCAAATAGTAGCCGGTTACGCATGCCCGCATTGAACCGCAACTGCTCATTGAAACGGTATTCAAAGTTAAAACGCTGGTGAATAAGGTTATCGACCCCCGAGCTTTCACCATCAGGCACTGTTGCTGTCGCCATGTATTTTACATAGCCATTAAGATCCCACGCTTTTTCAGACGCTAAGCCAGGAATTTGCGCTAACGTATGTGACGAAGCGCCAGCCACCAGCCCAACGGTTAATAGCGCAGCTCGGTTCATTGCCGACGATCCTCTTTAAGCTGACCATCTTCAAAGACGATCACTCGCTTCGCCCGCTTGATCACTCGCGGATCGTGCGTCGAAAAAATAAACGTCGTGCCCTCTTTTTCATTGAGCTGCTGCATGATATCGAGTAGCTCGGAAGTACTCTTTGCATCAAGATTGGCCGTAGGCTCATCTGCCATGACAAAGCGAGGCCGCGGTGCCAGTGCTCGGGCTACCGCAACACGCTGCTGCTGGCCGCCAGAAAGTTTTGCTGGTCGCTTGTGCTTTTGCGTTTCTAACCCAACTTCATCGAGAAGATCACTCGCCCGTTGACGACAAATCGCTTCATCATGACCTTGTAACTGCATCACAAATTCGACGTTCTCAAGTGCGGTTAGTACCGGCAATAAGCTGTAATCTTGAAAAATGAACCCGATATGATCACGCCTGAAAGCAATCAACTTTTTTTCGTCCAGCGTACAGATATCACAATCATCAATTTGCACTGAGCCCGATGTTGGCTTATCGATACCACCAACCATATTTAGTAAGGTGGTTTTCCCTGAGCCTGACGGTCCCATCACTGCGACAAACTCACCCTGCTCGATGATGAGATCAAGGTTTTGAACCGCATGGACGGGAAAATCACTGTCTGGATTGTAGGTTTTACGTAATTGATTAATTTGAATTGTCATTCGAATTTCTCCATCAGTGCTTATTCGCCATGGCTTCAGCAGGATGCTGCTTAAGAATTTGTCGTGCAGGGTAAAGCGCAGCTAGTGTGCTTGCCGCAACCACTGTGATAAAAATCATCAGGTACTCATTGGCAGATACTGTTGGATAGAGCACGGTATCGACGCCAAATGCCCCTAGCCCTTCTGCCATCACACCTAGTGAAATACCGGTATGCCCCAATGTGGTAATGGTTAACAGACTGACAATTAGTCCTAATACCGCGCCCGATATTCCAAGCAATGCGGTTTCTAGTAGTATCAAGGTAAATATTCGGTGCTTTTGCATTCCCACCGCCATCAATACCCCAAACTCACGGGTACGTTCAAATACCGACATCAGCATAATATTGACGATGCCAAAGCCCATTGCCAGTACAAAGATACCCAGCATAATGGCATTACTGGTACCTTGCTGGTTAATGATGGATGCCAACATTGGCTGAATTTCTTTCCAATCTCGTACGGTATTACGAGATGATATTTGCTCTGCAAGGGATTAGCCAATGCAAACGCCACATCATCATTGTCAAACAGAATAGCAATCTCATGCGCGCCTTCAATACCCGCTAAAGCTGTAAGATCGGTACGGCGAACATAGATATTACTATCATCAAAGCTGGTTGACGGTGTTTTAAAAATCCCCCGAACACGGAATGCAGCACCGCTTACATCACCGCTGGCATCGGTAAACGTCAGTACAACTTTCGAGCCTACTCGGAGTTTTAAACGACTCGCTGTTTTTTCTGAAACCAATACCGGATTACGCCCTTCTTCATCCAACCATTCGCCCTGTTGAACGCTGCTGGCAATTGGCGTCACATTCGCTTCCGCATCAATATCTATTCCATTGATCCGCACGCCTCGGGTACTGCGTGCCGAAGCGACCATGCCATCGGCAATAAAACGAGCCGACCAGCCTTTAACTTGGGAGAGTTGCTCAATAGCAGCTTCAACAGAAGCTAATTCTACCAGCGTATTTTTAATATCTGGATCATCGATATAGGCTTGATTGTGCACCTGAATATGGCTGGTCTGCCAAGCAATGGCATTGTGGATCATGTTCCCATATAGCCCTGAAATAAAACCGATGATCCCCACAACGCCAAATAAACCAAAGATCATCGCCCCAAGCATAATGCTGGTGCGCAGTTTATTTCGCCATAAGTTGCGCCACGCAAGTTTAATCAGCATGACTGCCTCCCTTTAACGCACTGACCAATTCAAGGCGCTGAATACGCCACATTGGATAGACCAAACAAACAACGAGTAATGCCAATACAATCATCACTTGGTTCATCATCAGCTGTGGGTCTAGAGCGATCGGTAGTATAGGATCCCAACCCATTTCTATGACCATTTCGGCGGTCTCGCCAGTAAGTTCAATCGGATTGGCATAAAACCAGAGTAAAAACGGCAAGGTAACAATAAAGCCAATCACCACGCCAAGTACGCCGATAAAGGCAGATTCTAGAGCAATCAATGCCAATAACTTTCGCCTTAACATACCCGTCGCCAACATCACTCCGAACTCACGCTGGCGCTCTAGCGTCATCATCAATAACGTGGCAAATAAACCAAAGCCAACAATGCCGTACAGCAAATACATCATGAAGATACCACCGGCTTTATCCATGAGCATTTGCTGCGCCATTTCAGGTGACAGGTTTTGCCAATCGCGCACCAATGCCTGATCGTTATAAGCAGCTTCAAGCTGATTTAAAGTAATGGGTAATTGATTGAGTTCATGGGTGTCCATTACCCAAGCCGTTACTTGTTCACCAGTACTATAAAGTGTCTGTGCCAAAGTAATGGGTAAATACACTAATTGGTTATCAAGTTGAGATACCGGAAAATCCAGAATGCCCTTTACACGGTACAAACCCGCAGCTGTTTGCCCACGATAACCTTGCCCATAAAGCACAAGTTCATCGCCAATCGAGATATTAAAGAAGCGTGCTAATCCCTCGCCTATTAACACTTGCTCATCCTTCGCATTTAAAAATTCACCTGCAACAAGCTTGCTTGATATACCGGAATATTCATTTTCTAGTTCAGGATCAACGCCCAATACCATCACCCCTTTCGATTTATCACCATAAGCACCAAGCGCAAAGGACTCGATACGTGGTAATACCCGTTCAACGTTACTGTTGTCATACATTGGATCGGTGAATGCTGGCGTCATCGGCAGTAGATCATCAATGCTCTGACTCTCGTTAAACTCAGGATGCTGTAACTGTATTAATCCAGTATAAAAACGTGCGGCATTTTCAATATTGTTGGCATAGGTACCTTCTTGCAAGCTGCGCATAAACAGCGACAAAGCCAGCGCCAGCGCCAAAGCCGAAGCGGTGAGCACTGTTCGCCGTTTTTGTCGCCAGAGGTTGCGCCACGCCAATTTAATCAACATAACTCATCCTTGTTTTCGATCGTGCTGTTCAAGGTAAAAATCAGTCTCGCAATGCCTTCATCTGACTTTGTGAGAAGAAACTGTCTTTAATAGCGAAATCAAACTGTGCTTGATGAGTAATGATTTCTGTTTTGTTCCCAGGCTTATCCGCAGGGATCATCTGCATCCGAACAGCGACTTTCCGGCCCCCCATCGGCTTAATATCGAAGGTCTTCATGGTATTGACTAGCTCATCAAACTCATCGTAAAACTCAACTTTACGTTGCAGGTAACTGCTGGTTGAGATCCACAGCCTTACTTTACTCCATACCACTGGCGCATTTGGCTTGGCGACGGCATCAATTACCCATGCTTGCTCGCCATCAAACGTCGACTTTTCAACTAGGCTATGGGTGTAATCCACCACAATGGAAGATTGATTGATTAAATCATCATTGGTGAAATCCGATCCCATCCAAGATTGCCCCAGCATCGACGGTGCAATTTTGATCACTCGCTCGATAGTTGGTAACCAGTTCCACATTTCACGATAGCGTTTGAGCGATGCACTGCCCTTATCTTTGGCTGGTGCTGTGACCAAAACCAATGATAAATCTTGGCCTTTGGTCCATGTTTTCATACTCATGGTACGTGTCCAATCGGGGCGAATAATGCGCATAGTGGCTTCGGTATAACTCGAATCACCTCGCATTTGTTCATCTGATTTACGGACAATATCTGTCGCAGATTCTGCACTCGCTAATGAAGATGACAAGCCTATGGCAGCCAAAAAAAACCAAACAAATACACGCTTAAACCCCGCCATATTTTTCATGATATTCACCTTTATCACTCCGCTTTCAACAAGTTGCCATCTGTTAAAGTCGTCTCTTCAAATAACAATCTGTTCAACCTGAACTACTCGGTAGTAAACCAAGTCTGTAACAGTTCATTATCGATAAGTGGCATTGTGCCTTCTTCCGCTCCCAACATGCGTTCTATGGCCTGCTGAGTTGCTTTTACTGACGGCATTACGTCTTCTACTGTGAGTGTTTCTATACCGTGATTGAGCAGCTGCTGAGTCAACGTTTCCGAGAAACTAAACAACACAGACACCATTAGCTGCGCAGTCATTTCTGGCACAGGGACAACAAACACCCCTTCACTATTGCCTTGTTTAATAATGATTTGATAATAGTCAGCCAACAGCTTACTGGTTCTTTGCATGACATTATGTTTGAGCTGGATATTTTCATCCATATTGATGATTTTTGTATAATTCAGCATGATGTCGCGCTGATCTAATTTCCACTGATTTGAATGACGGAGCATTTGTTGCCACTTATCCAGTGCACTTATGGTCGGATCTTCAACCAATCCACCGATCATTTGCCGATATTGCTCAAGCAGGTTGTCGCTCCACGCTGTTAACACTGCTTGCTTTGAATCAAAGTGGTGATAGAACGCCCCCTTGGACACTCCGACTTCTTTAATTAGGTCATTCACCGATGTACTGGCATAGCCTTTGGTAAAAAACAGTTTATTGGCTGCTGCAATGAATTCCGCCCGACGCTCTTCAGGGCTCTTAACAATTCGACTCATAACTCGGCTCTCACATACATGTATTTTGTTGACCTCATACAACCGACCGACGGTCGGTATGTTGTTAAATTATACAAAAAACCGAGGTCTTCGCAGTGATCATATCCACAAATTCTTTGTGGTTGATTCAAAATCGCTTCGTTTAATCGGGGTATACTTATAAAAAAGGAGCACAATATGCGAAAAATCATATGGGGAATCGCCTTCTTAATGATGGCTATATCAACCATGGCAACAGCTAACATGCGGATTGTCGACACGCCAGCAGGCAGCTGGGTAAGTATTGAAGAAAATGGCGAACCCGTTAGCAATGCTAGTGTACAGGTCTCGAATGTTCCCAGTATTGCCAACACTACCTTCAAGACCAATGAATATGGTGAAGTCTATATTCCAATTAGTCTGCGCTTCAGCCGCAGCGTCACTTTCACCGCCATCACACCTTCAGGAAATGAATTTAAAGCGCTTAGAGCACGTGATGCCAACGACGAGTAATTTTCTTACTGACGCGATTTTGTCTCAAAGCTAAACGGTGTTATCTATACTGAACCTGAAGCAACTTTAATGTCAAAGTAAGTTGTTCTGAGAGGTTTACATGACATTTAAACAAGTAAGTATCGCCGCTTTAATGCTTTCAGCCAGTACATTAAGTTGGGCTGATATTCGTATTGTCGACACCCAGTCAGGCAGCTGGGTTCGTGTCACTGAACAAGGTAAGCCAGCAGCTAATGCCAGAGTGAGTGTCAGTAACCACGCTAATCGTGGGAAAGTATATAAAACCAATGAGCATGGAGAAGTCTTCATTCCTTTATATACTCGAACTTCGAGTACGCTAACGTATTCAATACTGACTGAAGAATGGAATGAATACACCAGACGGAGTCTTCATACCGATAGCTTTAACTAAAAAAGAAGCCAGCTTAAAAGCTGGCTTCAAATCAATGGCTCATCATATAGAGCGTCATGATGGATTCATTCATCACCATCAGTTCTTAAAGAACTCACGATAGAGCATGTACATGTGTGCGGCACTCCAAGAGAAGTTAGTCGCACCCTGTACCGCCCCCGTTTCAGGGTTATAGTTCTCGCGGATAGCTCCGTCCCCCGTCATTCCCTCTGCATTAGCGAATAACTCATTTGCCATATGGGTAGCCTCTGCACCGTAGCCATATTGCTCCATGGCACGCACACCAAAGTAGAACTGATCGAGCCATACACGTCCACGCCAATAGATATCAGCATGATAAGCAGGGTTGGTTTGCGAAGCTGTTGGCAAAGAAACCCCTTCACCCAAGTACTTCTCAGATGTATTAAACTCATCGGCATTCATCATAGTGGCAACCACTTTATCTGCCAGCTCCTGAGTAGCCGCACCGTTAAACAATGGTCCCCAACCTTCTGGACCACGACCTCGAGCCGTGATCGGTTCACCAGCACAAGCAATGCCATTTTTCATTACCGGTACAGGCTGACCATTTACATCTACATTCATGCTGATGTCATAATAAAACTCAGAATCAGCATCAAACATACAGGTATTGATGTAATCCTTAATATTGGCTGCACCATCAAGGAATTCCTGTGCTCGATGCTTATCAGGAACGTTATCTGATACCAAGTTGGCGATTTCAGCCAGATACTTATTATCGGAATACATGTAAGACGCCTGATCGACCGATTCCTGCAACATTGAGAAACCTAGTAGCTCGCCAGACTCAGAGCGGTTCTCAGCAAAGCGAACTTCCCAATCTTTCTTCGCTAGTTCGACATCGCCACCGTGTTCGACATTGGCATAATCTTGAAGCTGCTCTGGCGTTATAAAGCCAAAGCGAGCAGCATTATCCATACCGGATTCCCAGCCCGCGGCCTCCTGAGCACCAACGTGTAGCTCATCATAAATGACGTCATCAAGAATGGTATTGTAGTTATCCATTCCCTTAACTTTGTAGCTGTCACCGTCTTGCTCTATTACATCATCTTTAAATCTGTCATTGAGATCTTCAGTCGTTGTCACCCAAACATACATATGGCCATCATCGGTATTGTGGGCAGGATCAACCGCTGCGCCATACTCTGGCACGCCATTGCCATTATGGTCGCGGTTCGTCAGCCACCAGTCATGATAAGCCACCAGTTTAGGATACATTTCATCAATCCACGCTTGAGCATCTGCAGGGCGATCAAATTCGTTCTTCAGCGCGTTATACACTTCCATCACAGACCAAGCAGCCAGCGAGGGTTTGGTGTTTCGCTCGTTCCAGTTTTCTGAACCTGCACCACCACGGTTTTCTGGCAGCGTATAAGTCACAACGTCTAAAAGGTAGCCTTTATCTTGCGGACGTATTACGTCATCTTCTTGCACTTGGTATTCAAATACCGTGCGGATGTTATCCATCGCCACATCAGGGTTGAAGTGCGCCATCGCGTAGGCTTGCTTCCATGTATCCCACGGCCAAGTTAAGTTACCCGAGAACCAACGTGCGGTTACCGATGGTGTGACTGTCGACTGGTGCACATCACCTGCAGCAGAACGCCAATTACCATTCAATGTCATGATCGCCTTCACCCCGACACGCGCCTGCTCTTCTGTGGCCTGCTTGTTAATCATCCCTGATTGCAAGTAACCTTCCCAACGCGCATCTGCAGCTAGCATATATGGTTGAGGGTTATTCAAGATATCTGCAATTTTTGTTTGCTCGCGCGTCGCTTCTTCAGCATTGTGTAGGTTTGAGTAAGTGGTATAAATGGTAGCACTGTCATTTGCCTGAACAGCTTGCTGCGCAGCAGAGGCATAGGAAGTATCATTCGGCATAATATGTGTCTGAGTGGCTACCGAGCGCGCAATGCGGAATTCTGCATCATCATCGTTACGGATAGCCCAATTGCCTTTCATATCACCAAATGAGATTTTCACACCATTATCAAGGGTTGAGATCTGACGATTATAGCCAGGGTACATCTGATCGACTGATTTGGTTTCATTGCCAGATGTTGACAACGCTTTTTGCAATAACTCACCATCCCACAATAATTGCAGATCCATATCTTGGTTGGTTAAATTGGTAATTTTAGTTTCAACCAATGAGGTACGGTCAGTCACAAAGCGAAGCACCATTTGCACTTCAACGATATCTGTTTTTAATATTTGTACTAATGCACCAGGCGTACTGTATATCTCCGCATCAGCAGAAGATAAATCAATGATATTGCCTGTCACTTTGTCGGTAAGGTGCAACTTGTCAAACTCTTGACCCGACATAAAGTGAGCATATTCTTGAGTGACTTGCATGATGCCGCCAAAAGCACCGTAACCTTTCTCATCAGCAGGTAATAAGTGGCCGTGCCATGCGCCATTATCAACAAAAGCATTATAATTAAGATTACTGTATTCATCGTAATCACGTAGGTATTCCGGCGAACCGGTGCGGTCGATTACATTGGTGAAATCGCTATTTGGTAGCCCCGCCGTTTTCTCGGTTTTACTACTACTGCTATTACACCCAGCTAACGCAATGGCTGAACCGATTACTACTGCTAGACAAGTTTTACGAAAAGTCATTCAGAATCCCCCGATAGACGCTCACCGTTATTACCTAATTGGCTTATGTTTTAATGCGAGCGGTATTTTTATTGATGCTTCTCAGCACGTTAAAATCTGGAGGGGATAATAGAAGGTAAAAGATTAACTAAAATAGATCGAAATCACAGTAAATTTTTTTACCAAGATAAATATCAAAATCCATTCGCATAAAACCCATTCAATACTGAAGTATCATTCACTTATATAAATATAAGTTGACTCAATGTCACAATGTTATTTTTACCAATTTTAACTAAAACGAATCAAGATCACAGGGAGGTTTATACTTTGTTCGTAACAAAAACTATTGATAAATAAGCATATTGTAACCGACACAATTAGATAAACTTCACACTTATTCCAGTAAAACTTAGTAATAACCAACCGTTCGTAATAATACGAATATAAATAGAGGAATAAAGAACACAAATGTTTCATCAACATTGCGAATGTAACATTCTTCTCGTGTATAAAAATAACAGTTTATAGCAGAAATGTAATTGCATATTCATGCGACATTTTTTTGTGATTTTTGGGCATGACTCATTAAGTTATATATCTGATAATTTCGATAACGTTATTCAATTTAATTTTGAAGACATAAAAAAACCAGTGCAAAGCACTGGTTTTTAAATTCTAAGCTAGTAACGTGATTGAATTACTCGGCTAACATCTTGCGTGCAGCTTCTACAACAACTTTGATAGAACGCGCTTCTGTTACTTTCAACGTTGCATGATCAGGTGTTTCTTCCTGAGTACGGTTGATAATAACACCCGCCACACAACCCGCACGTAAGCCAGAGCTCGCACACATTGTTAGCAATGTTGCAGATTCCATTTCAAAGTTAAGCACACCCATTTCCTGCCACTCTTTCATTGAGCCTTGGAAACGGCGAACAACACGGCCAGAGAACGTATCGTAACGCTCTTGACCTGGGTAGAAGGTATCACTCGAAGCTGTTACACCAGTATGTACTGTTGCACCATCGTCATCACAAGCTGCTTTCATTGCAGTCGCTACGGCGAAATCTGCAACCGCAGGGAATTCCATTGGTGCAAAATGTAGGCTTGCACCGTCTAAACGCACAGAGCCTGTCGATACAATCATGTCACCCACATTAATATGAGGTTGGATTGCACCTGTAGTACCGACACGTAGGAAGGTACGTACACCCAACTGCGCCAGTTCTTCAACGGCGATTGAAGTTGAAGGACCACCAATACCCGTCGAACATACAACAACAGATTTACCATCTAGCTTAGCGCGGAACACCGTGTACTCACGAGAGCTCGCTAAAAATTCAGGGTTATCCATTAGGTTGGCAATTTTTTCAACGCGAGCAGGATCGCCAGGAATAATGGCAAGCTCTGCACCGTTAAGGTCCGCTTTATTTACACCAAGATGGAAAACTGCGTTGTCAGACATAATCAGATCCTTTCATTATTATTGCCGCAGATATAGGGGGAACAAGATTAGCGGCTACACTTAATTATTGTTTTGGAAGTACTCTTTCAACTTTATCGCAAAAGAGTGCTCGCGAAACACCAAATAACGATAGCCTATAGCCGCCAGCATTTGAGTGACATATGTCACACAAACAGAAAAACAAACAATTTCAAATTACATTTTATTGTGACAGAGGCCTCACTCAATCGTTATCCTTTGCGAGCTATCACATTTCTCTCTATGAGCGCAGATAGAAAAAAGGCACCACTTTCGTGATGCCTTTCGCTGGGTACTAAGCTTGTAACAACTTTATTTAGTCATCCGCTTTAAATTTCAACAACCTTAATGCGTTCAATGTAACCAACGCAGTCGCCCCGCTATCGGCCAGTACCGCCACCCAAAGTCCAGTCAAGCCAAACAGTGTTGTGATAAGGAATACCCCTTTTAAACCGAGTGCCAAAATGACATTCTGACGAATATTCGCCAACGTCGCTTTAGATAGAGCAATCATCATTGGCAGTTCAGAAATTCGATTGTGTGTTAGTGCCGCATCTGCAGTTTCCAACGCTACATCTGTACCGCCGCCCATGGCAATACCAATCGAGGCTGTTTTCATTGCAGGTGCATCGTTGATGCCATCACCCACCATAGCAACACGCTTGGTTTGATTTGCCAATTCAACTTCTTTCACTTTATCTTCTGGCAATAAACCAGCACTGAAATCAATGCCGATTTCTTTGGCAATTGCTGCTGCAGCTCTTGGGTTATCGCCGGTTAGCATTACAGAGTGAATACCCATCGCCTTCAGTGCCTTAATGGCTTTCTCACTGTCTTCACGTAAGTTGTCTCGCCATGCAATCAGTCCCACAGGCTGCTGGTTACGGACAGCAACAACCAAGGTTTTACCTTCACCTTCTAGTTGATAAGCTTGCGCTGTCTGCGACTCGGTCAGCTCAACACCTTGTGGTAGACGATCTGCTGCTGCAAGTACCAACAAGTCACCGTCTGTAATACCCTGAATACCACGACCTGCTAGTGCTTCACGCTGCTCTGCTTCTGTTACCATTAAACCCCGTTGCTCTGCTGCATTAATTACTGCTTTTGCTAATGGGTGAGCCGAACCCATTTCTACCGCAGCTGACTGGCGAAGTAACTTATCTTCATCACCATCCCAACTCACGATATCAGTCATTACAGGCTTACCTTCTGTTAGCGTACCTGTTTTATCAAATGCAACAGTTTCGATATGACCAAGTTGTTCAAGGGCAGCACCACCTTTAATCAATGCTCCTCGACGAGTTGCTGCAGCTAAACCTGACGTAATTGCGGCAGGAATAGAGATAACCAGAGCACAAGGGCAAGCAATAAGTAACAAGGTTAAACCTTTATATAGCCATTCATCCCATGCTTGGCCAAACATCAGTGGTGGGATCACAACAACCAACGCTGCGAGTACAATCATCGCAGGGGTATACCAACGGCTAAATCGGTCGACAAAACGCTCCAGCGGTGCCTTACGAGACTCTGCATCCTCAATAAGGTGCAAGATGCGATCAATGGCGTTATCACCCTGCTCTGATGTGATTTTTAAGCGAACGACTCTATCGGCGACTAAGGCACCAGCCATCACTTGTTCGCCAGCCAAACGATCGACAGGTACAGACTCCCCCGTTAGCGCACTTTCATCAAAACTGGCAGCAGCATCCAACAGTTCAACATCGGCAGGAAGACGTCCACCCGGTGCAACTTCAATGATATCACCTTGTTTTAATTCATCTGCTGGCACTTGTCTTTTCGTACCATCGGCTTGGATCACTGTCGCTTCTTCCGGTACCAGCGCCATCAAGGCTTTCACACCGCTACGCGCTTTAGCAGATGCATAACCTTCAAGTCGTTCACCAATCAAGAACAACAGCAACACCATCGCGGCTTCAGCTGTTTCCCCTAAATACAGCGCACCTATTGCAGCCACACTCATTAAGGTTTCAATAGAAAACGGCGAGCCACTTTTTGCCAATACTACCGCTTTACGCGCAATCGGGAGCAACCCTAAGATTGTCGTTGCCGTAAATGCAATTAATCCCAAAGATTCAGATTGTTTGCTGATAACAAATGACACCACCATCATTATGGCGATGAAGAAAACAGGCAGGTTTTCTTTAATAAGGCTTGCAGGTGTTTCTGGCTCAGCCTTCGCTTTACTGGTAAGAAGGTTGAAGCCTGTTTCTTTGGTTTTTGTGATAATTTCAGTGGTGAGTTCATCCGACTCACAGTTCACCACCAACTTTTCGGTTGCAAACATTACTTTCGCGGAGATAACGCCGTCGATAGCCGTTATGGCCTTCTCTAGCTTACTGGCACAGCTTGGACAATCCATACCGCCGACTTTCCAGCTTAATGTCACGCTATGCCCATCATTTGTCAGTGAACTTTCCTCGTCATCACTCTCTATGTCAGCTGTTTGCGAACAACAGCCGGACGATGCGCAAGATGTCGATGACGATGACGATGACGAGTTTACAGTTTCTGACGCTGCTACCTCTGCGGAAGTAATTTTAGCAATGTTAAATCCAACAGATTGGCCGGAAGCAGGATCATCATCAGCGGTTAAATCTGACTCTTTACTTCGGTTAGATTTTACAGCTGTAGATTGGCAGGTGTCAGATGAGCAGCAGTCGTCAGCTTGGTTATTCTCAACTTGTACTGATGTACCTGTCGCCATCGCAGGCTGAGCTGCGTGAACATGTAGCTTTTTATTATTGCATTGGGCGCACATTGTAATTTTCCTTGTTTTCGTTATTGGCAATCATCGCCAATACCTAAACTATAAACCTTAGAGCTGGGTCTAAGGTCAATAAATAAATCGCTTTTTTACTCCCTTAATACGCCGAAATAACCCATAAAGCATTTTTTTATCACCCATAAAAAAAGCCCACCACTCCGGTAAGTGATAGGCCTAATAGTATTTAATCTGAATGATTAACTTAACCGTCTAAATACCACGGCATTATCTAAAATATCCATCCATGGTTGATAATCTAAGCCCATATCAAAGATATATTCAGTAATTAAGCTTCTGGCCGTCATTAGCAGTGCATCAGCCTTCCATGGCTTCTCGAAGTAACTTTCAATTCGAGCACGATTGATCGCCGCAATGGTATCTTGATGGGTGGCTTGACCTGTAAGCAATACTTTCTTTGTACGGATGAAACGGTTGTCTTGCGATATTTCAGTTAACAACTCGACACCCGTTTTACCTGGCATTACATGATCTGATATGACGAGTGCAATGTATTCACCTTCAGCATCCAGTTCATCCATCAGCTCTAGTGCTTCATCAGCTGACTCACAGTCTTCAACATTAAAGAAGTCGCCTAAGGGCGCGAGATCTTTTAATACTGCACTTAGTACTTCCCTTTGATCATCTACACAAATGACATTTAGCTTTTCCATAACCATCCCTTACGCGATTGGCAATTTAATACGAAATTTTGTTTTATCTGGGTCACTTTTCAAGGCAATCGTCCCGCCATAACTATGTACTAGGCGCTGCACAATAGAGAGCCCCAAGCCAAGGCCAAATGACAACCCCCCTTTTTTGGTGGTGAAATTTGGCTGAAAAACTTTTCGGCGTGTTGCCTCATCTATCATTGGGCCATTGTTACTGATAGTAATAAGCAGTCGATTTTTTGAGTGACGTGTAATTATCTCAATCTGTGGTTCCGTGGTTTCATCCATGGCATCACAAGCATTCTTTATAATGTTGACCCACACCTGCACTAATTCAGTGGTACTTGCAGTAATGGTTGGTAATACCGCTGGCCGTAGTACAACATTGACCCTGCGCAAATTACTTTGCAGCAGTGATAACGATTTATGAATAGTATCGTTCACATCAACCTCTGGTTGACGAATGTTATCAGTACCGCCAAGTTGTTTAACTGAACGCACAATACTTGCAGCATGCTTAGAGGCTAACCGCATATCATGCAAGTCTCGGCCGATATCCCAATACCGCAATGCATCATCAAGATTATTAAGCCAATAATCAGGCACATCTCCGTGAGGTAATGCTCGGGCAAGTTGCTTCGCCGTATCACGATCTAAAGCGTGTTTTTCTTGCAACGTTTTAGCGCGCTTTCGCACCTCTGCCGAGGTCGAAGATTGACCGTCACAAATACCTAAATCAAGGAACGGGCTCACTTCTGGTTTATTCTCTTCCAAGAAATGGCATATACCGCTCTGTATCCCTTCCGTTTTACTGCTGAGCACTCCTACAGCATTATTTAGCTCGTGAGCAATGCCTGCCGCCAGCTGACCTAGTGTGGTCATTTGCTCAGCGGCATACAGTTTTTGTAACGCCTTTTCTTTTTCGATGGCTTGTAGTCCAGTCAGCATTTGGCGTTGTGCCAATTCATGCACCATCACGGGCATAAACTGTTCACTCAACGAGCCGTAGACTTCAGGTTCAACCGCTGCTGTCGCTCTGTCGATCCAAGCCAACTCGCTGTCTTTTTCTGCAATGACTGTGGTTGAAGCCATCAACGTTTTTGCAAAAAAGCTGTGCACCCCAAAGAACATGCCTTGCTTAGCCTGAAACACTTTAGCAGTAACACCGCTAGTTTCACTTTGTAGGTAAGCAGATAATTCACCGTTTTTTACCCAATAGAGTTTGTCATTAAACCCATCTTGTTTAAGAATTTGAGTTCCGGCCTTTACCGCCTCGATACGAGACGGTTCGCGAAAATAAACATCTATAATACGCTGCAGCGCTTCTGGTTGGTGCATCGACTTTCTCGTTAAATGTGGTCAATCATATGTAATAGCCAGATCATGACAAAGCTCATAAATACACCCACAACACCTATAATGACGCCAACTCGCGCCATTTGGTTACTTTGAACATGCCCAGTTGCATGCGCTAGTGCGTTTGGCGGTGTACTGATAGGCAAAGACATGCCCAAAGAAGCGGCAAAAGTCACGACAAGAATAAGGGTTATCTCGCCACCTAATGGAACCAGAGATGTCATCGACACACCCAATGCGGCCATGATTGGCATCAATAAGTTCGCGGTTGCGGTATGCGACATGAAGTTTGCCATGAGCAAACACAGTAGTGCCGACCCGCCAAGTACAACGTACGGTGAGAAGTTATCAAATGGAATGCTATTCACCATGAGCTTGGCAAGGCCCGTTTGATCAAGTGCTAAACCAAGTGCTATACCACCAGAGACTAGCCACAGCACATCCCACGAAATTTTCTTCAAGTCTTCTTTATTTATGATTCCTGTTAGCGAGAACACTGCCACTGGGATCAATGCGACCGTATAAGAGTTCATACCGTGACTTGAGCCCATCAGCCAAAGTGTAATGGTCAGTGCAAATGTCACGTATACCGTAATGGCTTTAGGTGTTTTCAAGAACTTACCTTTAATGGTTAGTTCAATTTTTTCTTGTTTCGCAGGGTATAGCGCGTTAATAAGCAACCAAGCAAATACCAGCAAAATAGCCACAAACGGCACCCCAAAGAACATCCACTCGCCGAAGGTGATCATATTTTCAGCACTTAGGTATTTCAATGCAATGGCATTCGGGGGAGTACCAATCGGAGTACCGATACCACCAATATTCGCGGCAACGGGAATACACAAGGCGAAAGCAATCTTACCTGGGTCTTTATTACCAAATAACGCAATCACAGGGGCAAGAATAGACAACATCATTGCTGTTGTTGCCGTATTTGACATGAACATCGAGAAAATTGCGGTGATCAGCATCAAACCAAACATTACATATTTAGGCTGTGTTCCAAATGGTCTTAGCAAAACACGAGCAAGGTTCACATCTAAGCGGAACTTGGTCGCAGCCATGGCCAGAAAGAATCCACCAAGAAATAGCATGATGATCGGGCTGGCAAACGTTGCCATGATATCGCTATGCTTAAGCAGCTCACCAAAATGGGCCTGCCCTTCTCCGCTACGGAAAAGATATAACCCTTTATCTGAAAGTAATAAGAGTTCGAGTACGATTATCACCACTGAGGTGGCGTAAATCGGGATGGGCTCCATCACCCAGCATAAAGCTGCCAGTAAGAAGATCGCAATAACACGTTGTTGAATAACAGTTAAGCCTTCAACAGGAAATGCAGAAGCAGGAAGAAGTAAAATTAACAGTGGTACTAAAACCGGTATGATATACCGTAGATATGGACGCATGATGCCATTATTCCCTTAAAACTAAAAATCACCCTTTGTATCTGTCTTCATCCTTGATGATGGGTTGTTAGTGGAAGAAACAACAACAGACACAAGCTGCTACCTGCAAGAGTCAATTTGCAGCTAACCTAAAATACGTATGGGTTGATTTTGCGTTCATTCGGGTTTTATTTCACCGAATTAGATCAATAAACTGGTGAAATATAAATCTTTTTTAATGATTATCTAATCAATATTTAGCTCTTAATTGAGCTGTAAATTCACTTAATTTCACTTGTTAAAGGTTCCTCTACCGTATCTTCTTGTCCCATATAGGTTCGAGATGAACAAAATGGGGTTAATGGTATGCTCGGTTCAAGCACTTCAAGTTCTGATTGGCGTTGCTCATGTTCTTGAGCCATGACTTTAACCTGCCGCAGTAGCAATACAACGCCAATAACACCAAAGACAATAGACCCTATCGCCTGACCAATTAACACTCCACCAGCCCCGCCTATTGCACCACCAAGCATCACAAAAGGAATCGTACCGAGTGTTGCTTTCCCCATGTTTAAGGCTGTTGACCATGTAGGGCGATTTAAGTTGTTAAACGCAGCATTGGCTACAAACAGTGCGCCATTAAATATAAAGGTTATTGCCACATAGGTGCAGAAAATAGAAAGTAGGTAGGCAGCATCCCCTTGTAAACTGAATGCTGCAATTAAATAGTCTTGAATATTCCACAAAATAAATGAGACCAACACGCAATAAGCCGATACGAATAGCATCGCATCTTTTAAGGTCCGGTTGATCCTATCCCAGCGTAAAGCACCAAAGTTTTGCCCAATAATTGGTCCTATCGCGCCCGATAATGAAAACACGAGTGCAAACATCACTGGCATCAAGCGGCCAATTACCGCATAGCCTGCAACAAAGTTTTCGCCATACTGCGCAATGTTGCTAGTGACAATCGCATTACCAATAGGTGTCGCTGTGTTGGTTAAAATAGCAGGAAACGCAAGATATGATATCGCAGGTAACGTAGTAAAAAAGGACTTAATCGCAGGCTTAGCAATGAGGTTATGGTGAACAATCACGGCATGCAGTGAAAAGACCATTACCGCAAGGCGGGCAAACACTGAAGCAATCGCCGCACCTTCAACTCCCATCGAAAAACCAAATATAAACAATGGGTCTAATATCGCATTTACCCCACCACCAATTAACGTCGCTACCATTGAACGGCGGGCATCACCAATACCGCGTAATGCTGCGCCTGCTGACATAGAGATAGCGATCATCGGAGCGCTAGGTAGTAAAATAGTCAAATAATCAGTTGCTGCCGCTGCGACTTGTCCTTTTGCTCCAATCATCGCAAGCAGTTGGGGCAAATTCCACAGCATTAAGCTGACCAAAATACAACTGATAATAAATGCAAAGATCATGACATTTACCGCCAAGTTCCTTGCTTTTTCTTTCTCATTCCCCCCTAATGCCCGCGACACAAGTGCGCCCATAGCAATAGAGGTACCGATTGACGCCGAGGTAGAAAAAAAGATCAGCGTTCCGGCAAAGCCAATCGCGGCAGCCAACTCGATTTCACCAAGTAAACTAATGAAAAACATATCGAGTAAATCGACCAAAAACAGTGCCATCAAGCCAATAGCACCTGTACCTGACATCACCACGATATGTTTCATTGGTGATCCCGTTACAAACTTAGCTTGTGTCTCACTGTTTTCTTGCGTTTCTGCCACACCGACTTCCTTTCTGCGGGTCATTATTCATATTGATTAAAATAAAGAAAGGCGCATAAATAGCGCCTTTCTTTATTTTTCGAACAATTTTATACTGGGTGCTTAAAGCAATCACCAATTTGATTACTAATGGCAGTAAGTACATCGCGACGTGTAATTACCCCCACTAATTGGCCTCTTTCGACCACTGGGTATATTTTTGGCTTTTGCCCTGCCATCGTATCGGCAAGCTCAATGATTGAATCATCTGGCGAAACTGTTAATACATCTGGTCGCATGCATTCTTGTACATTATGGGTATCCTGACAGTGATAGCCCACTTTCAACAATTTATGGATCATGTCTTGTTCTGACAAGAAACCCACGACTTTCCTTGTTTCATCCACCACAGGCCCACCAATTTGCTTGGCTGTAAGTAGTTTATCTAACGCTTGTGATAGTGACATTTTGGGATCAAATGTTACTGGGCGCGCATTCATGTAATCTCTTACTTTTAACGACTCCATGCATCCCCCTAATTCCGTTGTTAATGCTGATAAACAGGCAATTCGTGTACTTATAGCCTGCTTCGTATTGTCTCGGATGGCAGCTATCCTTTTAAATAAGGTAATCTCCTCCGCTTGATATAAGTGTCGTCTATTTCGTTGAAATTACTAAATTGAAATCATCAATTTCATTAATAGTTTTTATCTATGAAATGAAAAAACCGCCTAAGACGGCGGTTTCTTCAGTTTTGGAGTCGCTTGTTGTGCTTACATAAACAGCATAAATAACATGGCTAAAGGCAGCTGATCGCCAGATGCCAATACAACCTTATCCCCTTCAATTTGCATTTTTAGGGAATAATGCGTATCTGATTTTTCTGCAATGCTATTTTTAACCATCATTTTGACACGCTCTAACAACATTGGATCTGCTTCAACCAAAGCTATTGGCAAATTAATATTAATTTCGCCATTCAGTTTTTCAGCAAGCTGACCAACATTCTCAGAAATACTCATAATCCCAGGAGAAAGCGTTAAGTGAATATTGCTGTCAACATCACCTTCTGGGGTCGTGACACTCAGATCACTAATTGAAAACGACAACCCTTTTGCTACCAGCAAATCAAGTGCACGAGACACTTCTTGTGCTTCCAGCTCTGTTAGTTGACCTTCCATAGAGTCAGATAAATCACCAAGGCGGCTGATAGCTGGGTAGTTCAAGTCAGAAAATGCCATTTGGAAGTTAAAGTCACGGTACTCTTTACCATTAAGCAAGGTTATTTTTCCGGCTTTAATCGCATTACTGTTAGTGAGTAACGGCTCTTTTATCTCTTCTGTTGGTTGAGTCAGCACATTATTCATTGCTACTGAAATATGCTCAGCATCGACGCTTTGTTCTGATGCGATATCTTTAAAGCTAACACTGTCTAACGACATCTCTTGATGACCAATCCAGAACTGGCCTTCTAAAATGCCTTCACCACCACCTTGCAGTCCTTTTAACGACATCGCCTCATTAGCATCGGTCGTCAATTCAGCAGATGGTAACGTATAGCTGAAATCGCCAGCACCTTTGGCATTAACGGTTCCTTCCATAACAAAGGCGCTAATGTCAGCATTACCACCATGAAATTCGTCCGCTTTTATAGGGTTAATCGTAAACGTAAAATCGGTTTTACGCGTTAAGGCCGTTGATGTGGTAAACGTAGCAGGTGCAACACCCTTGCCCCAAAGCGCTTCAGCAATTGGTTTTAGCTCATCATCAACCTGAAGTTCACTGGTCGAGCTAACACCCATAAAATCATGGGTGATCTTATGTGCGACGTACCAAACCGTGGGTAGGCCTTCATCTTCGAAAATATATTTAAGTTCATCTTTTACTTCAATACGAGAAACCGCATCAGAGCCAAGATAGCCGCGATCGTAATCGTCATTGGTAACGGAAAAATACGGGTTTTCGTATTTACCAACAGTATCCATGTATATTTGCTCACCGACTAGCCCAGTGGCAAATGGCCAACAGAGTGCAACAACAACCGCACCACCAACCGCACCAATTTTCCTCAACATTACTATACTCGCCCCACATTCGAAGATGAAAAATCAAGTCTATCACAGCTTTCTGAACAGTCTATTTATCAATAACTAAACCGATTAGATATCTACCCAATAACTAGGCCGTGTTGCCGTTTAAAACCAATATTGAAACGTCAACACGCCCTAATAGGTACGACGCAGGTATCAAGTTTTAAATAAAGTCAGACTCCGCTCTGTTGACCTAAAACACTTTGCTATCTGGCTCTCAGTCTACACTGCTGATTTATTGTACACTTTTAGAATAATAAGATGACAGCCAACCGCTGATACTGTTACTAAAATTACGATGAATAAGAAGGACTTGAGGGTGAACAATTTTGTAATTATTTGTCTTGATGACGACCCTAAGGTTGTTGAACAACTTAACCAAGA
The DNA here is from genome assembly GCF_050336715.1 of Photobacterium makurazakiensis. Taxonomy (NCBI): domain Bacteria; kingdom Pseudomonadati; phylum Pseudomonadota; class Gammaproteobacteria; order Vibrionales; family Vibrionaceae; genus Photobacterium; species Photobacterium makurazakiensis. The sequence goes on from NZ_JAKJSJ010000009.1 coordinate 89,037, forward strand.
TCTTGCAGAGTTTTCCGAACTTTTTGATATTTGTAACGCGTATAGTATTGCAGAGGCAAATGACACCCTCACATTTGTAGAGCAAAACAATCAACGCGTAGCACTCGTGATTTGTGATAATGAACTCGGTGTAGATAAAGGCGTCGACTTTCTCGTAAAGCTAGATCAGTACCCTGCAAGTCAGCAGGCGCGTTCACTGCTTCTTAACGATAAACCTCAACTTGATGCCATTATGCAAGCGGTTAACGAAGGGCGGCTCCATTACTGTTTAACCAAGCCTTGGAATAAAAAGGAACTTGAGCAAGTTCTGATAAAAGAACTAACCAGCTTCATTCTGAAACACCAAGATGAAGATCTACTGAAATACAGTCAATTATTGGACCACCGCCGTATACTCAACGCTCATATTGAGCGTCAAATGAACAGATTCCGCTCGGACTTCATTCAAGATACAGACACGCTAGACGATGCGTCTCTTGCCAGTCAAGTGGCTAATGCATTGCAAGACTTCTTCCATGGCAACGATGAAAACCGTGCATGCCGACGTTATCATGAAAACCATGTTCTCACTCAAGAAGGCAAACCGAATAATGTCCTCTGGTTTATTACTAAAGGTGAAGTAGCGCTCTATAAAAAAGAYGAACACGGTAACCGCCACGAAGTTGCTCGTGTCAGTGCGGGAAATTTAGTCGGGGGCATGTCTTTTGTTACGGGAGAGCCTTCTTTTYCCACTGGGCTTACCTTATCAACAACCGATGTGATCAAGCTGGATCGTCAGCTCTTTAACAAAGTGATGCACTCACGCAGTGAATTACTGCCTTTATTTACCAACTTGCTACTGCGTAACTTTAATCGTCGCCTGCAAGGCAGTATTAAGACCGAACTCCGCCTACAGCAAACGCTGAAATCGTTAGATGAAGCCTATCATCAACTTATTGATAAAGAAAAAATGGCAATGCTCGGTCAGTTAGTCGCGGGGGTTGCCCATGAGTTGAATAACCCTGTTTCTGCAATATTGCGTGGAAGCGACACGCTAAAACAAACCATCAATAAAATTACCGATACGCCGCTTGATCAAAATAACCAAAACCGAGGTAATTTCATTTTACAGCAGGCTTTGCAATCACGTCCGCTATCCACCTCTGAAGCCCGTCTTCGCGCGAAAAAGCTAGCCACATCATTGGGTGATAGGCAATTGGCAAGAAAAGCCGTCATTATGGGGCTTGATGATGATGAGCACATCACGCAATGGTTGCTCCCACAAAAGGACGTACTTCCCTCTGTCCTATCGGAATGGGACAACTATTATCAAACGGGGAACTTTCTTCGCTCGATTAATGTGTGTGCTCACCGTATTGCCGATTTAGTCAAAAGTCTAAAAAGTTATGCTCGACAGGATGACGAATCACTACACAGCATTGATATTCATGAAGGGATTGAAGACACGCTGGTCATTTTTGAAAATAAACTCAAACGACATCATGTCATTAAAGAATATAGCCAATTACCCCCACTATATTGTCAGCCTATTGCTTTACAGCAAGTATGGACAAATCTCATATCCAATGCGCTCGACGCAATTACTGAACCGGGACAAATACGCATTGCAACTCGACTTGCCCCCTATCATCACAGCCAAGCGGGGCAACATGCTATAGAAGTCATTGTTGAAGACAGCGGCAAAGGTATTCCACCAGAGCAACAACAGCAAATCTTTGAATTAAATTATACAACCAAGCGTGAAGGCAACTTCGGCCTTGGTATCGGATTATCTGTTTGCCAACAAATAGTCCAGCAACACAATGGAAATATAAAGGTTGAGTCAGAGCAAGGACGATTCACCAAAATGATTGTGACATTGCCTTTAAACGAGGCCAAATAGGAGGCTATATGAAAAAGTATCTCATCCTCTGTGTTGATGACGAACGCGAAGTCCTCGATAGTGTCTTGAATGATCTTCGTGATCTTGAAACACACTTCATTATTGAGGCTGCAGAATCGGTTGATGAAGCGAAAGATGTTCTCGCCGATGCCATTGCGGATCACACCCCACTCGCTTTGATCCTTTGCGATCACATCATGCCAGGTGAAAAAGGGATCGATTTTCTCATCGAATTAAAGCATCAAGAAGAATCCTGTCATGCACGCAAAGTGCTGCTTACTGGACAAGCCGGTTTAGAGGAAACTATACAAGCGGTTAATAATGCCAGTTTAGATTATTACATCTCTAAACCTTGGGATGGTGATGCACTCTATAAAACAGTAATCGATCAGCTAACCAACTACATGATTGCTAGCGAACAAGAGCTAATGCCTTGGATTCAGGTGCTTGATACTGATCGAGTGATGAAAGCCATGAGTGATCGGCGTTTAAGCTTTTCTGATACCTGATTTTCATAGGACAATTTGTCATACAAACCTTTTCGGATTAACGCAATAATGTTATCTTGATCACATAATAACTATGGTTCAATTACACTGTTTCTAAATCCGTTATTTGAAATGGTGTATCCGAAAAGGTGACCTATGAAAGTTGCAGTCTTTAGCACCAAGAAATACGATCAAACATCATTTGAAATCATCAACCAGCGATACAACCACACGCTGGATTATTATGATTTTCGCCTCACTGAACAAACCGCGAAAATGGCACAAGGCTATGATGCCGTCTGTGCGTTTGTAAATGATGATCTTAGCCGCCCCGTTCTTGAGTTACTCGCAGCCAATAATGTTCGCCTTATTGCTATGCGTTGTGCTGGTTTTGATAAAGTCGACCTTAACGCTGCACGTGAGCTAGGGCTTCAAGTAGTACGTGTACCTGCTTATTCGCCAGAGGCTATTGCAGAGCATACTCTCGGCTTGATGCTTAGCCTTAACCGACGAATTCACCGTGCTTATCAACGCACGCGGGATGCAAATTTTTCACTTGAAGGACTAACTGGATTTAACTTTCATGGCCGTACTGTGGGTGTCATCGGTACGGGTAAAATAGGCATTGCGACCATTCGTATTCTAAAAGGCTTTGGCATGAACATTCTTGCCTATGACCCTTACGAAAATCCTATCGCCGCCGAACTAGGTGTGCAGTACACCACCTTAGATGAAATCTACCAACAAGCTGATGTCATTACCTTGCACTGCCCAATGACACAAGAAAACTATCACATGCTAAATGCTGAATCCTTTGCCAAAATGCGCGACGGCGTGATGATAATTAATACCAGCCGCGGTGAATTACTGAATTCTAAGGATGCCATTGAAGCATTAAAAAGCAGTAAAATTGGCTCTCTCGGTATTGATGTTTATGAAAATGAAAAAGATCTCTTCTTTGAAGACAAATCTAATGATGTGATCAAAGATGATATCTTCCGTCGTTTGTCTGCGTGCCACAATGTACTGTTCACAGGTCATCAGGCATTCTTAACTGAAGAAGCACTGGGTAATATTGCAGATACTACACTCAGTAATATTACCCATTTTAGCGAGAATACAACCTCGGGTAATGAGTTAGTTAAGTAACAGCATCGTTTATTCATGCAGGTGTCACCGCCTGCATATTTTCTCTTTGTCAAAAAGAGGCATGTTTAACTATCTGCAAAACCTAAGTAAATCTCACCGAAAATAAGATCATGTTGTGATTTTTCCTGCATTTTTTTGCTTGGGCAAAAATAAACCACAAAAAAGTCCTTTAAAAATCTATGATTGCCCGTTGTTGTCCATTAAAATGGCTGCAATATTTTTAGCCCATTGGACTAATAGTCATGCGTAAAACTCTTATTGCCACGGGAATGATCCTGGCATCACTTTCAGCAACTCATGTGAATGCACAATCCACTATGAGTAACTTTAGCTACGATTACGCTGAAGCGCGTATTGGTATTAGCCCACTGACCTACGGTGCTGGTTTCAGTAAATCTATCCACCCAAATGCTCACATTGTGGGTAGTATCGATACAGAGTTTGATAGCGATTGGGATGCTGCATTGGGTGTAGGCTTTCACGCACCAATCAACAACTGGGCAGACGTTACTGGTGAATTAAAAGCGCGCAACGCAAAAAACAAAGGCCGCTTTGACAGCTCTGCGGGCAAAATGGGTATGGAAGTTAACCTAGGTATTCGCCAATGGTTAGGTCCACAGCTTGAAGTGGGTGGTAATATTGGCCACTTGAACATTGATGACTACGAAAAAGTCATTGGTAACATCTACGCTCGCTTCCATGCTACTGAGCTGTTCTCAATTGGTGTAACGGGTCGTTTTAATGAAATTTATAGCGATCAGGTAATGCTTACAACGCGCTTTAAGTTCTAAGGCACGTTGCTGAAAAATAGCATGAAATAAACATACTAAAATAGCCCTCACGTTTCACCTAGAAACGTGAGGGCTATTTTATTTCTAATACTAAGCTGAAGTGGCAATCACATCTTCAAGCCACTCAATGAATGCTTTTACCCTCGGTGAAGATGACATTTCTTTACGGCAAACCAAGTAGTAATTTAGGGGGGAAGCAACAGGTAAAGCAAAAGGCGTAACCAGTCGCCCTGTTTGAAGTTGCTCTGCAATAAATGACTCTCGCCCTATCGCCACACCAATTCCTCTTTCAGCAGCTTGCAACGCTAAATCAGAACGGTCAAACGTACAACCGGCTTCTGGTAAGGGTATACCACTTTGCTGTGCCCAATACTGCCATTCATCGTTACGACCAGCTCGAGCCCAAGGCGCTGCATCGTGTAATAACATGCAGGAGGCCAATTTTGTAGGATTCCCGTATAAGCCATGTTCAACAGCATAATCATGGCTACATACTGGCAGCATACTTTCAGCCATTAGCTTTACAGTATGTAACCCCGTGTACTTACCATCACCAAAGTACACCGCACAATCGAAAGACTCTGTTTGAAAGTCAACCAGTTCATTACGAGTACGCAAATGAAGACGTAAAGCAGGATATTTGTCTATAAACGTTTTAAGACGAGGTAACAACCAGCGTTGAGCAAATGTAGGCGGCACTGACACATTAAGATCACCACTGAGTTCTAACGTTTTCAGATCTCTAATTTCATTCGCAATATCACCGAAGTTATGAGCTACCACTTCTTTTAGCCGTTTACCTTCTTCAGTTAATATCAATTTACGTGGCTGACGGATAAATAATTGAACCCCTAAGGCATCTTCAAGGTTTTTAATTCGATGGCTCACAGCACTTTGCGTCAAGCATAGTAATTCTGCGGCGCGTGTAAAGCTCATCTGATCTGCCGCGATTAAGAAGCAGTGTAGGCCCGACAGTACAGGTCCGGTCAAGCGAGGAAGGCGCATATAAACACATAAAGCAAAAAAGTGGTCGTGCCATCATACAACAAAAAAGTCACCTGTTTTCAAGTGACTTATTTAATTTTGGAAAATATGCACAACTCATATTAATGCATATAACGAAACTTAATCAATTGCACGTAATAAGCGCTGTTTATGGTCGTCTTTTAGTAAGGACCAATGGCAGCCATCAATGGCACCGGCAAACATCCATAGCAATTTAACATCGAGATCTTTTCCGTGGCTTTGACGTACCTTTTGATACACTTCAACAGCGCCGAGCGATATAAAACTGGTTACGTCAGGTATACCTGCTTTTTTTACCATTCGTTCCAATGTCAACCTCATGTTCGGTAAGTCTCTAAGGCGCCTGCTTTTTTCTGATGTTTTAAAGGCTTTCTCTGATACGGAAATTCCAATCGATTCTTCAACTAGCAGCGAGCACTGTCCACGATTGTGTTGGTATAATTCAGTAATATCATAATAATTCACCACAGCTGTAGTGCTACGTTTAATGTGCCTGAATTTCTCACAGCCTAAATGTGATAGCTGTTTATCCAGCTTCTCGCCACCACGTAAGAACAAAGCATGTTCAGTTATAATCGCGTACATTGCACCGCTGATAAAAATGCCTGTCCCGCCAAACATTGAACGTTTCTCAAAACTACCAAATTCGCGAAGATAATTAAAAAACTCATCCTTGAAATCTTGCACAGTATTTCTCCCGTTAAACGCTATTGGTCCTAATTATCCAGTAACGCCAAACAAATAAGCGTCAACAAATTGACAATGGCACAAGACTGCTATCATTTCCACATATGAAACAGCGAACACTTGAAAGTGAGATTTTGGACATATTACTGAGCGCGAAATAAGCATAATGTGGCAAAAACGACCTGATTTTTCATGCGGCTTTATTCGTTATCTTACACTTTAACGCTCACTTCATTCTTGTCAGTAGCGTCTATGTTTAAAGTATCATTAGAGGGAATAGTCATGGGTGAGATAGCACTTTATCCATCAAGTCATCATGTACTTCCAGGCGGAAGAGCTGACATTAAAATAGCTGAGGAGCGTTACCACCGCATGCTAAAAGAATCACTGGCAGGTAAGCGTTGCTTGGCACTTTGTATGCTGAACGAACCAGAAGTCGACCATGCGATAAAAACAATTCCGGCCATTGTGACACTCTGCGATGTGATCAATTTTGATATGCATAGCAATGGCGTGTTAAGCATTACCATAGAAGGTAGCCAAAAAGTGCGCTTATTGGGGGTTTCAATCGAACATGACGGCTTATTTCACGGTGAATACACAACGATTGCTAATTGGTCCTCACAGCCCTTAAGAGCGCCACACATCGATCTAGCCGAGAAATTGGACTTTTTGTTTCAAACTATGCCTGAAGTGGGCACTTTATACCCATCGCCTGAAATGAGTGATCTTAGCTGGGTATGCCAACGATGGATCGAAATACTCCCGTTAGAGGTTCACTATAAACAGTTACTCATAACTCAAGATACCCCCATGCTCACCGTTCGGTTTCTACATAAATTATTTCAATTAAAATAATACAATTTCCAAGTATTTTGACTATTTAAATGAACCAACAACCGATAGAATACCCGCATCTTAATAGTGTATGAATTTGTAATGGCACACGTAAGTTTTTTTTGGCTTCAACCCGAGCATGACAAAATTGTCAAAGGATTAGAATCGGAGTTTTTCTCCTTGGTGAAAAATGCCGTAAGAGAAGACCGATTAACCCTCCCCCCAATTCCAAACGTATTAGCTCAACTTCAAAACCTCTGTAACGATAATGAAACCACAGTACGCGATGTAGCACAGCTTTTACTTGATGATCCCGGTATCGCGGCTTACATCGTAAAGATATCCAATACGATGATGTTCAATCGCCGTAATATCGTTTGTCATGATATTTATACTGCAGTTAGTCGATTGGGTATCCTTCGAGTTAGAGACATTATTACCGTTAAGACTATTGAAGAATTAAAAACCCGCCATACCTTTAACACTGAATGTAACAACCTTTTAGTACAAAGTGCTATTCGTTCTCGCCAGCTCGCTGCAACCATGGCACTTATTGCACATGGCTTAGCCAACCACCCAGAGTTTCCGAAATCTGTTGAGCCTGAAAAAGCCCTCCTTGCCGGCCTATTCGCCGATATCGGTCTATTTAGCCTTATTAGCCAGTATCAACACTATCTTGATAACGGTAACTACCTTGATCTTGATATCGCAAAATTTATTTTTGAACATTGCTGCCAAGATGCAAGCCTGTTAATTCTAAAGCACTGGAAGTTTGATGACGACTATCTAGAAGTTGCCTCTAATAAACCGACCGCCTACAAGGCTGCCCCAGAAGCGACGAACTATTTAGATATAGCACGTATGGCTAACCACCTTCTAATGTATAAAAATAACGATGCAGACATTGATGTCCACCATGTTGAACTCGATCTAACAGGCGCCGAAGTCATGTATGATTTGACCAATATGCCAGACAAAGAATTCAATCATCAATTAAGTATGGTAATTAAAAGTAGTGGATTCTAATCCACGTACGCAGATTCAACACTACGCTAAACACTTATCATTTTCTGAGTTTATAAAGCATATTGACGCTTTCTAAACTCAGCTGATAAGCTGCCTACATTCAACTTATTACATATTGTTAGTATCTCTTCCCACATTTACTAAAGGTGCAGAATCAAGCATCTTAAAATTAGTCTGGGATTCCAACGTAGAAAGGCTCTCTACGTCGATACTTATCACCGATATCAACATTGTTATAGGATCAACATGTTCTCGGGAATGCTCTATATTTTCCTTCCGTTAATTATTGGCTACTTTATTCAAGTCAAAAAGCCGGTAGTACTAGACTTCATCAACACCCAAACTAGCCGCTTAGTCTTAGTGATTCTTTCGCTTATGGGGCTCAGCCTGGCTGGTCTAGACAACCTCAGTGAAAACTTAAATCAAATTCTTATCTACACAGCCGTATTCTTTGTGTCTATTAGTACCTGTAATTTACTTGTTTTACCGTTGATCGATAAGTTAGCACCGACCAATACTCAGCAAGATCACCGGACTATCCCATTAACAACAATGATGATGGAGTCTGTAAAGTTAATCTTTGCTGTGGCTGGAGGCTTAGTTATCGGTTTATTCAGTGGTATTGATTTAAGCTGGGTTGATCAAGCAAGTGAAGTCATTTTGCTGTTACTGTTATTTCTAATCGGTATTCAGCTACGTAATAGCGGGATGACCTTAAGGCAAATCTTGCTCAATAAGAAAGGGATCGCGATTGCCTCAGCCATTCTACTGACCTCTTTACCTGGCGGGCTTATTGCTGCCCTCATTCTAGAGATCCCATATAATCAGGGGCTCGCTATGGCATCAGGCTTTGGTTGGTATTCATTAGCGGGTATTTTGATCGGCGATAGCCTTGGGCCGGTATTCGGTGGGGCAGCTTTCCTTAACGAACTGCTCAGAGAATTAGTTGCTCTGAGTTTAATCCCTATCATTATTCGTCGCTATCCGTGTACAGCAATTGGCTATGCTGGTGCTACCGCAATGGACTTTACCCTTCCAATCATCCAGAACAGCGGTGGCATTCGCTGCGTGCCAATCGCAATTGTCAGCGGGTTTATTCTCAGTCTGTTAGTGCCATTTTTAATGCTATTCTTCTTATCACTATAACGGCAAGTTACTGTAGTTTATAAGCATTACCTCAAACGCAAAAAGGGAAGCCGAAGCTTCCCTTTTGAATTGAATCAGTAATTCGTATTAGTTGTTACGAATCCACTCATCCATATCTGATTTCAAGTTATCAGACTTAGTACCGAAGATTGCCTGAACACCACCACCAGCGATAACAACACCCGCTGCGCCTAGTTTCTTCAGACCGTCTTGGTCAACATTATCAACACTTGCTACAGAAACACGTAGACGTGTGATACAAGCGTCAAGGCCAGTGATGTTATCTTTACCACCGAATGCAACAACTAGGTCTTTCGCAAGGTCAGTACCTGTTGAAGCTGAACCCGCTTCTTCTGTTTCATCTTCACGACCCGGCGTTTTAAGGTCTAGCTTAATGATTACTGCACGGAATACTGTGTAGTAGATTGCAGCGTATACAAGACCAACAACAATCATTAGACCCATTTTCTGAGCGTTTCCAGATAGTACTAGGAAATCAATCAGACCATGTGAGAATGACGTGCCGTGTACGAAGCCTAATGTGTTAGCTACAACGTATGCAGAACCAGCTAGTAGTGCGTGAATTCCGTATAGTACAGGAGCTACGAATAGGAAAGCGAACTCGATTGGTTCAGTAATACCTGTTAGGAACGATGTTAGCGCAGCAGAAACCATGATACCCATTACTTTCGCACGGTTTTCAGGTTTAGCACACTGAGCGATTGCGATAGCAGCAGCTGGTAGGCCGAACATCTTGAACATGTAACCACCCGCTAGCTGACCGAAGCCATTACCTGCGATACGAGAAGCTTCATCAGCAACTAGGTAACATGTTAGAACACCATTCTGAGTTTCGCCTGCAGCGTTAACACAAGTACCTGCTTCGAAGAAGAATGGAACGTTCCAAACGTGGTGTAGACCAAATGGGATCAGTGAACGCTCAATGATACCGTAGATACCAAATGCAACGGTTGGGTTCTGGTGAGCAGCCCAATCAGAGAACGATGCAATTGCGCCGCCAACTGGTGGCCAGATGATAGATAGTAGAACCGCAAGACCAATGGCACAGAAACCTGTCATGATTGGTACAAAACGTTTACCCGCAAAGAAGCCTAGGTATTCTGGCAACTGGATGCGGAAGAAACGGTTGAATGCCCAAGCAGCAACACCACCGACAAGGATACCACCAAGTACACCTGTATCGATTGATTCTACGCCCATAACGCCGGCCATAACACCTAGCGTTGCCGCCATGATGCCGTAACCAACAATCGCTGCAAGACCTGCAACACCATCATTGTTTGTGAAACCTAGTGCTACACCTACTGCAAATAGTAGTGGCATTTGGCCGAATACAGAACCACCAGCAGATTCCATTGTTTGTGATACAACTTCTGGTAGCCAGCTAAAGTTTGCCGCGCCGACACCTAATAGAATACCCGCTACCGGCAAAACCGATACAGGCAGCATAAGCGCCTTACCGACTTTTTGCAGGTTAGCAAAAAGGTTCTTAAACATATTGTGCTCCTGAGTGAATGATTAAATCAGAAATTAAATCAGTGCCTACGACCTACCCCCGTAGTCTTTAATGTAAGCACTGCTTTTCTTTATTTTGACAGCTTTAGTATATGTTGCGGCGCTAAATATAACTTGATGACTATCAAAAATGCCAACACCGTATGAAATATAATTTCAAAACTAAATATAGATCACAATGGGGAAAACACATAAAAACCACAAAAACAACACGCAAGGCATTGTTACAGAAGGATAAATAACCACTAAAAATAACTTTTAACACCCTGTAATTATCTTTCAGTACTGTAAGCTATGTTACTTAACGTTACGAAATTACATTCTTGATAATTTCAGCCTAAATAAGCAATTCTGGTACGTTTTTTTTGAGTTATTAAAATAAAGTGATTGAAGTGCAAATTTTGATATAAAAAAAGGAGCTTTCGCTCCTTTTTTTAATTAATTAACGTTCGGCTCGCGAAAAAAGCTTAAAGAAGTTATCGGTCGTTATTTTTTCGACCTCAGCGACAGAAACACCTTTCAATATAGAAATATATTCAGCAACCTCTTTCACATAAGCGGGCTGATTTTGTTTTCCACGATAAGGGATTGGCGCAAGATAAGGGGAATCGGTTTCAACCAGTAAACGTTCCAGTGGTAGTTGGCTCACCACATGTTTTAGCTCACTGGCTTTATTGAAAGTAACAATGCCTGAAATTGAAATATAAAAGCCTAGCTCAATCGCTTCTAGCGCCATTTCCAAACTTTCAGTGAAGCAATGTAACACGCCACCGCATTTTTCTGCGCCTTCTTCGCGCAGGATCTGCATAGTATCTTCACGTGCCATACGCGTATGAATAATTAGTGGCTTATTCAACTCTACCGCTAAACGTACATGCTCGCGAAAGATGTGTTTTTGCTGCTCTGCTAGCTCTGGTTGGTAGTGATAATCAAGCCCCGTTTCACCGATCGCAATTACTCGATCATGCTGCGCATATTCTTTCAGCTGGTCGAAATCAAAGCCCGCTTCAATGTCCAATGGGTGTACCCCACAAGAAGCGAATACATTTTCATGCGGTGTAATCATTTCCATCATTGCTGGGAAGCTTTTCAGCGTAACCCCGACTGATAAAAAGTATTCAACGCCACGAGCTTTGGCTTTAGCCAACACATCATCAATCCCTGTATGAAGCTGCTCGTAATCTAATTTATCCAGGTGACAATGCGAATCAACTAACACGTCGTTTTCCTCAATTTTCAAAAAACCAGCAATTTTGCTGGGATATATAATTACTGTGACATAAATCCAGTTAACCATTCCACCAACAATAGCTCAGTATTCAAGCCCGTGTGGTGGTCAAGTTGCTGAAATAGTGCATTCGCTTTTCGACTCTGGCTCATCAATACCGCAGGCGTAACCATTGAGGCCGCCTGTTGAATTAATGGCAACGATTCACTATGCACTAAATGTGAACTCACGCCCTGTTGTAGCTTTAAACAATCAACCATGAAGTAGCTTAACCACTTTAGGCTATGGTGCCCTTCGCTATTGCATAGCCCAGCAACATCATAAAGGCCGATATAGGGGGGTTGTAAAAACGCCGCAAACGCTTCTAATAATTTTGTATATCGAATATCTTGCCCTTGTTCGATAAATTGCAACGTTGCGAGAGGGGCACAATTGTTTAACCTGACGGTTTCAAGCTTGATGCTTTGCATCAATTGCTTTTCAACCCAACGTTGCGTTTGCTCTTCATTTGGCATCGCCAATCGCCATTTGTTACAGCGACTGTTGATTGTTGGCAATAAATTATCAAGCGAAGATGCCATTAAAATAAATTGGCATCCAGCAGGCGGCTCTTCCAAGGTTTTAAGCAAAGCATTGGCTGCAGCCTCCCCCATCGCATCAGCATGATCAATCATAATAATACGCTCACCACCCAACTGCGATGTTTCAACAGCCCAACGATTACATTGGCGAATAGCATCGACACCTATTTGCTTGCCTTGCTGCTCTGGTGCTACATGGTGAAAATCAGGGTGAGTACCCGCAGAAAAAAGTTTACAGCTATGGCAAACGCCACAAGGTTCCGTAAGCCCGTTTTTACACAAAACGGTATGCGCTAACTGTTTACCGAGTGCTTCCCGTCCACTACCCAGCGGGGCTAGCAGTAAAACAGCATGATGAAGACGCTCTTGGTCAAGTAGCTGTTGCCAGTTTTGCCACAACGATTCCTGCCATGGATAAAGCATATTACTGTTGCTCCAACCAACGCTGTAATGCTGACGTTATATCAGCCGTTACACTCTCTAACGATTGACTTGCGTCGATAATTGCAACGTTGGGATTATTCTCTGATAGCTCAAGAAAACGAGCACGAGCACGGTGGAAGAAATCAATATTCATTTTTTCAATACGATCAAGCTCTCCACGCCCACGCGCTCGACCAAGACCGACCACCGGATCAATATCCATGTAAAGGGTGAAATCTGGACGGAAATCGCCTAAAACCGTATCGCGAAGGCTTTCCATTACTTGGCGATCAAACCCGCGCCCTCCCCCCTGATAAGCTTGCGAAGACATATCATGTCGGTCACCAACAACCCAATGACCACCTTCCAATGCTGGTTTTATGACATTCTCGACCAATTGTGAACGAGATGCATACATCAATAGCAGCTCAGCCATATTCGTTAATGGCTCGTCAGGGTGGCCTTCTTTCACTAAGGTGCGCATTTGCTCAGCTAACGGAGTACCGCCAGGTTCACGGGTAGAAGTAACATCATTGATGTTATTATTTGCTAATACCTGTATCACTTGCTTGATAGCGGTACTTTTACCTGCGCCTTCAAGCCCTTCAATTACAATAAATTTGCCAGTCATTCTTATTTTCTTAGTGTTTTTAGGTAAGCACGTACAGCACGGTTGTGCTCAGTCAATGTTGTCGAGAATTTATGGCCGCCTTTGCCATCTGCCACAAAGTAGTAGTAACCACTTTCCTCAGGCTGTACCGCAGCAAGTACAGAAGCCCTACTCGGCATTGCAATCGGCGTTGGCGGCAAACCCCAAATGGTATAAGTGTTATAAGGTGTAGGTGTACGCAAGTCACGCTTACGTATATTGCCTTCGTATTTATCACCCATACCGTAAATTACCGTTGGATCCGTTTGCAGGCGCATGCCTTTATTTAAACGGTTCATAAATACCGCTGATACGATAGTACGTTCATCGTCGACTGCGGTCTCTTTTTCAATAATTGACGCCATTATCAGCGCTTCATACGGCGACTTAAGTGGAATGTCTTTGTCTCTTGCATCCCACGCCTCACCGAGTAACACTGTCATATCTCGATAAGCACGGGTTAATATTTCTAGGTCAGTTGTACCAACGGTATAATGGTAAGTTTCAGGTAAAAGGTAGCCCTCAAGCTTTTCAACATCAGCACCAATCACTTTGGCAATCTCTGCTTCTGTCATGCCGTCACTCTGATGTATTACGTATGGTGCCTCACTCAGTTGAGCCAACCAATCAACAAACCGATCGCCTTCTACCAGCGTAATAGCAAATTGATGCTCACGGCCTGTTGCAACTAACGCCAGCACATCACGCAACGTCATGTCCGTTGTAATCAGGTAACTACCCGTTTTTAGCTGTGCCAACTGTGGTTCAAGTCGAGGAATCCAGCGTGTCCATTCTGATGCCGCGACAATGCCTTGATTATCTAATTGATTTAGCATGCCTCGGTATGACGTGCCCGCTTTGACCGTGAATAATACATCGTCAGTCTTTATTACCGTTTGCTCAAGAGAAAGCTTTACCTGTTGGTAAGACCACCCCGCTGCTCCTGCTGCAATAACGCCCAACAGAACAATCACTATCATCAACTTCTTTAGCACGTGTACAACCTCTTGTTTATTGCATTAAGCGCTGAGCGCTCAACAAATTCTATTCCATCTATTTCATTTACAGGCACTAACGCCATCAGGGCATTAGTAATAAAGATTTCATCAGCACAAAGCAAGCGCTCAAGGGGGGTTTTGACAAACTCTAAACAATAACCCAGCGCGTTAATAATCTCGATAACATGGCGACGCATTACGCCGTGAACACCCGACAGATCAAGTAACGGTGTATACACTGTTTGGCCTATACGCCAAAAGATATTCGATGCCACCGACTCCATCACGCACCCGTTCGCGTCAAGTACCACGGCATCTTGAAAACCTAATCGTTCAGTTTCTTGCTTTAGCAGCACCTGCTCGAGGCGGTTTAAGTGTTTATGCCCTGCCAACATAGGGGATATTGATAAACGTTGTTGACATACCCCTAGAGTGATCCCTGCTTGCTGCCATTGCTCATAATGTGCAGGCCATGCGAAATCAGACACCACAACCTGTGTTAATTGACAGCCTTGTGTACTGTAACCACGCCCGCCACTGCCACGGCTGATCAACACTTTTATCCCGCCTTTCTCAGGGTAACGCTGTGCGAGCCCTAACACATTGGCTTCTACTTTCGACCAATCCGGTTCTGCCAGCGAAAATGCTCGAACCGTTTTTTTTAAACGCTCTAAATGAAAAGGCCACAACTGTACTTGCCCTTGCTCGACCAACATAGTGGTAAAGCAACCGTCGCCGTACTGTATGGCTCTATCAGTTACTGCAATTTGTGATTGGCATTCACCATTAATTAGGATCATCGCTTATCCATTCTTCGAACATAAAAAAACGGCTCGGTGCAAAACACCAAGCCGTTTTATAATAACACAGGTTATCGTTAGATTTTCTTAAACAACAACGAACCGTTTGTACCACCGAAGCCAAATGAGTTACAAAGTGCATACTCAAAGCTTGCTTGGCGAGCTTCACCTGGAACGTAATCCAGATCACAACCTTCATCAGGATTGTCTAGGTTGATTGTTGGCGGAACAGCCTGATCAACCAGTGCCATAGCAGTAATAATTGATTCAACAGAACCCGCAGCACCTAATAGGTGGCCAGTCATCGATTTAGTTGAAGAAACCATAACATTATCAACAGCCGCGCCCATCGCACGCTTGATGCCTAATGTTTCAGCAACGTCACCCGCAGGGGTAGACGTACCGTGTGCGTTAATGTAACCAATTTGGTCTGCATTGATGCCAGCATCACGGATAGCCGCTTCCATTGCTAAAGCACCACCAGAACCATCTGCACTTGGAGAGGTCATGTGGAACGCATCGCCGCTCATACCAAAGCCAACAAGCTCAGCATAAATTGTGGCGCCACGCGCTTTTGCATGCTCATATTCTTCAACAACCATCATGCCAGCACCATCACCAAGTACAAAACCATCACGGTCTTTGTCCCATGGGCGAGAGGCTGCTTGTGGATCGTCGTTACGGGTAGAAAGTGCTTTTGCCGCAGCAAAGCCGCCCATGCCTAGTGGCGTTGATGCTTTTTCAGCACCACCCGCTAGCATGGCATCTGCATCGCCATAAGCAATCATACGCGCAGCATGGCCAATGTTATGAAGGCCAGTAGTACATGCCGTAGAGATAGCGATGTTTGGACCACGAAGACCATGCATGATAGACATGTGGCCTGCGATCATATTTACAATTGTTGATGGCACGAAGAACGGGCTAATTTTACGCGGGCCCTTCTCCATCAATGATTGATGGTTTGCTTCAATTAAGCCAAGACCACCAATACCAGAACCGATTGCTACACCAATACGGTGTGCATTTTCTTCAGTGACTTCAATACCAGAATCTTTTAATGCTTGTACGCCTGCTGCAATGCCGTACTGGATAAATAAATCCATTTTACGAGCATCTTTTTTAGTCATGTATTCTTCACAGTTGAAGTCTTTGACCAAACCAGCAAAACGAGTAGCGAATGCACTAGCATCAAAATGTTCAATAGTGCTGATACCGCTAGTACCGGATAAAAGGGCTTTCCAAGATGATTCTACAGAATTACCTACCGGTGATAGCATACCCATGCCAGTAACAACTACGCGACGCTTAGACACGATTAATTTCTCCGGGAATTGAGGGTGAAACAGAATTCAAAAGAAAATCAGGCGGTCATGGTGACCGCCTGGAGGGAGTTCTTAATTACTCAGAAGCGCCAACAACGTAGTCGATCGCTGCTTGTACTGTAGTAATTTTTTCAGCTTCTTCGTCTGGGATCTCAGTGTCGAATTCTTCTTCAAGAGCCATAACTAGTTCAACTGTATCTAGAGAATCAGCACCTAGATCGTCAACAAAAGAAGCTTCGTTCTTAACTTCAGCTTCGTCCACACCTAGTTGCTCAATAATGATTTTTTTTACGCGTTCTTCGATGTTGCTCATTAATCTATTTCCTTAAAACAAGAATTCGCTAATGCGATTTGCTGTAGTTTATTCAATACTGCAAAAGTTGCAATACTCAACATGCTGGTCAAACCACGATTTTCACTGAAAACTRGTTGAGTTTGACTTGCATCATCAAGTTATGCAACTTTTTTGATTAAATCATGTACATGCCGCCATTTACGTGCAGCGTTTCGCCGGTTACATAACCAGCATCTTCTGAAGCTAGAAACGCTACTGCTGCAGCAATTTCACGCGGATCACCAAGACGACCAGCTGGTACATTAGATAATGTTGCCGCTCGCTGGTCATCATTTAATGCTTTGGTCATGTCCGTTTCAATAAAACCTGGAGCCACAGCATTCACTGTAATACCACGAGAAGCAACTTCACGCGCCATTGACTTAGTAAAGCCAAGTAGACCTGCTTTTGCAGCTGCATAGTTTGTTTGGCCTGCATTACCCATAGTGCCAACCACTGAACCAATGCTAATAATACGACCATGACGTTTTTTCATCATTGCACGTAGAACAGCTTTAGACAGACGGAAGATCGATGTCAAGTTAGTATCCATGATATCTTGCCATTCGTCATCTTTCATACGCATTAACAAGTTATCACGCGTGATACCGGCATTATTTACCAAGATATCAACATCACCAAACTCTGTTTTGATCTGCTTAAGCACTGCTTCAATTGACTCAGGAGAGGTTACATTAAGTGCAAGGCCTTTACCATTGTCACCTAAGTAAGTGCTGATAGCTTCAGCACCATTCTCTGACGTAGCAGTACCGATAACAGTCGCACCACGCTCTACTAAGATTTCAGCAATAGCACGGCCAATACCGCGGCTTGCACCTGTTACTAGTGCAACTTTACCTTCCAGGCTCATTGTTATTCCTCTTTTTATGTTATTTATGTTGCCCGCCAATGATTTACGTAATAACAGGCAGCATTATCATTACTTTGCAGCTTCTAGGCTTGCTGTATCATTTACAGCCGCACCGCTAAGTGAACGATTAATACGTTTCGTAAGGCCAGTAAGTACTTTACCAGGGCCAAGCTCCAACAAAGACTCTACGCCTTCTGATACCATACGTTCAACAGACTCAGTCCAACGAACAGGACTATGAAGCTGCTTAACCAACGCTTGCTTAATTGCAGCAGGATCTGTCTCTGTTGCAACATCTGCGTTGTTGATAACAGGTAATGCTGGTGCAGAGAACTCAATACTTTCAAGTGCAATTGCAAGCTTTTCTGCTGCTGGCTGCATTAGTGCACAATGCGATGGTACAGAGACAGGCAAAGGCAGCGCACGTTTCGCGCCCGCTTCTTTACAAAGTACATTTGCACGCTCAACCGCTTCTTTGTTACCTGCGATAACAACCTGACCAGGAGAGTTGAAGTTAACAGGCGAACAAATTTGATCTTGTGCTGCTTCTTCACATGCTTTTGCAATCGCGTCATTATCTAAGCCGATGATAGCCGACATTGCCCCAACACCAGCAGGCACCGCTTCTTGCATCAGTTGACCACGAAGCTCAACCAATTTAACTGCCTCTTTAAAGTCAATTACACCTGCACAAACAAGCGCAGAATACTCACCCAAGCTATGGCCAGCTAGCAATGCAGGCTGTTCACCACCCTGCTGCTGCCATACACGCCAAATAGTAACAGACGCTGTAAGCAAGGCAGGTTGAGTACGGTGTGTTTGATTTAGATCTTCTGCTGGGCCATTTTGTACTAACGCCCATAAGTCATAACCCAGCGCTTCAGAAGCTTCAGCAAAAGTTTGCTTAACAATTGCAAACTGCTCTGCTAACTCAGCAAGCATACCAACGGTTTGAGAACCTTGCCCTGGAAATACAATCGCGAACTTAGACATTCGAGAATCCTTATTAGGTTGTTTTATCAACATGAACAACAACGTTAGCCGCTATATAGTTCGTTCATGTCATCAATAATATTTAACTTAAAACTTTACAAGGGCGGAGCCCCACGTAAAGCCGCCACCAAAGGCTTCCAACAGCAATGTTTGACCACGTTGGATACGGCCATCTCGTACTGCTTCATCTAAAGCTGTAGGAACCGTCGCCGCCGAGGTGTTGCCGTGGCGATCAAGTGTGACAACAACTTGATCCATAGACATCGACAATTTTTTCGCCGTTGCCTTAATAATACGTAAGTTTGCTTGGTGGGGAACCAGCCAATCAAGCTCTGATTTATCCATGTTATTCGCTGCTAGCGTATCTTTTACTAAATTAGATAGCTGCGTTACCGCGACTTTAAACACTTCATTTCCTGCCATGTACAGCCATTTATCATCGCTAAATGCTTGACCATGTTCAGGAATAGCAAGGCTAAGGAGACCACCAAAGTGACCATCAGAATGAAGGTGTGTTGAGATAATACCCGGCTCTTCACTTGCGCCAATAACAACTGCACCAGCGGCATCACCAAACAAGATGATCGTGGAACGATCGTTAGGATCGCATTTGTGTGATAGCGCATCAGAACCGATCACAAGCACATTTTTAGCCATGCCTGTTTTAATGTGCTGATCAGCAATGCTCAATGCATATACAAATCCAGAACAAGCTGCGGCGATATCGAATGCTGGGCAGCCTTTAATGTCTAACATGCCCTGAACTTGGCAAGCCGCTGAAGGGAATGAATGGCTCGCACTGGTCGTAGCAACAATAATTAGATCAATGTCTTCTTTTTCAATACCCGCCATTTCAATCGCGTTTAAAGAAGCTTGATACCCCATAACGGCAACTGTTTCATCAGCTGCAGCAATGCGTCGCTCTCGAATACCAGTACGCGCAACAATCCATTCATCGCTGGTTTCAACCAATTGCTCTAAGTCAGCGTTAGAACGCACTTGTTCAGGCAAAAAGCTGCCTGTACCTAAAATTTTGCTATGCATAACGACTAGTAATGCCTCTCGAGTAAGACTTCTTCCAAACGGTCACTGATTTTGCTCGGTATTTGCCGTTTGACCTCGTGTACCGCTTCACCAATCGCATTGGTAAATGCGGTTGTATCAGCACTTCCATGGCTTTTTACCACTATACCGCGCAATCCTAACAGACTCGCCCCGTTATACTGGTCGGGGTTCAACTGTTTCAAACTATTAAATAGGTCACTAAACAACCATTTAGCAATTAACCTTTTGAGTGGATTACGGGAAATGGCACTTTTAATGTTATCGATAAAAAGGTTTGCTACACCTTCACTGGTCTTGAGGCTAACATTACCAACAAAACCATCACAAACAATAACATCCGCTTGTCCGCTATAAAGTTGGTTACCTTCAATATAACCGATGTAGTTGATATCTGGCGACTCTGACAGCATTTCAGCACAGCGCTTAACCAGATCATTACCTTTGATTTCTTCTTCACCAATATTCAGCAATGCCACTTTGGGCACATGCGGAAGTCCCTGCTCAGCCAAGACCGTCCCCATAACAGCAAACTGAAATAGGGTATCTGCATCACACGAAACATTGGCGCCTAAATCAAGTAACCATGTTTTATGTTGCGTACGTGTTGGGATAGCCGAAACTAATGCAGGACGATCAACACCAGGAAGTAACTTAAGTATAAAACGTGATAATGCCATCAAGGCTCCGGTATTACCGGCACTGACACAAGCGTCAGCTTGACCTTCCGATACATATTCCAATGCCATACGCATTGATGAGCCTTGGCTACGGCGTAAAGCTTGTGACGGACGGGTATCGTTGGCGATGACATGGTCGCAATGGACAATGCTAAGTCGAGGGTGATTCGATTGGTTTAGAAGAGATAGTTGAGACGTGATCGCACTTTGATCACCAAAAAGAATAAGTTTGAGCTCTGGGTATTGTAACAATGCCTGCACGGAGGCAGGCACTGTTACTTGGGGACCGAAATCCCCACCCATTGCATCAAGTGCAACGGTAAGACCACTCAAGGTTCAACCTTATTTGTTGATAACCTTACGGCCACGGTAGAAACCGTCAGCTGTCATGTGGTGACGTAGGTGAGTTTCACCACTTGCAGAATCTACAGATACAGCTGCAGTTGTTAGTGCATCGTGTGAACGACGCATACCACGTGCTGCACGTGATTTTTTGCTCTTTTGTACGGCCATTAACCCTACTCCTGTTAAATTACTTACTTAGATTTTTCAATACTGCAAACGGATTCGGACGCTCATCAGCAACGGGGATATCACCAAATGTCATGTTTCTGCCACTGGCTTTACAGTCAGCGTCATCATGCATGGCAATTTGAGGCAACTCTAAAATCAACTCGTCTTCGACGATTTGAATTAGATTGATTTCACCGTTTTCATCGACATCAGCCGGCTCATAAGCTTCCGGAAAATCATCTGCTTCCTCTGGTTTGAGGAGCGGACTATAACAGAAATCAACACTATAAACGTGTTTGAAACCTTCCTGACATCGCTGACAGGTCAACTCCACTTCAACATCAGCGCTACCGCGCATAAATGCCAAATGACGTTGGTCAAAGTCAAATGATAAAGTGACGTTTGCATCACGTGTTACGCTCTGAGTTGAAGCTGCTAGGCGCTCAAGTAATTCGACTTTGATGATACCATCGTAATCGAGTTTTTTTTGAGCAGCACGAACTGCATCAACCGTTAGCGGCAATTTTACCTTTTGCATAGGGCGCGAATATTAGCCTTCTAATGTGTTTGAGTCAAAGGAAATGTGCGTGAATTAACGGCATTTAATCAATTCATATACTCTGCATTGATAACCAATAGCTCAGCACAAGCACTTCCACCATTTTGTCTGTTATCTGACTGACAATAAACAGGTTGATAACACACCATCAAGTGCACAAATAACACACAAAATCTGACGAAGTGAACGACAAACCGACCTTGCCACTTAACATTATAACGTAGCGCTCAGCCTTTATGGTCGCTAGACTACCACAACCTTGTACAACCCGGTAACCATCATGGCTCAACCGTTACTTCTGGCTTCAACATCTCCATTCCGCAAAGAACTGCTTAATAAACTGCGTCTCTCTTTTGATACAGCTAAGCCTCAAACTGATGAAACACCGCTTATAGATGAGTCTGCCCAAGCCCTTGTATGTCGTCTAGCTGAAAGCAAAGCACTCGCTTGTGCCCCAGCCCATCCAAATCATTTAATCATTGGGTCTGACCAAGTTTGTGTGATTAACGATCGTATTATCGGCAAACCACATACCGTTGAAAAAGCTTGTGAACAATTAAAAGCAGCCAGCGGGCAAACTGTTACCTTCTATACAGGCCTATGCCTATACAATGCAGCCACTCAAACCAGTGAGATCATTTGCGAGCCTTTTCATGTGACCTTTCGTGAGCTTAGCGATGATGAAATCCGCCGCTATGTCGAACGTGAGCAGCCACTTAATTGCGCAGGTAGCTTCATGTGCGAAGGGCTTGGTATTGCTCTATTCGAAAAGTTAGAAGGTCGCGATCCAAACACCTTAATTGGACTCCCCCTGATTGCGTTATGCGAAATGCTCAGCAAGCAAGGCGTTTCCGTTTTATAACTGCATTTTTCTATAAACAAAAAAGCAGCAAAGTATCCTTTGCTGCTTTTTACTAAGCGACTTATCACACCGACCAACAACAAAATGTTGCCATGGTATTTCGCTTGACGTTATTTGTTTGCTTTTATACGTAGCTGCTCAACAGCCTTCGCCAGCTTTGACTCCATTGGTGCACTAATATCCATTAACTCTTCAGTATTTGGATGAGTGAACTTAATGTTCGCTGCATGAAGGAAAAGTCGGTTGAGTCCCGTTTTTTTCGTGTAAGCATCAAAACGTGGATCACCATAGCGATCATCCCACGCAATTGGGTGACCCGCATACTGGCAATGCACACGAATTTGGTGTGTACGGCCGGTTATTGGGCTAGCCTGCACCAATGTCGCCTGATCCAATCGCTCAATCACTTTATAGCGCGTATCTGATGCCTTGCCGTTAGGGTTTACCCGCACGATGCTGTTGACTTCATTCTTCAGTAATGGCGCCGTCACCTTTTTACAACTTGCCTTCCACTCACCCATGACTAACGCAAAATAATACTTCTGTACTGTCTTATTACGGAACTGCTCTTGCAGTTTACGTAGTGCAGAGCGCTTCTTAGCGATCAATAAGATGCCAGAAGTATCACGATCAATACGATGCACCAATTCCAAAAAGCGTGCGTCTGGGCGTAAAGCGCGCAGTGCTTCAATCGCGCCAAACTTCAACCCGCTACCACCATGTACCGCAGTACCTGATGGTTTATTCAGAATCAGCATGTGGTCGTCTTCATAAATAATGCACGACTCAAGCTCTGAAACTTTGTCAAGCTTTGTACTAATCGGCGCCTTATCTTCTTTTTCCGGTACTCTAACCGGTGGTACCCGAACAAGATCGCCGTCTTGTAGTTTATATTCAGGTTTTATACGTTTTTTATTTACTCGCACTTCGCCTTTACGCAAGATACGATAAATCATACTTTTTGGTACGTTTTTAAGCCTTGCAAGAAGGAAGTTATCGATCCGCTGGCCAGCAAAATCATCGGTAATTTCGATGAAGTGCACTTTAGGTTTATCATCTTTCATAGCCAAGCATTGTATACAAAAGTGAATAAAAGAGATAACCCTTCCTGTATCTATTTCATCTAAGCTTTCTTACAAAAACAACTAACTCATCAATTTTAAGGACTTTAAGCATAACTCTTACACAAAGCAGATTGCCGCAAAAAAGCCACCCTGCTATCATTGCCTGCAAGAGTAGGAAAAAAAGCCTACTTTGTTAACAGGGTGAGCAGATTACCACCCAAGTGACTATTTTATATACCGCTCTGACGAAAAGCGCAGCATATGGCGTAAGACGTTAATTTCTTCGGAGTGTTTTTTAGTGTTTTTACTGACTTTTTTTATTGGTGTGACAGATACCGCCGTGAGATACGGTGAGCCAGCTGTATATTTTTCAGATTTAATCATCTTGATACAAGTTGGATACAACGTGTTGCCATATAGCACCCCTGAATTCCAGCCGTGAGGTTGCATTTATAGATCAGACTTGGGGTCGGGCACCATCAATACAAACTCGTCACTGAATGCGCTAACACAACGACAAAAACGAGTACAATATAATGAAAAGAATGTTGATTAACGCAACTCAGAAGGAAGAGTTGCGCGTCGCATTAGTTGACGGGCAGAAGCTTTTCGATCTTGATATCGAAAGCCCTGGCCACGAATCTAAAAAAGCAAATATCTACAAAGGCCGTATCACACGAATCGAACCAAGCCTGGAAGCAGCGTTCGTTGACTATGGTGCAGAGCGCCACGGTTTCCTCCCTCTTAAAGAAATCGCCCGTGATTATTTCCCAGCTGACTATACCTATCAAGGCCGCCCTAATATTAAGGAAGTGCTAAAGGAAGGTCAGGAAGTAATCGTTCAGGTTGACAAAGAAGAGCGTGGTAACAAAGGTGCAGCCCTTACGACATTCATCTCTCTAGCTGGTAGCTACCTTGTCCTAATGCCTAATAACCCTCGAGCTGGCGGTATTTCTCGCCGAATCGAAGGTGAAGAGCGAACTCAACTTAAAGCAGCATTAAGCACATTAGAACTTCCTCAGGGAATGGGTTTAATTGTTCGTACTGCGGGTGTGGGCAAGTCAGCAGAAGACCTAGAGTATGATCTTAACTATCTACTTAACCACTGGGATCGCGTTAAAGATGCAGCAGAGTCTGCACCAGCACCGTTCCTGATCCACCAAGAAAGTAATGTCATTGCACGTGCTATTCGTGATTACCTTCGCCGTGATATCGGTGAGATTGTTATTGATAGCAAAAAAATCTTTGACCGTGCACATGATCATATTCAGCAAGTTCGCCCTGACTTTTTGTCTCGTGTGAAACTGTATGAAAACACAGATACACCACTTTTTAACCACTACCAAATTGAGAATCAGATTGAATCAGCGTTCCAGCGCGAAGTTCGTCTGCCATCAGGTGGTTCAATTGTCATCGACCCAACAGAAGCACTAACATCGATCGATATCAACTCAGCCCGTGCAACAAAGGGTGGCGATATTGAAGAAACAGCACTTCATACAAATCTAGAAGCTGCAGACGAAATTGCTCGCCAATTACGTCTTCGTGATCTTGGTGGTCTAGTTGTTATCGACTTCATTGATATGACGCCTGTGCGCCATCAGCGTGAAGTTGAAAACCGCTTACGTGAAGCTGTTCGAATGGACCGCGCTCGCGTACAGATTGGTCGTATCTCACGTTTTGGTTTGCTTGAGATGTCGCGTCAGCGTCTAAGCCCATCATTGGCTGAAGCAAGTCACCATGTGTGCCCTCGTTGTACTGGTACTGGTGTTATTCGTGATAGTGAATCTCTATCGTTGTCGATTCTTCGTCTAATCGAAGAAGAAGCACTTAAAGATAATACATCGCAAGTACTAGCCATTGTGCCCGTAGCCATTGCTTCTTATTTATTAAATGAGAAACGTCGCTCTGTACAGCACATTGAAAAGTCTCATGATGTACGTGTAATTATCGTACCGAATGCCGACATGGAAACACCTCACTTTGAAGTGGTTCGTGTTCGTAGTGGTGATGAACATGACACGTTGTCATACCATCTTCCAAAAGCGCTTGATGCACTAAAAGAAGCAGAAGCTGCTGAATCGGCACCACAAGAGCGTGTTGTGAAAAAGCGTGAAGAACCTGTATTACAAGGCTTCACCGCACCACCTCAAGCACCAGAAAAAGCCAAAGCGAAGGCCAAGCCTCAGCCACAAGCTAAACCTGCTGCTGCACCTAAGGTTGATGAAAAGCCAGGTCTCTTTAGCCGCCTGTTCTCTGCTATTTCTAACTTCTTCTCAAGCCCTGAGCCAGAAGTAAAGGAAGAGAAAAAAGACACTGGAAAACAAAATACCCGTCGTAACGATCGTAAAGACAGTCGTCGAAACCAAGACAATCGTCGTGGCGAACGCCAAGATGGTCGCCGAGGTGATCGCCAAGATAACCGTCGTAATGCTAAAGACGCGCCTCGCCGTGGTCGTCAGGAACGTCCAGAACGCCCTGAAACCCAAGATGGTGAGCGTAAACAAGCTAACGAACAGCGCCAGCAACGTCGTCGCAATGAAAAAGCGAAGGACAAGCCAGAGCAGCAATCAGACAAACCTGTTCAACAGCGTAAAGACAAAGAGCAAAAGCGTCAGTCTCGTCGTGAAGACATTCAAGCGCAAAAGCAACAGCGTCGCACTGAAGAACAAACTGAGAAAACGGCTAAGCCAACAGTAGAAGAAAAGCGCGAACAAGAGTTTGAAAAAGCGAGTAAGGTGAAGCAGCGTCGTCAACGCCGTGATCTTCGTAAGAAGGTACGTTTTATTGATGAGCAAGAGCAGGCTCCTATCGAAACAGTTAATGCAGCACCTGTTGTTGCAGAAGCGGCTCAAACTCCGTCTCCGATTCAAGAAATTGGCACTGCAGTAGCTCAAGAAGCCAAAGCAACCGATGATCACGCTGAGCAAAAAGGTGAAAAAGGCGAACAAGAAAACGGCCAACGTCGTAATCGTCGCTCTCCTCGCCACCTACGAGCAAGTGGTCAGCGTCGCCGCCGCATCCGTGATAACCGTCCTGAAAATGGCGATAACATGGAAAAAATGGTAACAGATGCTGTTGGTCATGCTGTTGAAGAAGCAACTGATACATTGAATGATATTGAAAATGTGGTAACGATTGTTGAAAAACCAACGTCATCACGTCCAGTATCAGGTGTTGCATCGCCAGAAATGGCTATGGGTAAAGTTTGGCAGAGTGCTAAAAAGGTACCTGTTGCTGCAGTTGAAGAAGCAGCGCCAGTTGCAGAAGCGCCAGCTAAAGCAACTGTTGCAGAAACACCAGTTAAAACACCTGTAGCAGAAGCACCAGTAGCAGAAGTTGTTGAAACAACATCCACTCTCGGTGGTGTTGCTCAACCAGAGCTAGCGATGGGTAAAGCATTCCCTCTACGTGAAGAAGCGCCTGTAAGTGCTGATACAACAGTAGAAGCAATTGCTACACCTTCAGTAGAAGAAACCCCAGAGATTGAACCTGCACCGGTTGAAACTGTAGTTGCCGAAAGCGTTACTGTAGAAGAAGCACCGACGGTAGCTCCGGTTACTGAAGAAGCGCCAGTTGTAGTTGAAGCAGCGGCACCAGTTGTAACGCCTGTAGAAGTCGTTGCGAAGGTTGAAGCACAGCTTGTCACTGCAACAGCACCTCGTGGTCGCCATGCTATTGCGCCTACGGTTAAAGCTCCTGCGCCTGCTGAAAATGCAAACGCTGAAGTTGTAACGATAGCGCCACTTCGTGAGGCACGTTTTGCAGCTCGCCAAGCGGGTAGCCAAACGGCAACGAATAGTGCTCAAGCACCAATGAGCAAACCTCTAGGTTAATGCTATAACCCATTGTAAGTTTGCTTAACAGCACTTAAAAGCCATGCTTATTAGCATGGCTTTTTTTTACCTTCATTTTCCAACTGCTAACAACTCTCCTAAGCCAAACTAACTCTGATAAGTTACTTAATCAAAATTCAACTTTTACATAATGAGACAAATAGAAATCACTAATTACATAATTCATAAAATATCCAGAACTCACACCCTTCCTTACAATCACTGTTGCTACGGGTAAAAATTCAACTTGAAAGTTGAACCATCTCACATCTTTCTGTAGGATCCTCCAACTTATTAGCTCTTTTAAAAGTGGATGCACTGATGCAACCCGGCTAAACCCACCAGAACCGGATAAAAACTGAATAACATGTTCGAATTCCCTCAATTTTCGCGACAATCCGTCAAAAATGACGTCCTTTCTGGGCTTACTGTTGCGTTAGCACTGGTACCGGAAGCTGTAGCTTTTGCTTTCGTTGCTGGCGTTGACCCTATGGTTGGCCTATATGCTGCCTTTATCGTCGGTTTCATTACGGCCGTTATTGGTGGTCGTCCGGGTATGATCTCGGGTGCAACGGGCGCTATGGCTGTTGTCATGGTGAGCTTGGTCGCTGAGCACGGTATTCAATACCTATTTGCCGCCGTTATGCTTGCAGGTGTTATCCAAATACTGGCAGGTATTTTCAAGCTAGGTAAATTCATTCGGATGGTGCCTCATCCAGTAATGATCGGTTTTGTTAATGGTCTAGCAATTGTTATCTTCCTCGCCCAACTAGGCCAATTCAAAGTACCGGATGCTTCTGGTGCACTGCAGTGGATGCAAGGTACTGAGCTATACATCATGCTTGGCTTAGTTCTATTAACGATGGGCATTATTCACTTTTTGCCAAAACTAACCAAAGCTGTGCCATCATCACTTGTTGCAATTATTACTGTTACGGTTATGGTGCACGGCCTTGGTCTTGATACTCGTACCGTGATCGACTTCGTTCGCAGCATGAGTGGTAACGACAGTGCGACACTGGCAGGTTCACTACCCACATTTGCCATTCCTGATGTTGGCTTCAACATGGAAACCTTAAGCATCATCCTGCCTTATTCTTTAGTCTTGGCAGCGGTAGGCCTGATTGAATCGCTACTAACCCTGACGGTTATTGATGAAATGACAGGAACACGCGGACAAGGTAACCGTGAATGTGTGGGCCAAGGCGTTGCCAACGTGACTTGTTCAGTGTTTGGCGCGATGGGCGGTTGTGCGATGATTGGTCAATCAATGATCAACATTAATTCTGGCGGCCGTGGTCGACTATCAGGTATATCTGGTGCTGTTGGTCTACTACTATTCATTTTGTTTGGTTCTTCTTTAATTGAAGTGATCCCACTAGCAGCGCTTGTTGGCGTCATGTTCATGGTTGTTATTGGCACCTTTGAGTGGGCAAGCCTTAAAATGGCGCGCAAAGTACCTAAACATGACTTTTTCGCTATCATCCTTGTGACTGGTGTAACGGTTGCTGTCGACCTTGCTATGGCTGTTATTGTGGGTGTGATTTACTCTGCACTAGTCTTTGCTTGGGAGCATGCAAAACAAATCTATGCCTCAAGCCACATCGATCAAAATGGCTCAAAAGTCTATGAAGTAAATGGTCCACTGTTCTTCGGTTCCGCATCCCACTTCCTTGAGCTGTTCGATGCTAAAAACGACCCAAGTGACGTTATTATCGATTTTGCTAAATCACGCGTTGCCGACCACTCTGCGATTGAGACTATCGATACCATTGCAGAGCGCTATGCAACTCAAGGTAAAACCTTGCACATTCGTCATTTAAGCCCTGAGTGCCGCTCTTTATTGAAAAAAGCCGGCAACTTGGTTGAAGTTAACATGATGGAAGATCCAACTTATAAAGTTGCGACAGATACCCTAGGCGGTTAAGCCATACCAACTGCCAATTCATAAAAAACGCCCGCAAATGCGGGCGTTTTTGTTTGTATCATTTGTGCTGTCACAACTTTGATCAGCTGATGCTATCGAGTACAGCATCTGAGGCATCTTCAATTAAATCAAGCACGACTTCAAATCCATTCTGGCCGCCATAATAAGGGTCCGGGATCTCTCCGGCGTTGTTGTTATTACCATAGCTTAGAAATAACCGTACTTTCGATTGATAAGCGTTTGGGCATATAGCCTTCAAGTCTGCTAAGTTCGCATTGTCAGCCGCTAAAATAAGATCAAATTGTTCAAAGTCTTCGAGCTTAATTTTACGCGAACGAATAGTATCAAAGTGATATCCCCTCGCCTCACCAGCCTCGGTAGAACGTCGATCAGGCTTGCTCCCTTGGTGGTAACCAATCGTGCCAGCAGAGTCAACTGTCAACGATATTCCTCGCTGCAACGCTTTACTACGCAATACCGCTTCGCCTGTTGGAGAGCGACAGATATTGCCCATACACACGACCAGTATTTGAAAAGCCATTCATCTATTCCTTGATCTGTTGGATAAAAACAACCCTCTGAAAAGTCTAAGGATCACTTAATTAAAGGCTACCCTTCTTCACTCTGCTCATTTAACTTCGCAGTATAAGCAGTCATACGTATAAAATGGACAATGTCTTGCGTAAACCGCTCTACCGTTTCTTTAATTTGCTCATATTCAAGCTGAACGGTGTCATTTTCTAGAACATCTTTGGCTAACAACACACTCACACGTTCTGCTAACAATTCTCCAGAAAGACTGTCTGATAGCTGAGATTCCACAAGAATACGTACATTACGATCACGGATACCCAGCAACGCTTTAGCCCCACCAATCAGTGCCCCATAAGGTAACACTTCTGTAATTTTCAAATCTTCGAAATCTGTACTTGCGCGGGTTATTTCAACCCGCAGAACGGCAGTACGTCCACTTGGGCTTTCAACTATCGGTACACCATTAGAGAGTTCTTGCTTTAAGATATCAGTTAAACGTGCAGATACTCGTTCCAATACAAAGCTAGGTAGCTGATGATCTGCTTTGGCTTTTTGGTTCAAACCGACAGGTTCAATCTGCAACTGCCGATAATAAGATGACTTTAATTCTGGAGAGACCCACTGTAAACCTGTTGCATCTTCAATGTACTCGACTTCAACTAAATCTTGTTTGCGTTCAATCAGGCTTTCCGCCTGTTCTTGTTCTGTCGGTAAACGACTAGAGCAACCTACCATGACACTCAAAGCGGCCAACAACATCATTGTGCGCATTTACACTTCCCATTTAAAAGAACGATATACTATAAAATAGTTTACTCGATATTTTAGTTAAGCTGGTATCACTAATTTGTTAAAATGGCGCATTAACAATATTTAAGCACTTAATTGCATTAACCGGAACGCCTTCATGAAGCAACAATGGCAAATATTCTTAGTAGCGCTTGCTTTTTTTACCCGTATTCCTATTCCGGATAACATTCCTTATTCATCAGAACGCCTTAATCAAGCTAACCGTTACTTCGCCCTTGTCGGAACACTTATCGGTGTACTCACGGCGCTACTTTTCCTATTGATGCAGAGTGTTTTCCCGCTCACTATCGCTATCGTCATGTCGATGGCCTTTAGCTTACTGCTCACAGGCGCGTTCCATGAAGATGGACTAGCAGATGTCTTTGATGGGTTTGGCGGTGGTTGGAACCCCGAACAAAAGCTCGACATAATGAAAGACTCACGCCTTGGGACTTATGGTGCTTCAGCACTCTTCATCGCTCTTGGACTAAAGTGGGCAACACTGAGTGCCATCGCTAGCCACAGTGTCACCCTAACCGCCTTATCGTTCGTCGCTATGCACACACTTAGTCGAGCGGTGGCAGCGAGCCTAATCTTCAGTTACCCCTATGTACGGCTTGATGAACAAAGTAAAGTTAAACCCTTGGCAAATGAGCAAAGCCAGTACGATTTGTGGGTTTTAATTTTAACCAGTTTAATTATATTACTCTTATTACCCCTCAATACTGCCCTGTGCTTAATGGTGGTATTAGCCATTGTACGCACGGGTTGTGGTCGATGGTTCAACAAGCAACTTGGGGGTTATACCGGTGACTGCTTAGGCGCAACACAACAACTTTCAGAAATCGCTGGCTATCTGATTATATTAGCGACTGTTACATCATAATTAAGGACTCTCATGGTTGATCAAACGCAGAAAGACGATCGTTACAAAGCACGACAACAAAAAGTAAAAAGTGAAGTGGATGCCCGTGTCGACGCTGCACAAGAAGAGAAAGGGATCTTTCTCGTTATTACCGGAAATGGTAAAGGTAAATCAACCTCAGGGTTTGGCACTATCGCAAGAGCGGTTGGCCACGGGCAAAAGTGTGGGGTTGGCCAGTTTATTAAAGGGACATGGGATTGCGGTGAGCGCTCACTACTAGAACAACATGGCGTTAAATTCGCTGTGATGGCCACAGGGTTTACCTGGGAAACACAAAATAAACAAGCAGATACTGAAGCTGCACAACAAACATGGGCTGAATGTAAAGAAATGCTGGCCGACGACAGCTACGACGTCGTATTACTTGATGAACTTACTTACATGATAACGTATGGTTATGTACCACTTGAAGAGATTCTAGAGGCGATTAGCCAGCGCCCTGCTATGCAGTCCGTCGTCGTGACTGGCCGTGGTGCGCATCGTTCTTTAACTGAGCTTGCCGATACTGTCTCTGAAGTGCGTAATGTTAAACATGCTTTCGAGAACGGTGTAAAAGCCCGCAAAGGCGTTGACTGGTAGGCGATTCGCAACAAATAGATTCTTTTCTTGCTGATCTAAAATATAATGACAACGAACACAGCTCACGGTGAATTAAATCAACGTGAGCATAATAAAAAATGTCATTAGGATTTATCATGCCTTCACAACTACCGAAGGGCTTTAGTCGCCCTTTTCTTAAAATCTTTCATATTCTAGAAGCCATTTTACTGGTTGCGATTACACTCGCAACCATAGCGGCAATGACCAATGAATTTGTCAATATCTATGTCAACAGACAGATCCAACTTACCGATATTCTGCTGATGTTCATTTACCTCGAAGTGCTAGCCATGGTTCAGCAGTTTGTCACCAATGGTAAAATTCCAGTTCGTTACCCAATCTACATTGCGATCATGGCAATTGCGCGCTACATCACTTTAGGGATGAAACAGTTGGATGGGGTCTATTTAGTGTGGTTGTCATTGGCTGCTTTTATTCTGGCTGCTGCAACATTAGTGATTCGCATTGGCCACCATTACTGGCCATATGAAAAAGTGACTGAACCACATAAGTGCCAGTCAGAAGATTAACAACAATGAACAAGGGGGCACTCTTTTGCCCCCTCTCGAATTCGAATATTCATTATTTCTGGTCTTTTTTTCGTAACTTTTTCTTATAGAAGTCCATCGCTTTCTCTACCGCTTTTCCATGCATCCTTGCTCTGAGCGCATCAAAATCTACTCTTTTCATTAATACCTCAATAGCTTACCTATCGACCAACACAATAATAAATATAACACTTTTAAGCATTTATGCTTTTTTCATCACCGCCTAAATACCAAAAAGAACTAAAAATGTCGGTACTGTCTCACCAATAAGTAACTACTTTTCACATTCAAATATAAAAAATGCCAACAAGAATGCCGATCGAGAACCTTTCAATAAAGTTCAGCTCTTTTTCCTTTAAGGAAAATAGAGCTGAATTTATTTGTGATCAGTTACGTGCTGTTTCACCGATGCTTGGACATTCTGATATATGACACAAATTCGCATCGATATCTTGATTGCCAAGCACCCTTAGCCACAATGTCGGAATATGCTTTAGCCTTACTGACGGGCTGCTGATTTGAACCGGTGAAACCACTTCCCATCCCTTTGCTAAATCATTATTAGCCAGAGCAAATTGAAACGGCATATAGTCAGCCATTCCCAGACGTAAGTCAGTCGCGATCAGCTCTGACTGATGTTGCTCATACTTAATGAAACCACCAGTAAAGTGCGCAAGCATTTGTTGATGCTCTGAAGATATACCATCAGGCCAAGTACCAAGTGGCTTTTCAATAAAATCAATATTCGTGCTGTCATCAAGCAATGAGGACAAGCCTTCGAAGTAGCTCTCGTCCCCTTTTACGACGATACGCCATAGCACTGTATTTAATGGCGTCGGGGTAATGAATACAGGCTGGTTGGCTAACGATGTGCCAGCTAATTGTTGCTCTACCCGCTGCTCAATCATATTCATGGCGAACACTGACCAGCCAAGATAGAGTGAGGAAACAACCAACCCAGCACCGCACAACTTAGCCATACGATCGCGCCAGAGTAAACTTGCTAACAATACGATTAGCAGCGGTACAGTATAAAGTGGGTCGATAATAAAAATACTGGAGATGGCAATAGGCGTATTTATTGGCCAGAATAATTGCGTGCCGTACGCAGTAAAAGCATCAAGAAGTGGGTGCGTAATTAAACATGCCGCAACCAATAGCCACAACTGTGTAAAGCTAAAACGTGTTGGCCGCCACTTTTGCCATAATCCACTTAATAGCAATGAAAATGGCAACAATACAAATAAAGAGTGACTGAAACCACGATGCTTCACCATATCTGACACAGGATCACCGTAGCTTAGCAATACATCCAAATCTGGCAACGTACCTAACGCTGCCCCGACTAATAATATTTTGGGAGAACATTTCTTCCCTGCAACCAGACCAGCAACCGCTGCACCTAATGCCATTTGTGTTACCGAATCCACTTTCACTCCTTTAGATACCAATCAAACCGTTTCTCGTTATATTCGTTTGATCGTATAAATCTAGCTTTGACTTTATTGGCACACATTAACAGAAAATCATCATTTATTGATACGTGAAACGCGTGAGTCAATTCACATTCAAGGCTCAGTAAAAGTAAAAATCAGGGCTTGCTCGCAGTTAAAACAATGATATTTAGCTAGGGTAATCAAGCAACCTCCATTCAAATAGACAAAGGGAAGATGCAATGCCAACAAAAGTATCTGAATACATGACGCAAAAGCTTATTACAATCCAGCCGGATGCTGGACTTCGTGAAGCCTTTTTCTTGATGAAAGACGCATCAATTCGGCACCTGCCTGTTATTAGTAAGCAAGGTGAACTGGTCGGGATTGTAAGTGACAGAGAGCTAAGACGACCTCAATGGGTCGATGAGTCACCAGAGATCGGCCACGAGTATGATTTAACCGATGATCTGCATATTCGTGATGTCATGTGCAAAGATATTATTCATGTTCGCACCTACGACACCTTAACCAAGGCCATTGGCACTATTTTAGATAACCATGTAGGTGCAGCACCAGTCTTGAATAAGGCTGGTGAGCTGGTTGGAATGTTGTCCGCTATCGATTTACTAAAAGCTTTTCAAGATAGCCTTGAGAACCAAAAGTCATTGAAAAAGAAAAAACAACCTGCTTAAAGCCATAAAGAAAGAGCCAGCGATTCGCTGGCTCTGCTATCCCCAAAAATAAACCTAAAAAGTGTTAGTTAAATAGCCCTTTTATCAGTTTATCGGCGGCCTTCTTAATGTCTTCATTTTGCGCTTTATCACCTAATAACTTCTCAAGACCACGCTCGACTTCTTTTTGCGCTTTCTTTTCAAGCTCATTGTTTTGCTTAAGCAACTGAGCAATGTTTAAGGCAAATGTAGGCTGCTCCCAGTTACCTTTCACATCAATAGGTACGGTAAGATCTGCCACTTCATCAATTTCCTTACCACCTTGACCTTTGCTCGTTGCAACAACAGAGGCACTGATATTGAAGTCGATCGCTTCAGACACCAAATTGGTACTCCCCTTACCAGCAACACGTAGCAATGGTGAGTCGATATCAAGGTTATTGGTAGAAGCTACCCCTTTGCCAATATTGAAGGTTGCCTTCATTGCCGAAAAGTCTGTTTTCTTCTCTTCCTTAACGTACTCTGTTTTTTGGCCTTTCAGTGTTGCTCTCGCCTCACGGATCATTTCTGGCACGTTTACACCATAAACAGCACCGTCAGCAAAATGAATATCAATATTACCTGCAATATTCTCACGCATTCGCGCTTCAGCTAAACCCGTACCACTTAACTTCACGGTAATATCGCCCTTACCGGCCAGTACATCTTTTTCTACCACATCAATGAGCAATGGCTGAACCTGCACACCACGGATCAACTTGGTAACACTGTAGCGGGGTAGCTTGCCGTTCGCATCGATAGTCGCTTTCGTCTGTATCGTGCCGTCATAAAGTTTGGCATCTAACTGCTTTAAGTTCAGCACACCATCGGCAATGGCAATATTAATCGCCACATCGCTTAATTTGGCATTTGCTGCTTTAAACTGTCCAACCGCCAATGTGCCTGCGAGGTCGATGGTTTTCAAAGCAGAGAGATCGGGTTCGCGATTTTTATCAGCTTTTGACGCTGTAGCACCCGCAGTATTAGTACTATCACCAGACGTTGAAACTTGTGTTTCTTGTGTCGTTGATGCACCAGTTCCTAAGAAATGGTCAACATCAATGGCATCAGAAGCTAAGTCAAAACGGATAACTGGGATATCTGCCGATTGAAATGAGCCTTTACCTGTCAATGCCAGTTCATCAACATTGGTTTCCATATTTGTGAACTTAGCCAAGCCTTTCGGAACGTTATAGCTAGCATCAGCCACCAGCTTGATCGCCATCTCAGGACGAGGCAATGATGCCCCTTTAAGGTCAGAAGTTAACGCAAGTTGTTCCAGCTGAATGTTCTCAAACGCTTCATCTACGCTTAATCGAACTGAGCCATTGGTATTAAACGCCAAATCGGGTACTGAACCCTGTAGGGTGAAAGTCACGTTTGACCAGCTGCCCAGTTTGAATTGGTCTACGTTAAGTGATACTGACTGAATATCATTAGCGGTGTCTTTCGCTGACGCAGTCAATGCCAATGATTTAAATTCAGCACTATCCAAGGTTTCAGCCAGCATCAATTCAGTTTCGCCCTGTGCCGCGAAGTTAAGCTCACCACTGACACCTGCGATATCAAATTGCGCTTTTGCCCACTCTCCCGGCGCAAAACGGCTTAAGGAAAAGTTAAGCTGAGAAAGCTCTGATTTGGTACCTAGTTTATCGTCTTGAACAATCGCGCTGGCGCCTACAACCTCAACACTTTCTAAAGAAATAGCCCAGCTTAAACCCGCTTCAGTATCTGAGGTTGATGACGGTGTAGAAGTCGTTGTATCTAGTTGTGGAGAAGATTCTGTTACTTCGCTTGGTTGCCCGATACCATCCAAGTTTGTCACACCTGAAGCCAGTGTCTGAATGAAAACATGGCCACCTTGAAGGCTAACGTTGCCAATTTCCAGCTGCTGCGAAAATAAAGGTATCACCGACACCGAGAGTTCTGCACTATCAAACTGAACTAAATTTGGTTCTGCAAAACCTTCAGGGTTTCTAAATTCTGTTTTACCAATATCAAAGCCTATACTCGGGAAGAAACGCCAACCAATATCGCCGGAAATAATCAATTCACGTCCGGTATTCTTCTTCACTTGTTCTGCAATCAAAGGCTTAAACTGGTTTGGATCGACCAGTGCAAGTAAAGCCGCAATACCGATGACCACCACCAGTACAACTGCCAATAAGGCAAACATTATCTTTTTCATTGTATCCCCAAATCATCCATGCCTGTAACGAGATTAAACGTTGTTATCGCAATAAGACAATATATTTTAAGTATTTGTTCATCTTACCAATCTGCATATAAAAAATATCAACCATATGTCAGATAAAAAAATAGGTGGCTATAAAAGCCACCTATTCGAATTTTGATAACAAATTGATAATTTGCTAATTATGCACGCAGTAACTTACCAATGTGTGCTTTCAACACATCAATGGCAATACGGTTTTTACCGCCGCGAGGGACGATGATATCAGCGTACTGCTTCGATGGTTCGATAAACTGCATGAACATTGGACGTACTGTTTTTTGATACTGTACAAGTACCGACTCCATTGTACGACCACGCTCAGCAACATCACGCTGCAAACGACGTAGCAGACAAATATCTAACGGCGTATCCATAAATACACTTGCATGCATGATTTCACGCAAGCGTGGATCAGTCAGTAGCAAAATGCCTTCAAGAATAATCACCTTCTTAGGCGTCAATGTAGTCGTAGCTTCCATACGCGTATGTTCACTGTAGCTGTACTGTGGTACTTCTACTGCTTCTCCGCGGATAAGCTTCTCTAAATGGTCACATAACAAATCATGATCCAACGCACTTGGGTGGTCATAGTTTGTTTTTACCCGCTCTTCCATGCTCAGGTGACTTTGATCGTTATAGTAACAATCTTCCGTAATAACACCGATCTGATGATCGCCTACTTTTTCTTTTAACTCTTTATAAACAGTACTGGCAATCAAGCTTTTACCGGATGCAGACGCACCTGCAATACCGATAATGACGCATTGGTGTGAGTTTTCAGACATATCAGAAAGCACCTGTAAACAACGTGGCGAGGTGAAAAATACCGACCTAAATAACTTATTATAGCCGTAAGACTCAAACAGTTAGTGATTCAACATCGGTAAAATTGGCATAAATAAACCGCCTGATTATAGGCAGTTGTCACCACAGATGCCAGAAAAAATGCGGCATCCACGGCGTTTGGCTATAAAGTCAACGGTATGCTAACAAGCAATGGTTTACATTGTACGAATTGTGATCTGTTCGGCAACAGGTGTCCCCTGCCAATACAACCTACTTGCCACTGAGCCGGCTAAATTGATGTATGTTTGAGCATGCTCAGATTCAGGATCAGCAGCAACCGTTGGCTTACCGTTATCAATGTCTTCACGGATCTTAATGTGCAAAGGTAATTGGGCAAGTAACGGTACTGAATATTCCTGTGCCATTCGCTCTGCACCACCAGTACCAAATATTGCTTCATGGTGACCACAGTTACTACAAATGTGATAGCTCATGTTCTCAACAATACCGATGACAGGTACGTCTACTTTATTAAACATGCTGACCCCTTTAATGGCATCTGCAAGTGCTAAGTCCTGAGGTGTTGTTACAATCACAGCACCTGTCACTGGGATCTGCTGTGCGAGTGTTAACTGGATGTCACCCGTGCCCGGCGGCATATCTATAACTAAATAATCCAGATCAGGCCACCACGTTTCAGCAATGATTTGGGACAATGCTTTCGATGCCATCGGGCCACGCCAGATTGTTGCGCTTTCTGCTGGTACTAAATAACCAACAGAGTTAGTAAATAGGCCACATGATTCAATCGGCATCATCATTTTGCCATCAGGGGACTGTGGCTTTTCATCAACTGTTCCCAACATCATCGGTACAGAAGGGCCATAAATATCAGCATCTAGCAGACCTACTTTCGCTCCCTGAGCTTGAAGCCCTAGTGCAAGGTTGACAGACGTCGTTGACTTACCCACCCCGCCTTTTGCAGAGCTTACTACGATGATATTCTTAACGCCTTTTAACGCTGTTTTTTCACCACAAGCTAAAGGCACAACACGAGTCGTAATCGAAAAGGCAACATTCGCTGGTATATGGTGCTGTTGTTGCTCTGCCTCAATCCACTGTTCAAGTAACTCGATCACAGAGGCAGCAGCAAACGGTAAAGTTATCGATATTTTGCCATCAGCAGCAACCGAGACAACATTTGGAGTATCTGCCCATTCCGCATGTAGCCACGGATGATCAAACTGATTTAGCCAACGGGTAATATCAGTTACATATTCAAATCGGATGATAGAATCACTACTCATGTTTTTTAGCGCTCCCTTTTTGCTCTTAGTTTTTGTTCTTTATCTTCATCCTATCACCAATGCCCATTTATCGCCCTTATTTACGCGGATTATCAACAGATCATCCTAGGCAACACGTTATCCATCAGGTAGTATTTACAGCTACGTTTTTATTACCCATCATGAGCGAAACAAGACATTATGGCTGCAAATCCAAGAAAAATTCTGGTGACCTGCGCCCTGCCGTACGCTAACGGTTCTATCCACTTGGGCCACATGCTTGAGCATGTGCAAGCGGATATTTGGGTGCGCTATCAGCGCCTTCGCGGCAACGAAGTTCATTTCATCTGTGCAGACGATGCACACGGTACTCCAATCATGCTTAAGGCCCAGCAGATGGGTATGGATCCTGAGCAGATGATTGCCGAAGTGAGCAAAGAGCACCAGGCTGACTTTGCTGGCTTCGATATTAGCTTTGACAACTACCACAGCACACATTCAGACGAGAACCGTGAGCTTGCGTCGTTCGTTTATACTCAGCTAAAAGATAAAGGCTTTATTACTAGCCGCACCATTTCTCAGCTGTTTGACCCTGAGAAAGAAATGTTCCTGCCTGACCGCTTTGTAAAAGGCACATGTCCGAAGTGTAAATCTGAAGACCAGTACGGTGACAACTGTGACAACTGTGGTGAAACCTACAGCCCAACTGAGTTGATCAACCCGAAATCTGCCGTTTCAGGGTCAACACCTGTAATGAAAGATTCAGAGCACTTCTTCTTCGATTTACCTCAATTTGAAGACATGCTTAAAGAGTGGACCCGATCAGGTGCACTTCAAGACGAAACTGCAAACAAAATGCAGGAATGGTTTGAATCCGGTCTACAGCAGTGGGATATCTCACGTGATGCGCCATATTTTGGTTTTGAGATCCCAGGTGAAACAGGCAAATACTTCTACGTATGGCTTGATGCACCAATCGGCTACATGGGCTCATTCAAGAACCTATGTGACAAGCGTGATGATCTAGACTTCGACGAATTCTGGAACAAAGATAGCTCAACAGAGCTTTACCATTTCATCGGTAAAGATATCGTCTACTTCCACAGCCTATTCTGGCCTGCGATGCTAGATGGTGCTGGTTTACGTAAGCCAAACAACGTATTTGTGCACGGCTATGTGACAGTAAACGGCGCAAAAATGTCTAAGTCTAAAGGTACGTTCATTAAAGCGGGCACTTACCTTCAGCACCTAGACCCTGAATGTCTACGTTACTACTACGCAGCGAAACTGAATAACCGCATCGATGATCTTGACCTTAACCTTGAAGATTTCACTCAGCGTGTAAACAGCGATGTTGTGAATAAGATCGTTAACCTTGCATCACGTAATGCAGGCTTCATTGCTAAGCGTTTCGACGGCAAGCTGGCAGATAACTTTGCTGAGCCTGAGCTATACGCTGAATTTACCAGTGCTGCTGACCGTATCGCTGAGCTTTTTGAAAACCGTGAATACAGCCGTGCTATCCGTGAAATCACTGCGTTGGCTGACAAAGCAAACCAATACGTTGATGAAAAAGCACCGTGGGTTGTTGCGAAGCAAGAAGGTAAAGATCAGGAGCTACAAGAGATCTGCTCTGTCGGTATCAACCTGTTCCGCGTTCTTATGACGTACCTGAAACCAGTTATGCCTCAGCTAGCTGAGCGTACTGAAGGCTTCCTAAACGAGACGCTAACGTGGGAAGCTATTGCGACCCCGCTTACTGGTCACGAAGTAACTAAATTCAAAGCACTGTTCAACCGTATCGATCCTAAGCACGTTGCTGCAATGGTAGAAACATCTAAAGAAGATGCTGCGGTAGAACTAGCAGCGAAAGCGCAAGCTGAAGCGGCGACAAAAGGCCCATTGGACGATGAGCCAATTGAAGCCGAAATCGAATTCGACGATTTTGCTAAAGTTGACATGCGTATCGCTAAAATTGTCTCTTGTGAAGAAGTGCCAAAAGCCAACAAGCTACTGAAGTTCCAGTTGGACATCGGTGGTGAAATGCGTCAGGTATTCTCAGGTATCAAATCAGCTTACACACCTGAAGAGCTTATCGGCAAGCACACTGTAATGGTTGCCAACCTTAAGCCACGTAAGATGAAGTTTGGCATGTCTGAAGGCATGATCCTAGCTGCTGGCCCTGGTGGCAAAGATCTTTGGATCCTTGAACCACACGAAGGCGCACAGCCTGGTATGCGAGTAATGTAATACACCTTCGCAAGTCAGTTCTTAAAGCCAGTCATCTCGACTGGCTTTTTTTATGCCCATTATCGCCACAAGACATAAAACCACGAAAAAACCAAACCTCGCTACATTTCATTAACATAAAAGTCATTTACGTTTTTTACATATGTTAAATGTCTAAAAATTAGTGATTTCTTACTTTTCAATTTTGAAAAGTACCAATCGAGTCGCAAAAACAAAATAATTTTACAGAACGCAACAAAGTAAAAACCAACATAAAACACAACTTATTTAATTAAAATCAATAGGTTGAATAATAAATTCAAAAAGACACACCAATATTACCTTAATCAATACCCCTATTTAATCCGATGAATAGTATCGACTTTACCGATGTGACAGAAATCATTTATTACAAAAAATCACAGACTGAAACAACTAGCTGATACCAAATGCATGTGAGAAGCATAGTCTTAGCAACTGTGCTTTGAACTGAAACCTCACCTTGGAAAGGTAAGCAGTTTAAAAGCGTATGAAATAATGAAAAATTGCGTTAAGCACTTTCATTAAAAAACTCTTTTTTTGGGCAGTTATCAAGGTATTGTAATGCCACAGAGTCTATTACGTTATACCAATATACTCAGTATTGTTGGTGATTTAATCCGGGTAGAAGTACCCAACTTATCTTCAAGTAATGCGAAAGCCAAATATGGCGATCTCGCAATGATTGAGCAAAACGGTGAAAACCATTCACTCGCTCAAATCATCAAAATTGATAATGAAGAAGTTTCATTACAGGTATTTTCAGGCTGTAAAGGCCTTTCGACTAACGCTGCTGTTTGCTTCTTAGACCAGCCGATGCAGGTGACGTACTCGCCTAACGTGTTAGGCCGTATCTTTAATGGTGCAGGTCAACCTATCGACAAAGGTCCGGAGCTAGAACACGATCCGAAAGTTGAAATCGATGGCCCATCCGTTAACCCTGTGCGTCGTACCCTTGCATCGCGCATGGTTCGCACAAATGTACCGATGATCGATGTATTCAACACACTCGTTGAATCGCAAAAAATTCCTGTCTTCTCTGTCGCGGGTGAACCGTATAACAAATTCATGGCACGTGTTGCCATCCAAGCAGAAGCTGATGTTGTCGTCTTTGCTGGTATGGGTTTGATTTACGATGATTACCACTTCTTCAAAACTCAATTCGAAGAAGCAGGCGTATCTTCACGTACCGTCATGTTTGTTAACCAAGCCTCAGACCCAACGGTAGAGCGTATACTCGCTCCCGATATGGCACTGTCAGTCGCTGAACATTTCGCGGTTGAAGAAGGCAAGAAAGTACTGGTTCTGCTCACTGACATGACCTCTTACGCAGATGCGATGAAAGAGATCGGTGTATCAATGGATAAAATCCCATCTAACCGTGGTTACATGGGTGATCTTTATTCTCAGTTAGCAAAGCGCTATGAGAAAGCCTGTGACTACAAAGGTGCAGGATCTGTAACCCTTCTTGCGGTTACAACAATGCCAGGTAACGATGTTACCCACCCAGTGCCTGATAACACGGGCTATATCACCGAAGGTCAATTCTACCTTCATGATGGTGTAATCGACCCATTCGGCTCTCTTTCTCGCCTTAAGCAGATGGTTGTGGGTAAGAAGACTCGCGAAGACCATGGTGCGTTAATGGATGCGCTGATTCGCTTGTATTCTGAAGCTGTTGAAGCGAAACAAAAAGAAGCCATGGCTTTCGAACTCTCTGAATATGACCATAAAACGCTTAAGTATGGTGATCTATTCAAGAATAACTTCATGTCACTTGACGTTGATATGTCTTTGGAAGATGCGCTCGACTTTGGCTGGAAAATCCTTGCTGACTGCTTTGATCCAGAAGAAACGCTGATTAAAGACAGTTTGCTAGATAAATACTGGCCTACGAATCAGTCTGCTGAACAAGCAGCGGAGGCATAAGCCATGGCAAAGGTAGCACTCAATAAAAGCGCGTTAAACCAACAAAAACGTAGCTTGAAAACATATAACCGCTACCTGCCTGCGTTAGAGCTGAAGCGTCAACAACTAATGATTGAGCGTAAAAAAGCCGAAAAAGCATTAAACGAAGCGAAGCAACGTGTTGCTGATCTCCGAAAAATTGTTGAAGAAACAATTCCGATGCTGGCCTGTAAAGAGATTAGCGTTAACAACTTAATTAAAGTGAATAACGTGACGCTTGATACGCAAAATATTGTTGGTTGTCGTGTGCCAATTATCAAAGATATTGATCTTGAATTGACACCGTACAGCTTCTTAGCTCGCCCACATTGGGTTGATAGTGTTGTTCGCCAACTGAAAGAGATGGTTCGTTTACGTGTTGAACTGTCTGTCTTTCAAAAACGCTATGAATTGATCAGTCACGCAACTCGCGTTACTAGTCAGCGTGTGAATTTATTCTCTAAAGTTCTGATCCCTGAAACAAAAGAGAATATTCGCCGTATCGGGATCTACTTATCAGATCAAGATCGTGCTGCTGTAATGAATGCGAAACTGTCGAAACAAAAAGTGTTAGCGCAGCAAGCTAAAACGCAGGGAGGCCAAGCATGAGTATTAAACGTCTAAAACGTCTAACCCTAGGTGGTCAAGCGTCTCGTCGTGAAGAAACCCTCATGGCTCTGCAGGCACTCGGCTGCATGCATTTGATTCCACTTAGTGAAGATAATGCACAAGCAAACCGTGCCCTCGCGATGCAACAGCCAACTGATGCCAGTGAAGCACTAGCTTGGCTTAGCCGCGTAGAACGTCGCCGCCGTTCAGTGACCGATAAAACCTTGGTTGATATCGATGAGCTGGTCGCACAGATTTTGCAAAACAAGCAGGCAATACGCCAGCAGCAAGACAAGCGCGACATGTACAAAGAACGTATGCAGCTCTTGCGTCCATGGGGGGAGTTTACACTACCTCAATTGGACAGCATTAACGGTCTACGTTTTTGGTTCTACGTTATGCCACTAAAGCAAATTGATTTGCTTCGTGACGTAGAAACACCGTGGCAAGAAATCCATCGTGATCAGAAAAGCGCATTCATTGTGCTGGTCTCTGAAAATGAGCCTGATGAACCTGCTATGCCAGTCGAACGTTCACACGTTGGTCATAATAGCTTGTCTGAAGTTCATGAATTAATTGAAATTTC
Organism: Photobacterium makurazakiensis; assembly: GCF_050336715.1. Classification (NCBI taxonomy): domain Bacteria; kingdom Pseudomonadati; phylum Pseudomonadota; class Gammaproteobacteria; order Vibrionales; family Vibrionaceae; genus Photobacterium; species Photobacterium makurazakiensis. Next base: position 133,570 of record NZ_JAKJSJ010000009.1, read on the forward strand.
AGAGCAGCACTTAGAAGACCTTTATGCTGAGCGGGAAGCTTTGACTCGCTGGGTCTACCCATTGAGCCAATCATTAGCAGCAAGCCAAGATCACGCTGAATTATTGTTAGCCTCTTCTGGCGTACAAGATGAAGGCGACTTTTTCTTAGTTCAAGGTTGGATGCCAGCCGATCAAGAAGAGACCGTGATTGAGCTTGCAGAAGTCTACGGCAGCGCCGTGCTGTTTGAAGAACCAAAAGCGGAAGACGAGCCTCCAACATTGTTAGAGAACTCCGATCTTACGGGTGGCGGTTCAGAAGCAATGAGCTTCTTCCAAACCCCGAACTACCGAGCGTGGGACCCAGGTAACTTGGTGTTCTATTCATTCGCATTGTTCTTCGCAATGATCATGAATGACGTTATGTATAGTGCCATTTTCGGCCTGATTATCTTGTTCTTCAAAGACAAGTTAACCGCGTCGAACGAAGGTAGCCGCTTAATGAACCTCGGCCTGTTTATGTCAGGGATAGGTATCGTTTGGGGTGCACTTTCAGGGAGTTACTTTGGGGTTAGCCCCAGTGACGGTAGCTTCTTGGGCTTCTTTAACATCATCGATATGAACAACTATGCTGCCATGATGAAACTCTCGGTATTCATAGGGGTTATGCATCTTGTTATTGCTAACGTAATGACCGCCTATATCAACCGTCCGCATAAACGTGCATTAGCCCCTCTTGGTTGGGCGGCGCTAATGTTTGGTGGCATGTTGGTATGGTTTGGCATGACAGGCACAGTATGGACATGGTTTGGTAAGTACTTAGGTGGCTTAGTCATGCTCGGCGGTGCAGGCATGGTTTGCGTCTACAGCAGTGAGCGCGAAGTTAACAGTAAAAAAGACTTACTGCTACGCATATTCGATGGTGCTAAAGCGATCTACAACATCACGAGTGCATTCGGTGACATCCTCAGCTATATGCGTCTATTCGCACTGGGTCTGTCAGGTGCATCACTGGCGATGACATTTAACTCACTAGCAGGACAAGTTGTTGAAGCCCAGCCCGTTTCAGGGGTGCTCTTCGGGGGTCTGATACTGCTGCTTGGCCATGTTCTTAACTTCGCACTTTGTATTATGAGTGGCGTGGTTCACGGCATGCGTCTAAATGTAATTGAATTTGTAAACTGGGGCCTCTCTGATGAAGGTTACCCGTTCAAAGCTTTTCGAAAGAAAGAGGATTAAAAAATGGAACAATTTGTTATCGCACTAGGTTGGTTAGGCGCATTCGCTCCAGTTGCACTTGGTGCTATCGGTTCAGCTATCGGCTGTTCAGTTGCAGGTCAAGCAGCTTGTGGCGCAATGCTAGATGTTGAATCAGGCTACGGTAAGTACATCGGCCTATCTGCGATGCCATCATCTCAGGTTATCTACGGTATCGTAATCATGTTCTCGCTTTCTGCTATTGGCGTAAGCCCAGAAACAGCTGGCGGCCTGTTCGGTATCGGTCTTATGACTGGTCTAGCACTACTTTTCTCGGCGGTATACCAGGGTCAAGCAGTATCAGCGGCAATCAATGCATCGAAGAACAAGCCTGAAGTATTCGGTCTGTCTATCGCACCAGCTGCAATCGTAGAAGGTTTCTCAGTATTTGCCTTCGTATTCGCGCTAGTAATGGGCTCGAACATCGGCGCTTAAGGAATAGACCATGACTGTAGAAAATCAAAACGCACCGGTATCTGCGGGTATCCAGCAACTGGTGGAAACACTGCGCCAGCAAGGCGTTGATGCGGGTAAAACATCGGCAGAGCAGATCATTGCAGAAGCACGAGAAGAAGCCTCAACACTGGTTGCTGAAGCACGTGATAAAGCGGGTAGTATTCTTGGCAATGCACGTAAAGAAGCTGACTTCATTACGATTGCAGGTCAACAGGCATTTGATATGGCAAAACGTAATGCCGTACTTGAGCTTAAAACGTTCCTACAAGATGAGTTTAGCAAGCAAATTCAAGCTACCGTTGGCAAAGAACTTACGGATGAAACATTGCTTAAGCAAATGATCATCGAAGTTGCAGGTCGTAATACCATTGAGTCTGAAGAAGCTGTTGATGTCGTTTTACCATCAAAAGTAGTTGGGGTTGACGAATTACGCTCAAATCCAGAAGAGATGACAGAAGGAAGCCTAATGTATTTCGCTGTAGCGCAAGCTGCTGAAATGCTTCGTGAAGGTGTATCGTTCAGCGTTGACGCTGATAACACCAATGCATTGGTATTCCGCCTGAAAGACAAAGATATTGAAATTGAGTTGTCTGAAGAAACTGTTACTCAAATGATGCTAAACCACCTGCAGCCACGTTTCCGTGCACTGCTGGAAGGCATTGTTAAATAAGACGGCTGAGGCAGGTTTACCTGCCTCTCCATCAAAGGAGCGAATATGTCGAATAAAGCATACCATGGTCTGCTGACTTCGCTACCGCACATCGATTCACTGTTTGATAGTAAAGTAACGCCAATTTCACGCTACCAGCTTGAACGTCGTTTAAGCGCATTGTCTTTCGATGAAAGAAAGACCCTAGACATGATTGAAAACCTCATGCACTGGGATCAAGGCAAAAATGATATTGAAGAAGCAGAACTAATCAAATTTGCAACGCGCGCACGCGATGCAGTGAACAGTAAGGTACTTCGTGACCTTATCGATTGGCGGTTAGATATGCGTACAGTGGTTGCCGCACTTCGTCGTAAAAAAGCAGGGGAGAAAGCCCCTTCTGAGCCACGTTGGAGCTTTGGTACCCGCTATGAATATATCCGTCGTAACTGGAATATTCCGTATTTTAATCTGCAGTTTACTTTTCCGTGGCTACCTGATGTCGCTCGGTACATGGAAAATGACCAAAGCCTAGAGCTTGAAAAAGAGCTACTTAATGCTGTTTGGCATGAGCTAGATCGCGCAGGTAGCAGCCAACGTTTCAGCTTTGAGGCTGTCGTGATTTATTTACTACGTTGGAACTTAGTCTCTCGCTGGACCACTTATAATAGTGAACTTGCGATTGAGCGATTCGACCAACTAGTCGAAGATGCACTGGGCGATTTCGCCAGTAATCTGCCAGATTAAGACAAATTAAACAGGTTGTTCAATGAGCACTGAAATGACTAATAAAACACCTACTGCACACGTTACTGCCGTTATTGGTGACACCCTAAAGATCCGTCTAAACCCTGAACTTAAGGGTGCACTGATCAAAAACGAAGTTGTTTACGTAATTCCAAACCGTAAACAAACCGAAGGTGCTGACGAACAGCTAATGGCTGAGGTTCTGCGTGTAAATGGTGATAGCGCTGATATCCAAGTCTATGAAGACACACGTGGTGTTGCTGTCGGCGATGCCGTTATCCAAAGCGGTGAAATGTTAACCGTAGATTTAGGGCCTGGGATCCTGTCTCAAATCTATGATGGCCTACAACAGCCGCTTGAGCGTTTAGCCCAAATCCACGGTAAATTTTTAAAACGTGGTATGCACGTTGACTCGCTAGACCTAACTGAAACTTGGGCATTCAACGCTAAAGTGCGTCAAGGTGATAAGTTACGTGCAGGTCAATCGCTAGGTAGCGTTCAAGAAGGCCGCTTCACTCACCAAATTATGGTGCCATTCCATATTAAAGGTGAAGTAGAGGTTACTTGGATTCAGGAAGGGAGCTTTACTGTTGATACAGTCATTGCGCATATTTCTGATTCAAAAGGCAAAGAGCACAAATTGACCATGGTCCAAAAATGGCCAGTACGTCAATCTATTGCCAATACCCTTTCTGTTGAAGGTAATACGACGCGTGAGTTCCCATCGGAGCCGCTAGTAACAACGACGCGTACTATCGATACCTTCTTCCCGATTGCCCGAGGCGGTACAGGCTGTGTGCCAGGGCCATTCGGTTCAGGTAAAACCGTACTTCAACACGGTATCTCTCGTTACTGTGACGCAGACATCGTAATCGTTGTTGCGTGCGGTGAGCGTGCGGGTGAAGTGGTAGAAACAATTGAAGAGTTCCCTCACCTGCCCGATCCTAAGCACGGTGGAACGCTAATCGACCGTACGGTTATCATCTGTAATACGTCGTCAATGCCTGTTGCTGCTCGTGAAGCATCTATCTATACCGGTTTGACGCTAGGTGAGTACTACCGTCAGATGGGCTATAACGTGTTGGTGTTAGCTGATTCAACTTCACGTTGGGCACAAGCAATGCGTGAAACATCGAACCGTCTGGAAGAGATCCCTGGTGAAGAAGGTTTCCCTGCATACCTTGATTCATCAATTAAAGGTGTTTACGAACGCTGTGGTGTGATCAACAACGAAGATGGCGAAAACGGCTCATTGACAATGATTGGTTCAGTATCACCAGCCGGTGGTAACTTTGAAGAGCCAGTTACACAGTCAACGCTAAGTACGGTCAAAACGTTCCTAGGTCTATCTTACGAGCGTGCTTATAAGCGTTTCTATCCGGCGATCGACCCGTTAATTTCATGGTCTCGTTACCTTGACCAGCTTGAGCCTTGGTATGCTGAACACATCAGTCCTGAGTGGGTTCCTACGATCAAAGAGATGAAGAAGCTTATCGTAACTGGTGATAGCATTGGTAAAATGATGCAGGTGACGGGTGAAGAAGGTATATCTATTGATGATTACGTGACTTACCAGAAGGCACTACTTGTTGATATGGTTTACCTACAGCAAGATGCATTCGATGACGTTGATGCTTCATGCAGTTTCGAGCGTCAGCAATTCGTCTTTAACAAAGTTGTTCACATTACTCGTCAGAATTACAACTTCAACAATAAAGATGAAGCACGTAAGTTCTTCACAGGTATGACACGTTACTTCCGTAATTTCCACTTCGCGAAGGAAAATACGGCTGAATATAACGACTACATTCAACGTATTGATATGTTACTTGAAGATACGCTAAGCCCAGTGCTCTAACGACGGTAAAGTAGCACCCTATCACAGCCCGCATACCTGAAACTTTCAGCCGCGGGCTGCACACGCTTGCTATCATACGTACTCACCGATGAATAATTAAGTGCATCATTGCGACTTAATAGCTATACCTGCCAGCAATATCCGAAAATATATGCCTTAGATCTAATTATTTACCCAAAGGCAAGCATGTTAACTTATCAATTACACTTGATAACAACATAACTGTTATCAAACTGAAACACTACGAAAAACAATGTTAATGGTTGATTCTATCGTTAGCCTAAATATCTCACCAACTCGGTTTAAACGAAGCTTATTTTCGCTCAACACGAAACCATAGTAGAAAAAGCGAGCTATTATTACGTCACAAGTTAATTTATGGTTAAATTTCATGTTATCAGAACATCATTCTGTACTGAAAAGTGTGATCCGAAACATAGCTTTGACTTCGCAATAGCATTTTACTTCGCGTTAACACCTAAAGTGCTGTTAACCTGCTCCGCGCTCTGGTGAATGAATTACAGAGTGAATAATTATAAGGAGTGTTCTTTTAATGCAAACACAAAAGAAAAAAATGTCTCTTACTGGCCGCATAGTTCTCGGTATGGTATTGGGCATATTGACAGGATTCGCTATTCGCTCACTTTTTGCTGAAACTTCATTTGTATACGAATACATAGTGGATGGCCTGTTTGATGTTGGTGGTTCTATCTTTATCGCCAGCTTACAAATGCTCGTCGTACCACTTGTTTTTGTTTCGCTTGTGTGCGGAACAAGTACACTAAAAGATATCAGTACTCTTGGCCGCCTTGGTGGTAAGACCCTTGCTTTCTACATAACAACAACAGCAATTGCTATCACACTTGCACTGGTAATGGGTAATATCTTCCAGCCAGGAGCGGGTGCCGACCTTGCAGCAGCATCAAACTTTGCATCTAAAGAAGCACCATCTTTGGGCCAAGTTATCATCAACATGTTCCCAACTAACCCAATCAACTCAATGGCGCAAGGGAATACGTTACAAATTATCGTTTTTGCAATCTTGTTTGGTGTAGCGATCAGCGCAGCAGGTAAGCCTGGTGAGCGCATTGCGAGCATCTTTGCTGATTTAAACGATGTAATCATGAAGCTTGTTGCTTTATTGATGAACATTGCGCCATACGGTGTGTTCTTCTTGATGGCAAGATTGTTCACAGGTCTTGGTCTGGATGCGATTTTCAATCTATTCGGTTACTTCTTGGTTCTGTCTTGTACACTATTGCTTCATGGTTTTGTGGTATACGGCACCCTATTCAAAGTATTCACGGGTTTAAGCCCTAGAATCTTCCTGAAGAAAATGGAAGATGCGATTATGTTCGCTTTCTCAACGGCTTCTTCAAATGCCACTATCCCAGTGACCATGGAAACGGCAACAAAACGCTTAGGCGTTAAAAACCGTATTGCCTCTTTCACTGTACCGCTCGGTGCCACCATCAATATGGATGGTACAGCGATCATGCAAGGTGTTGCGACAGCCTTTATTGCACAAGCTTTCAATATTGATCTAACCATGGGTGATTACTTAATGGTAATTGCTACAGCAACGCTAGCTTCTGTTGGTACTGCTGGTGTTCCAGGTGTTGGCCTAATCATGCTAGCGATGGTTCTGAACCAGGTTGGCCTACCTGTTGAAGGTATCGCAATTATCATGGGTGTTGACCGCCTACTTGATATGATCCGTACTGCGGTTAACATTACTGGCGATAGCTGTGTGACATGTATTGTCGCGAAAACAGAAGGTGAGCTAGATGTTGAGCGTTTCAATGACCCGCATGCAGGTGAAAAAGAAGAAGAAATTCATCTTCACCCAACACCAAAGACAAATGCGTCATAACATAAACGTGATATAACGCTAAGATGGTAATAGAAAGGCTCTTCGGAGCCTTTTTTGCACCAATACCCTTCTATTTCGCACTGATATGGTGCGTGACTAAAAAGTCCTGCTCATAATCAATTTTAACGCATTGATTTTATGTAGATAAATACGAATTAACATAATGTGGTAACGGCATAACATTTGCTGGGGTTTCTCTATCGACCTTAATTGTGTCATGGAGGCCATATGTTCTATTTAATTATTTCCATTATCATCACAATCACGATCATTAGTGCTTGGGTTTATCATGTAAGGCTGCAACGTCATCAACTTAATAGCCGCTTCAATCAGATCATTGGCTTAAGACAGCTAATCCACTTACTTCGTTTTCACCGCCGCCAAACACATCATCAACTTTGCAATGCCCCCCATGCTCATCTGTATCAACCAGCCTTAGCTGAGTCAATGGCTATTCAATCTCTAATTCGTTCCTTACTAAGTCAAGCTGAGCATAACAATAAACCTATGTATCGCCTTTTAATGCAACAAATATCGAAACTACTCGATGAATGGCCGCACTATTCAATACAGCGTAATCAAACCATACATGGAAAGACCATTCGTCATGTGCTTTACCTCATTGACGACACAATTACACAAACACTAATTGCAGCAGATAAAGACACCATTTTTAAACAGTACCAATCCGTATGGCCAATAACACTCAATGCAATAGATAGCCTTAGCCGCTTCCGGTACACCATTCATTATTATTCGAATCATAGTGATAAAGATATTATGGAAAGAGAGCTTAATCTGCACCTGAAAATATTACATCGGCGGCTAAAGCAAATTGCCATACCCTATACAGAAGTGATTGAACTGCAAATACTCGAAGAGCTAACAGCGCAATTTAACCAAATTGACTTACGGCATCCAGAGACTATCAAAGTAGAAAGTGAACTGTATTTATTTTCTTTACAAGTTTCAGATGTGCTGTTCCAGTTTTATGACCATGTCTTAAGCGAAATAGGTAGGGAATTATCGATAAAGATGCCAGCAGTAACCATGCATGAAGAACAGGAAGGGAAAAAGGTTATTCACCTTTTAACCCGCTAAATCGCATTTTAACATAAAGCAATTTAGCGGGCTTTTTAACAGCTATGTGATGTCTGAATTAGAATATCCAGTGAGCAACCATAGCGATAATCGGCAGTGTAACTAAAGTACGCAGCATGAAGATTGCAACTAACTCAAGAAAGTTAATTGGCACTTTACTGCTCAAGATCACTGAGCCTGTTTCTGACATAAAGATCAGCTGAGTAACAGATAGCGCCGCCACAATAAACTTAGTCATATCGGCATCAATGGTTGAAGCTGCAATAATCGATGGCACATACATATCAGTAAAACCAACTAAAACCGTTTGTGCTGCAGCCTGTGCTTCTGCCACATTAAGTAGCTCTAGTAACGGCACAAATGGTGCACCAAGCAAAGAGAACAACGGTGTGCCTTCAGCAACAATTAGACCCATAGTACCCACAGCCATTACGACAGGCAGTACACCAATAACCATGTCTAATGCGTTATGAATTCCTTCTTTCGCTACTGACCCTAAGCTTTTCACTTTGCTCGCCCGCTGTAGGGCTAACTCTAAGCCAAAGCTCATTGCTGAGTGCCCTTCTGGCACTAGCTCATCGTCACGGTTCGGTTTAGTCCCGTCAATGTACACATCTTTCTTGTAAGAAAGTGGCGGTAAAAACTGAATAACCATGGCAGCAGCAACGCCCGACAAACAAATGGCTAAGTAGAAAGGAACAAAATAATTTTGTAACCCTACTTGAGTTAGTACAACCAATGAGAAGGAAATACCGACTGGTGAAAACATTGTTGCAACGACCGCAGCTTCACGTGCCGTGTATTTTTTCTGTTCGTACTGCTTACTGGTTAAAATAACCCCAACAGTTCCGTCACCTAACCACGAAGAAATACAGTCAATGGCCGCACGTCCTGGCAACCTGAAAACTGGACGCATAAATTTACTTAATAAGGTACCCAATAACTCAAGTAGGCCAAAATTCAGAAGAAGAGGTAGTAACAGGCCAGCAAAGATAAAAGTAACAAAAAGCGATGGTAACAAATCGTTTAGTACTAACCCCCCCGTATTACCATCCCAAATCATCTCAGGTCCAACTTTGTATAGCGCCACAAGGGTAAACACCGCACCAAGAGAACGAATCACCAGCCAAGTTGGTGTCAATATAAACAGCCTTGTCATTAGCGGAGACTGCGTCACAAAGGCAGGTTTTACTGAGCTCGCAATAACAGAGAAAAGAGCTGAAAAGCATATAACCGCGGCGACTGTTGGAAGAATCGCTTCACCCAGTAACGCTTTAAAGCCTTTCGCCATTAATGCTAATGGAAAAGTAAAATCACCATTTACGGTTAATGGAGCAAGGAAAAAAAACAGCCCCAGCAATGATGGGATTGCAAACATCAGCACGTTCCGGCTGGTCTTAAGTTTCTCTTGGGCTAATAGTGTATCGCTCATCTGACTGCTCCCTAGATGATTATTATTTCACTTATAGTGAATAACTTTTCTTTTGAGTGATTATATCGATAAAAATTTCAGACTCAACAACAAATGAAGATTAATTCACATTTAAAGCATAAAAAATCAAAAACATTCCACTATAGCCTTTCTTTCGCCCTGCCCCCGAACATGCTTGAACAGTCAGATATAAAAAAACCCAGCCAACTGGCTGGGTTTTCATATCTAATATATAGCCAATCGGCAATTAGCCGATGTGCGTTAGCCCACCCATGTACTTACGCAGTACTTCAGGGATAGTGATACGGCCGTCAGCTTCTTGGTTGTTTTCAAGAATAGCAACCATCGTACGACCAACAGCTAGGCCAGAGCCATTCAATGTATGAACAAGTTCTGGCTTCTTCTCACCTTTACGGCGGAAGCGTGCTTGCATACGACGAGCCTGGAAATCACCACAGTTCGAACATGAAGAGATTTCACGGTAAGTTTCTTGCGCAGGAACCCAAACTTCTAAGTCGTAAGTTTTAACCGCACCGAAACCCATGTCACCCGTACATAGAATCACTTTACGGTAAGGCAGTTCTAGTAACTGAAGTACTTTCTCAGCGTGGCCAGTTAGCTCTTCAAGAGCAGCCATTGAGTCTTCAGGGCGCGTGATCTGAACCAATTCAACTTTGTCGAACTGGTGCATACGAATAAGACCACGCGTATCACGACCATAAGAGCCAGCTTCAGAGCGGAAACACGGCGTATGCGCTGTCATCTTGATTGGCATATCAGCGTCATCAGTGATGGTATCGCGCACCATGTTTGTAACAGGTACTTCAGCCGTTGGGATCAAAGATAATCCCTGGCCTTCTTCTGTCGCAGGCTTAGTATGGAAAAGATCTTCGCCAAACTTCGGTAATTGACCAGTACCCAGCAAGCTTTCTTTGTTTACAAGGTATGGTACATACATCTCAGTGTAGCCATGCTCATCGGTATGTAGATCAAGCATGAACTGCGCAATTGCACGGTGTAGTCGTGCAAATTGACCTTTCATCACAATAAAGCGAGCACCTGAGATTTTTACTGCGCTTGCAAAATCAAGTCCGCCAGCCATCTCACCTAGGTCGACGTGATCTTTCACTTCAAAGTCGTAAGTCTTCGGTTGACCCCAACGAGAAATTTCAACGTTTTCGTCTTCGTCTTTACCTTGTGGTACAGAGTCATCCGGTAGGTTAGGTACCATCTGTGTAATGGTGTCTAGTTCAGCTTGAAGCTCTGCAAGGGCTTTCTTTGCTGCGTCTAGTTCAGAACCAAGGTTACCGACTTCAGCAAGGATTCGCTGAGCTTCTTCGTGATCACCTTTCGCTTTTGCTTGGCCAATGGACTTCGATCGCGAGTTACGCAGTGCCTGAAGATCTTCTGTTTTGATTTGAAGTGATTTACGTTTTTCTTCTAGAGAACGTAATAGTTCAACATCAAGAATGAAACCACGGCGCGCTAATTTTTCTGCTGTTGCGTCCAGCTCAGTTCGAAGTAATTTAGAATCTAGCATGCTTATCCTGTGCTCGTAATGTTCTAAAGGCACATTATTTAATCAAATTGGTGACTAAATAATTTTTAATTCAGAGGGCGTTAGGCAACCTAACGCTGATCCCTCAACGATACCCAAAAAGCCCTATTATTGATAGCGTTTTGACGGGCTTTTTGCATCCAATGAAGCGAGATAATCTAATTTCTCAGCAATTTTGGTTTCTAAGCCTCGGTTTGTTGGCTGGTAGTATCGCGTTCCTGCCATTTCCGGAGGGAAGTAGCATTCTCCCGCAGCGTACGCGCCCGGTTCATCATGAGCGTAGCGATACTCTTCGCCATACCCCAATTCTTTCATCAGCTTTGTGGGTGCATTACGAAGGTGATGAGGCACCTCATAATCAGGATGATTCATTGCATCAATTTGAGCTTGCTTAAATGCGGTATACACAGCGTTACTTTTTGGTGCACTGGCGAGATAAACAATTGCCTGAGCAATGGCTCGCTCCCCTTCATAAGCACCGACCCGAGTAAAGCAATCCCAAGCTGATACTGCAATTTGCATAGCGCGAGGGTCTGCATTACCGATATCTTCAGATGCAATAGCAAGTAAACGTCGAGCGATATATAGCGGATCGCAACCAGCCTGTAGCATACGCGCAAACCAGTACAGTGCACCATCTGGGCTAGAGCCTCGAATTGATTTATGCACCGCTGAGATCATGTCGTACCATAAATCGCCTTTATTATCGAAACGGCCAATTTTCTCACCCGCGACTTCCGCCAATAATGCCAACGTCACTTGCTTGATACCTTGCTCGTCTTCATCGGCCATATCAATAATCTGCTCAAGGTAATTGAGCAACATACGTGCATCGCCTCCCACCAAGTCAGCAAGGCGAGCTTTGACATCATCAACAAAACAAACGTTGGTGGCACTGATACCGCGTTCGGTATCTGCCAGCGCTTGTTCGATAACCTCAAGAATTTCATCCGCTTCTAAAGACTTCAGTTTGTACACACGGGCACGCGACAACAATGCATTATTCAGCTCAAACGATGGATTCTCGGTCGTTGCGCCAATGAATGTCACCGTGCCATCTTCGATATGTGGTAAAAATGCATCCTGCTGGCTTTTGTTAAAGCGATGCACCTCATCAACAAACAAGATGGTACGGCGACCCGCCATCTTGTTATCTCGCGCCTTATCAATGGCAGCACGAATATCTTTAACGCCTGATGTAACAGCAGAAACCCGTTCAACTTCTGCATTTGCATAATTTGCAGCCACTTCCGCTAAAGTCGTTTTACCAGTGCCCGGAGGCCCCCAAAGGATCATTGAGTGCAAGTGACCAGCCTCTAACGCCCTACGCAGCGGTTTACCCTCACCAAGGATATGTTTCTGGCCAATGTATTCTTGTACTGTTCGTGGCCGCATACGTGCAGCTAACGGACGAAAGTCCGACGAAAAATCTAAACTGAAGTTATTCAAGATAACAACTCCTCATTACCGACAGGGCGAATAACAATCCACCCAGCTTGAAATACGAAAAAGGTGGCACCTAAGCACCACCTATTTAATTCTAAACACATTGTTCGGCTAAAAATAACCGACCCTGTGATTAATTGCGCTGATCATCCAGCTCTACACCTTGAGGTGGGGTAAAGCGAAATAAGTCAGATGCTGGTGTCTGTTTGGTGAATTGCGAAAGCGTAAAGCTACTACGCTGACCATCTTGCTCTACAATTGAAAATTCGCGAATTTCACCTGTACTTGCAACCGTTACAATGAATTTCCCCATAGACGATGCACTACTTTTAGGTGTTAACGTAAACGTATCTGATGTTTGCGCGACATTATATTGCTGCCAGTCTTTTGTGCTATTACGGGTAAGCAAAACAAACGGGGTTTGCTCTGTTGCCTCATTAAGCCACATAGCGGTAACTTGCTCGATAAACGGATTGTAGTACCACAATGTCTTACCGTCAGAAACTAACAAGTTTTCATCTGGCGTTTCTGTATTCCAGCGGAATAAATTTGGTCGCTTAAGGGAAATATCGCCTTCACCTTCATCCAATAAATCCCCCTCGGGGCTGACAACTTTTTGCTTGAAGTCAGCACTAAAGGCATTCACTTTCCCTAAACGCGTACTCAGCTCTTGTTGCGGGTTTGCCCAAGCACTAACAGAAAACACCATGGGTGCAGCAATAAATAAAGTGAATAACGTTTTTTTAATCATTGGGTGACCTTTTTAGATTTGCAGCCAGTATGTTGGCTGCAAATGAATGTTAAAAACAAATTGACTAGTCGCGAGGCGGCGGCGCTGGCGCGATAACTTCACGGTTACCATTATGTCCAGGCGCACTGACTATCCCGTGAGCTTCCAATTGCTCAACAATACGTGCTGCACGGTTATAACCAATCTTAAATTTCCGCTGCACACCTGATACTGAACCACGACGAGATTCAGTCACAAAAGCCGCAACTTGATCGAACAGCTGATCTAAATCATCATCGCCAGATACTGGCGCTTCCCCAGGCAACAGGCCTTCTGTTCCTTGGTCTGCTTCTAGAATACCTGTTATATATTGTGGTTTGCCACGCGCTTTCCAGTCATTAACAACATTATGTACATCATCATCTGAAGCAAAGGCGCCGTGTACACGCACGGGGTGGTTTTGTCCTGCTCCTAAATAAAGCATATCACCCATACCTAACAATGATTCTGCCCCACCCTGATCCAAAATGGTTCGTGAGTCAGTTTTCGTTGAAACAGTAAATGCCATGCGGCTTGGAATATTTGCTTTAATCAGGCCTGTAATAACATCCACTGATGGTCGCTGTGTTGCAAGAACGAGGTGAATACCTGCCGCTCGCGCTTTTTGCGCTAGACGAGCAATCAATTCTTCTACCTTTTTCCCGACAACCATCATTAAGTCAGCAAATTCATCAACAATCACCACAATACTTGGCATTTTTTCCAGTATTGGTGGGTATTCATCCATGCTATCACCCGGCTTCCACAACGGATCGTGTATAGGGTGCCCTGCGGCGGCAGCCTCTTCTAGCTTGGCATTAAAACCAGCAAGGTTACGTACCCCTACCGCAGCCATCAGCTTATAACGACGTTCCATTTCACCAACACACCAACGCAAGGCATTACTTGCATCTTTCATGTCAGTAACCACCTCGGTTAACAGATGAGGAATACCTTCATAAATAGAGAGTTCAAGCATTTTCGGGTCAATCATGATAAAGCGGCAATCTTCAGGCTTACACTTATACAGCAAGCTAAGGATCATCACGTTAACCCCAACCGATTTACCAGAACCCGTTGTACCAGCAACCAGTAAGTGTGGCGTTTTACTCAGGTCTTCAACCACCGCTTCACCCGCGATGTCATACCCAAGTACAATCGGCAGTGCACCTTTTTTATGTTGGAAGTTATCACTATCAATAACTTGAGACATATAAACGGTTTCACGATTGACGTTAGGTAGTTCCAAGCCGATATAAGGCTTACCAGGAATAACCTCGACCACACGTACTGCCGATGCCGACAATGCACGCGCTAAATCTTTTGCTAATCCTGAAATACGGCTTACTTTTACTCCAGGAGCAAGATCAAGCTCATAGCGCGTAATAACAGGGCCTGGGTATACACCAACGACCTTGGCTTTAATTTTATAATCCGCCAGTTTCGATTCCACCAACATCGCGGTCTGCTTGAGCTCTTCTTCACTCGCGGGCTGAACGTTCTGTCTAGCCGGTGCCAGTAAATCCACGGTTGGCATCGGACTTGTTGGCGCAGGCAGATCGGCATCTTTCTTCATTAAGAATGGGTTATCTAACCCTGCAGCCTGTGCCTGTGCTTTTTGTGCATCACGAATTTTTTGCAAAAATTCGTCTTCGTCACTGAGGGTTTCATCGGTAACAGTGCCGCTTTCACGTTCTGCTCGTTCAAGCTCAGACAACCCATCTTGCACACCAATTTCTATCTCGTGGTCAGGCATCAATGCTGCCTGAGGTTGAGCCGATGGTACGGGGTCTGTCTCTATTGGTGCTGTTTCTATTTCTTCTGATGTTACAGCTTCAGCCTGAACTGAATGTGAACTACTCAGCTCAGAACGATGACTTTGCATTTCAGTCGTGATTGGCAGTAATGGCTTATTCGGCTCTACGATGCTATCAGCAGTAATGTCAGCAGTACCCTCAGCTGCGATATCCATCGGCTGATTTAGAGGCTCACTATCCGTAGCCCCCTCTGCGTCATTCATATAAACCGTGAAGTTTTCATCTTTATCCAACTCACGTTCAAGATCCGCTATCGTCATGCCCTTCGCCTGTTGCGTGGACGTAATTTCCACCAGCGGTTCATCAATAACAGCTTGATTCACATGGCTATCAACCACTTCAGCCGCCACGGCATGAGTCAACACAGGCTCTGCAACAGATGCTGTAGCCGGCGCTATTTTTTCTACTTTACTTACTGAATGTGTAATCGGTGCTGTTTCAATTTCAGCCACGGCCACTGGCTGTGGTACAGGTTGCGATACCGCTTGTGTTGTTTCCGGCGTTACCGCCTGATTTTGCTTTCTTGCAGGCATCACGATAACCGGCTCTGCCGTCGCAGACTGTTGCTCCCACGCTTGAGTTTCAGCAAGCAATGGATCAACGGTTTCGTTCACCAGCTCATTAAACTGGGGTTCCTTGCGCGCGAATACATTGCGATCATTAACACGAGGCAGTTCTTTAGCTGTACTCGACGTGGCAAGTAACACGTCATCGGCATCAGGTTCACTGTCTTGCTGCTGAACAAGTTGCTTACCAAACTCAGTTTGATGTTCATCGGGAATTTCAGCGGCAAAAGGCGTCAATGTTTCAGACTTATCAGAGCGTACTTTATTCAGAAAAGCTGCGCACAGCCCTAATGTTCCCTCACCTAGCCTATCAACGATAGTCAGCCAAGAGATCCCTGTGAATAAGGTAAAGCCCACAGCCCAAAAGAACATTAAGACAAGGGTCGCCCCCAACAGGTTAAACATGGGTAAAGCCATGTTAGACACAACATCACCAATCACCCCGCCGGAAGAAAAGTACCAAATATCATCAAAGTTCAAGTCCGCTAACGCACAGCTGGTTACAAACAACAGTAGTAAACCAAGTAAACGTGTACCGTAAATCATGTAGTCAATAGCGACTTGCTGCTCACGACGCCGGAAAAGTACCCAGGCCGTTAAAACAATAACAGCGGGTAATGGGTAAGCCAGTGAGCCTAGAGTGAAAAAGAAGGTATCAGCAACAAACGCACCTAGAGCCCCAGCCTTATTCTGAACGGGTCCCTCCCATGCTGTTTGTGACCAAGATGGATCAGCCGGATCAAACGATAACAAGGCGACCATGATGAAAACCGCCGACAATATGCCGATGATTAGAAAGCTTTCCAGTAAGCGCTGTCCCCCGGAAAGGCGAATTTTAGGCAGCTTCTTGCCCTTAACTTTCCTCAAAAAACACTCCGATGTAACTAATAAATTGCCATGCAGCACTGTTGTATCAACACCATGTAGGTGATCGTTCTGACGAAGCAGATTTAACAATGCTAGATAACATAAAAACTTATGCCCTATCTTATACTAAACCATGCGGCTTTTTGACTGTTTGCCATCTTTGAAAAGTAAAGAAATGGTGATTTTCTGCGAATTATGAATAAGATTTACTTTCATGAATGTCTGTTGAAGGGAAGTCATCGTATTTATGCGACAAACATTAGCAGTAAAACATGAACATGAGGTCAATGGAATAAAGTGAAAAACGAAGTTGAAGTATTAAAAACAAATCAAGCGACTAGAAAGTCGCTTGATTAATCAGAATATCTGCAGCGTATGCCAAAGACTTTAGGATTACAGGTTAACGCGTTTTAATAACCAAGTTATTGGTTTGCTTAACCTCTTCCATTACCACATAGGTACGGGTGTCGTTAACACCAGGAAGACGAAGTAATGTCTCACCTAGTAGTTTACGGTATGCCGACATATCTGATACACGTGTCTTCAACAAGTAGTCGAAATCACCAGAAACAAGATGACACTCCTGAATATCTTCTAGTTCCTGTACTGACGAATTGAACAACTCAAATACGTCTGCTGCACCACGATTAAGCGTGATTTCAACAAACACAAGTAACGACGCATCAAGATATTGAGGGTTTAAAAGCGCAGTATAACCACTAATGTAGCCTTGACGCTCTAATCGACGCACGCGCTCAAGGCACGGCGTTGGGGATAGTCCAACACGTTTGGATAGCTCAACATTCGAAATTCGACCGTCTTTTTGCAGTTCATTCAATATATTACGGTCAATACGATCCAATTCCTTGGATGGTTTCTTCTTGGTATCTACCATTTTTTATTCCACCTTCTTACTTCCTTGCAAAAAAATATACTACAACTTTCCAAATTTTAGAATCAAATACTCTAACTAGCCAACTATACTGCCATTAGATCTGCATTTACATCCTTGTCTATAGCCAATCATACTGAGTACCAAGGGAGAAGCAGGATGATCATTGGTGTACCCAAAGAAATCAAAAATCACGAGTACCGGGTGGGCTTAGTAACCAGTAGTGTTCGTGAGCTCGTCTCACTCGGCCATCAAGTACTTATTGAAACCCATGCCGGTGACGGTATTGGGTTGACAGACCAAGACTATGAAAGCGCAGGCGCTGTTATTATTTCTAACGCTAAAGAAGTTTTTACCAGATCAGAGATGATTGTCAAAGTAAAAGAGCCTCAAGCAGAAGAAAGAGCCATGCTTTCTAAAGGGCAAATATTATTCACCTATCTACATCTTGCCCCAGATTTTCCCCAAACAAAAGACCTAATCGCTAGCAAAGCCATCTGTATTGCTTACGAAACAGTCACCGATCGCACTGGAAAGCTACCTCTTTTAGCCCCAATGTCAGAAGTTGCTGGCAGAATGTCTATCCAAGCAGGGGCACAAACACTAGAGAATTCTAATGGAGGACGAGGACTATTACTAAGCGGTGTCCCCGGTGTTGAACCAGCCAAAATCATGATCCTCGGTGGTGGCGTCGTAGGCTCTAGCGCAGCCAGGATGGCTCTGGGCATGCGTGCTGATGTCACTCTACTTGACCGGAACCTTGAAACATTGCGTGAATTAGATCGTGAGTTCCAAGGTCGTATAAAGCTCGTTTATTCAACCGAAGAGGTAATTAATAAACTGGTCCCTGATACCGACATGATTATCGGCGCGGTACTGATTCCGGGGGCTGCAGCACCAAAACTGATCACCGCCAAGCATGTAAAACAAATGAAGCAAGGCTCTGCTCTAGTCGATGTTGCTATTGATCAAGGCGGCTGCTTTGAAACATCCCACCCAACGACTCACACTGACCCAACTTATATTATTGATGGCGTAGTACATTATTGTGTTGCCAATATGCCGGGTGCCGTCGCCAGAACATCGGCATTTGCACTTAACAACGCAACATTGCCTTATGTGATTAATTTAGCAAATAAGGGGTATAAAAAAGCACTGATTGATGATCCAGGATTTTTAGCTGGGATGAATGTCATCTATGGTAAGGTCACCTGCAAAGAGGTCGCGGAAGCATTCGATTTGCATTATACCGATCCAATTGTCGCTCTTAGCATGAATTAGAATAAACACTCTTATGCCTATAAATAATCTCATATGAAAAAACATTATAATAAGAAGGGATAACTGAATAGCCGTTATTCCTTCTAGCTCCCTCTTCTGTTTCTGAAATCCCCCTTTCAATAGCGACCCAATTTACCTACAATCACCCTTCATAAGATAAATATCTCATTTCAGTCTGGAGAAGTAATGAGTAACGTAAGACATTGTAAACTGCTCATCCTTGGTTCTGGCCCTGCTGGTTATACAGCAGCTGTTTATGCTGCTCGTGCAAACCTTAACCCGGTAATGATCACCGGGATGCAACAAGGCGGTCAGCTAACAACAACGACTGAAGTTGAAAACTGGCCGGGTGATGCTGAAGGCCTTACAGGTCCTGCTCTGATGGATCGCATGAAAGATCATGCTGAAAAGTTTGAAACAGAAATTATTTTTGACCACATCAGCGAAACTGATTTTAGTCAGCGTCCGTTTCGTCTAAAAGGTGACAGCGGCGAATACACCTGTGATGCTCTCATTATTTCTACTGGTGCTTCAGCTAAATATCTCGGCCTTGAGTCAGAAGAAAAATTCAAAGGTCGTGGTGTCTCTGCATGTGCGACATGTGATGGATTTTTCTATCGTAACCAGAAAGTAGCGGTTGTAGGTGGCGGTAATACCGCAGTTGAAGAAGCGCTTTATTTATCCAACATTGCTTCTGAAGTTCACCTAATTCACCGTCGCGATTCATTCCGCTCAGAAAAAATCCTGATCAAACGCCTGATGGATAAAGTCGAAAATGGCAACATTATCCTACACACCGACCGCACACTTGATGAAGTGCTAGGTGATGACATGGGCGTAACGGCTATGCGCATTAAAGACACCCAGTCTGATGCAACAGAAACCATCGAAGTGATGGGTGCATTCATAGCCATTGGCCACCAGCCAAATACCGATATTTTCGCAGGCCAACTCACCATGGCAAACGGCTATATCAAAGTACAATCAGGTACTGAAGGTAATGCAACTCAGACAAGTGTTGAAGGTATTTTTGCTGCGGGTGATGTTATGGATCACACTTACCGCCAAGCAATCACATCAGCCGGTACGGGTTGTATGGCCGCTTTAGATGCCGAGCGTTACCTTGACGCTCTAGAAGAAGAAAAACAATAATACATACCGGCCACGTACTTCTACGTGGCCGTTTTTTGCCTTCATTATTAGCTTGCATTAGCAAGCGGCTCAAGATTTTAATATGGATAAAGAATTACAACGCGATTTGACCAAGTGGTTAAAGTCACAGAGCAAACTAGCCAAGCGCTGGTTAATGTTCAGTGTCGGGCTTGGTTTTCTATCGGGACTACTACTTGTTGGCCAGGCAGCCTTGCTTGCCCACATTTTGCACCAACTCATTATGGAGCACACTGATAAATACCAACTGGTCAGTAGCTTCATCAGTTTATTTATCATCATAGGCTTGCGTGCCGCCTGTAGTTGGGGTCGAGAAATCTTCGGCTACCGCTGTGGAGAGCAAATTCGCTTACATATTCGCCAGCTTATTTTACAGCGACTCCAAAGCCTAGGGCCTGCGTATATCAAAGGTAAGCCTGCTGGGGTATGGGCAAGCCTAGTGCTAGAGCAAGTTGAGGAAATGCAAGATTTCTTCTCTCGCTACATACCGCAAATGTCAATTGCAGTGCTTGTACCCTTGGTCATTTTATTCGCGGTCTTCCCGCTGAATTGGGCTGCCGGACTTATTTTCCTCATTACTGCACCGCTTGTGCCGATATTTATGGCACTGGTTGGATTAGGCGCAGCTGATGCTAACCGTCGTAACTTTAAGGCTTTACAGCGTCTTTCTGGTCATTTTTATGATCGCCTTCAGGGGCTATCGACGCTACGCTTGTTTAACCGAGCAGAAGCCGAAGCGGATAACTTGCATGCTGCTTCTCATGTCTTACGTAAGCGTACGATGGAAGTACTACGTATGGCGTTTCTATCGTCTGCGGTACTTGAGTTCTTCGCCTCTATTTCAGTCGCAATTGTTGCCGTTTACTTCGGCTTTGCCTTTATCGGCGAGCTAAACTTCGGCCACTACGGCATTCCGATCACCTTATTCACCGGTCTGTTTGTCCTTGTACTTGCCCCTGAATTTTATCAACCACTACGTGATCTTGGTACGTTCTACCACGCAAAAGCCCAAGCCATTGGTGCTGCAGAGTCTATTGTTGAGTTTCTAAACGCTGAAGTGGATGAAATGAGTCAAGGTGATAAAAACCTCGACTCACCTGAAACCATTAAAATTTCAGTGGAAAGCCTAGAGGTATTAAGCCCCGAAGGACAAGTGCTTGCAGGACCATTGAGTTTTGATATTAACGCTCGTGAACAAGTTGCGCTTGTTGGGCCAAGTGGCGCAGGTAAAACCAGCTTACTGAATGCGTTATTGGGTTTCTTGCCGTATCGAGGCAGCATAAAAATTAACGACATAGAGCTTAAAGATCTCGATCATAGCCAATGGCGACAAGCGATTAGTTGGGTCGGTCAAAATCCTCTATTACTGCATGGAACTGTGCGCGACAATATTAGCCTTGGCAACCCACTGGCGACCGATGAGCATATCACTCAAGTTGCTAAGCAGGCACATGCCGAAGAATTTATTCTACGCCTCGAGCAAGGCTATCAGCATCAAGTTGGCGACCGTTCAGGCGGGTTGTCGGTAGGCCAGGCGCAACGTATCGCTGTCGCACGAGCGATGCTGCAAAGTGGTGCTTTTTGGCTACTCGATGAACCGACTGCAAGTTTAGATGCAAACAGCGAACACCTTGTACTTGAAAGCTTGAAAGAAGCAGTTAGGGGCCAAACAACGATGATGGTAAGCCATCGCCTTGATCAGCTATCAGCGATGGACCGCGTACTTGTTATGGAAAATGGCAAGCTGGTTCAAAATGGTCACTTCGACCTTATTCGCCATGACGGATTATTATCTGACATGTTGGCACACACTGATAAGAGGGATCTCGATGCGTGATTTAATCCCTTATTTAAAACTCTACCGTAAGCACTGGTTCGGGCTGACGCTTGGCATG
This sequence comes from Photobacterium makurazakiensis, assembly GCF_050336715.1. Taxonomy (NCBI): domain Bacteria; kingdom Pseudomonadati; phylum Pseudomonadota; class Gammaproteobacteria; order Vibrionales; family Vibrionaceae; genus Photobacterium; species Photobacterium makurazakiensis. The sequence goes on from NZ_JAKJSJ010000009.1 coordinate 155,181, forward strand.
CTACTTGGTTTAGCGACGCTATTGGCCGCTATGAGCCTCTTAACCCTATCGGGGTGGTTCATTGCAGCATCTTCGGTTGCAGGGCTGACCATTGCCCGTGAGACCTTTAACTACATGTTGCCAGGTGCTGGTGTTCGTGGGTTTTCAATGGCACGAACTGCAGGACGCTGGGGAGAACGTGTCGTCAGCCATAATGCAACATTCAAGCTATTGGCTGATCTACGTTTATTCTTCTTTCGCAAACTCACACCATTAATCCCAGGTCGCCAAGCAAATCTACGTGACGCTGACTTGCTAAACCGATTAGTTGCCGATGTCGATGCAATGGATCACATTTACCTTCGACTGGTAAGTCCGTTGATTGTCGGTGTCATTGGCCTAGTTGCGATCACGGGGTTTATAGCTTGGTTTGATTTAACACTCGGTTTAACGTTGGGTGCCATACTGCTGGCATTGATGCTGAGCTTGCCAGTTATCTTTTACCGTCTTGGCAAGGTGCATGGTGAAGCATTAACATTCGCCAAAGCCAACTACCGCGTTAAGTTGATGGACTGGATCCAAGGCCATGCAGAGCTGTTACTGTTTAATGCCGAAGACCGTTATTACCAGCAGGCGTTGAATGAGCAAACCTCGTTACTTGCAGCTCAGCGCAAAATGGCGAACCTAACTGGCCTCGCGAATGGCGTTCTCATGGCGGCCACAGGTTGGACATTAGTCCTGATGACCTGGATTGCCGCAGATGGTGTCGGCGGAAACCCACCGGACCCATTTATTGCCATGGTTGCTTTTGCCACAATGGCAAGTTTTGAACTGATGATGCCAGTTGCAGGTGCTTTCCAGTACCTAAGCCAAACATTAACATCAGCACGCCGATTGAATGAAATTATCGAGGCGACCCCTGATACACCGTTTGACCCAAACGGTCATCAAGCTGAAGCGGTTGGGGCTATTGATATTAACAATATCAGTTATACCTATTACGGTAGTGACAAGCCTGTGGTAACCAACGTTTCACTGTCGATAAAAGCCGGCGAAAAAGTTGCATTACTCGGTCGTACGGGTTGTGGTAAATCAACACTGCTACAATTACTGACTCGTAACTGGGACCCGCAACAAGGCAGCATCTCCCTTGATGGCGTGGCATTACCACAATGGCACGAATCGTCACTCCGTAATGCCATTACCGTTGTGAGCCAGCGTGTCGATGTCTTCAATGGCTCACTGCGTGAAAACCTTGTTTTGGCAAAACCAAATGGCACCGATGACGAATTTAAAGCCGTTCTTGAAAAAGTCGGCCTTGAAAACTTACTCGATGGTAAAGGGCTTGATACTTGGTTAGGTGAAGGTGGGCGTCAAATATCAGGTGGTGAACGACGCCGTATCGGTATTGCTCGCGCCTTGTTGCATGATGCACCTATCTTATTGATGGACGAACCAACAGAAGGGCTTGATCGTCGTACAGAGCAACAAATCATCGCTCTGTTACATCAGCATGCCAAAGACAAAACCGTGCTATTCATTACCCACCGTTTGGTTGGCTTAGAGCAAATGGATAATATTTGCTTGATGGATGAAGGGCAGATCACCGAGCAAGGCAAACACAGTGAACTAATGGCGCAAAATGGCCGCTACGCTGACCTATGGCAACGCATCTAACTGACACAGATATCATTTGACACTGAGCTAGGTGCTAGGTGCTAGGTGCTAGGTAGCCATTGAGATAAAAACGAGAGTACTCTACTCTCGTTTTTTTTCGCTTTGATTTCATCGGTAGCCATTCAAAGCGCAGTTAAACAAAATGCGTTATACCGGAGAAACCCAATCTGGATTCATTCTTGCCGTTAAGATGTGATCTTCCCACTGACCATTTATCAGTAAATACTTTTTGGCCCGTCCTTCCGCTTCAAAACCGCATTTCGCCAATACCGCAGCACTACGCTCATTATGCGGCATATAGGCGGCCATAATTCGGTGAAAGCCTTGCTCTTTAAACATCCATGCCACAGTCTCTTCCAGCGCCTTTATCATAACGCCACGCCCTTGCCAGGATTGATCTAATGAGTAACCGACATGACATGCATAAAATGGATGACGGACTAAATTACTGTAATTCACAACACCCGCAATTTCTTGGCTGCCCTTTTCTTGAATCACAAAATAATATGCCAGCTTATGTTTATGCAGTTGCACCAGTTGATCTAAGCGTATCCCCCAGCCAACCTCGGTAAAGAAGGCTTCTTCACGCAAAGGCTCCCAAGGCTTCAAGAAGGCCCTATTACGCTGATAATAAGCCGTTATTGCTTTAACGTCTTTGGGAGTAATCAAACGCACTTTGAATTCATCCAAGTCAATGACTGCCGAGCGATTTAAAATTGATTCAAACAATGCCCCGACTCCCGTTATCTGTCCGTTTGTACCTAAACGGTAACATAGTGAATTATTATTAACTATAAACTTATGATAGAACAAAGAATTCAGACTATTAGTGATCCAAGATGATAATCAAAGCTGGTATTAGACTATGATTGAATCATAATCTGTACCAGTATTTTACCGCTAACCAACACAGTGATGATTATGTATTACGACTACCTTGATACGGTATTGGGAAAAGTATATCTCTTAGCAGATGAGCAAGGACTAAGGCTTCTCACCATCGCAAGCGGTGGTTTTAGTCCAGACAACCGGTGGGAACATGACCCCGAATTCATGTCACCTTTCATCAACCAACTACAAGAATATTTCCAAGGGCAACGCAAACAGTTTACTCTCCCCCTCGCACCACAAGGTACGACATTCCAATGCCAAGTATGGAATGCTTTACAAGAAATCCCCTACAACAGCCAACGTTCCTATCATCAAATTGCCGAGAAGATTGAACATCCATGCGCCATTCAAGCTGTCGGAATGGCAAAAAATGTTAATCCCATCCCAATCATTATTCCCTGTCATCGAGTCGCCTCAGAGCAAGAAGCGCAAGAGAGTTGCCGCTATGATGAGTCGGTAATTACCCAGTTAAGAGCACTGGAAAGTGGCGAGATAAGCTTAATTTAATCGTATGTGTTAGCCGAGACAAAAAAAGGGGAAACCACTATTGCGGCTTCCCCTTTTTTCTTGATGATATAAATAATAGTCGACTGGCTAGGACTTATTAATACTGTACTCACGTAACTTGTTTGCGACTGCGGTGTGAGACACCCCAAGGCGCTTCGCGAGCTTACGTGTTGATGGGTAGCTACGATACAAGCTATTTAAAATACCTGATTCATAACGTTTCATGATCTCATCCAAAGAGCCATCCAAGGTCTCTTCGCTGATCACTGTGGTTGATTCATTTTCAGGTAACTGAACATCATCAACGCAAATTTCCGGCCCTTCGAGCTGAGTCATCGCTCGGAACAGGACATTCCTTAACTGTCGAATATTGCCCGGCCACGAATACTGGCTTAAGTATTGAGCGACCTCGCTTGAAATACCCGGTTTAGGCTGTTGTAACTCTTGAGCAAACTGCGATAAAAATAAATCAGCCAATGGGACGATATCAGCCGTTCGTTCACGTAGCGGTGGAACAAAAAGCGACAATACATTTAGACGATAAAAAAGATCTTCACGGAACTGTCCACCAGCGACCAAATCAGGCAGCTTTTTCTGGGTCGAACAAATTACACGAACATCCACCTTCATTTCTTTCTCTTCGCCCACTCGACGGAATGTACCATCTTGTAAGAAGCGAAGGAGCTTTATTTGAAGGTGTTCAGACATCTCACCAACCTCATAAAGGAAGGCTGTACCACCATCGGCTTGTTCGAAGATACCTTTTTTACCCGGTTCAGTTGCCGTGGCAGCCAAACCAAACAGCTCAGTTTCGGCCGCATTGTCGGGCATAGAAACACAGTTAACTAACAAGAACGGCTTTTCTCGGCGTAGCGAACGCTGATGGCAAGCTCTGGCCAGCATTTCTTTACCTGTCCCTGTTTCACCTTGGATCAACAATGGTGCATCAAGCAATGATAATTTCTTCGCTTGAGACAGCAACTGTTTAAAGCGTGAAGACTGGCCAACCAGGTGCTCAAAGCCGTTGTCGCCACTTAGCTTGCGCATGGCAACTGGCATTTTGGCTTCAGACAATGATTTAAGCAAAATAACAGCACTAGCGAGTACTTGCTCTTCACTCTCGTCGGTTACATATACCGGCATGACTTCCATCATGTAGTCAAGGCCAGAGAGCACAACCATTTCACTACGCTGGCTTGCTTCATCCGCCTCTAACCATTGGTGGATATTGAACCCAACAAATGACTGAATATTTTCACCGACAATCTCACCACGCGTTTTGCCTAATAAGGTTTCAGCAGCGTCGTTGGCAAGATCAATCTTGCCATGTAGATTAATCGAGAAGAATGGATCCGGTAATGCTTCAAGCAATGCTTTCAATTCTTTATGTTCACGCTCACTTGGCATGAACTGAATCTTCCGTACATCTGTCACGCCATCTAACTGACGGATCTGTGACATCAAATGACTAAATTGCTCAAATTCAATCTCAGGGCAATTGAGGTAAATGATACCTACACGGTCAATTTCAATGCCTCGCAAGTCAATTTGCTGGCTAGCAAGAATATCCAGCAACTCACGGGTCATACCAAGTCGGTCTTCACAAAAGACTTGTAGCCTCATATTTATCTCTTCCAAAGTGTCAGGAATTGTTGACACATGAAGTTTGCGCTTTCACTGCCACTCAGTCAAGACACTGAACACCGATGCTGTGCCCTAAGCCACTATTTTTCTGCTGATTCTTGTTGGCGAGTAATTCGCAATAGCAAATCTTTACGAATTTCACTCAATTTCGGCTGCTGATCATCTTGCCATGGCAGTGGGCGCATCAAGCTAATTGCTTTTAGTCCTAGTCGTCCGGTCAATAGTCCAACACCAACCCCCTGAGCCACACGAGTTGACATTCGCCCCGCAAGATCCATCGACAGCATATCCATGCCTGAATCAGCGATCACTTCACTTGCGCCCGCCACAGCCATGTTAGCCAGTACCAATTTTACCAATCGAATACGAGACCAATACCCTAGCTCAACACCGTATACTGCAGACACCTGCTCTATCAAACGGAAATTACGCCATGCCACCAGCAACATATCAGCAATTGCCAGCGGGCTAACCGCCACCATCACCGCAGCTTCACTGGCATATTTCGCCACCAGCTTACGTGCCAGTGTATCTTGTTGACTCAAGACCATTTTATCGTACAGCTGCATAACCTCACGGTCATTATGTGTTGCTGCCAACGATTGAAGCCAACGCTCATAGCCAGCGTGCTCATCTTGAATATTGCCTTTATTCGCCAATTTAGTGCAGAACGCTTTGGCTTGGCCGATTCCATCAGCATCGAGTAAAGCTTGAGCTTGCTCTCGTTCACTTTGTCGCTGTTTTAAGCGACGTAACGTAATAAGCTCTCTCCCCAGCGCCGTTATACCTGTTGCGGCAATACCTGCAACAATGACACTCCAGCCAAGCGCTAACCAATCTCCCGTTTGGTAGGCTGTTGCAACATAATCAACAGTCTGCCACCCCACCATTACGGCGCCGCCGACTAGCAAGCCTTTCAACCAACCTGAACGCCGTTTAGGTTTAGCGGCTAACGTACGTGACAATGTCTCTTCAAGCTCATTATCGCCATCATCGACCACATCAGGCATAAATGTATCTTGCTGCGCGAACTGCATCTGGGAGGTCAGTTCATCGTTCGTTTGCTGAGCTTGTTCTGATTCTGGCTCATCAAAAACAATTTTCTGTTTGTAAGTATCATTCATCGTAATTTATCTCCCAGCAAATACTCCAAAGCTTTATCCATCCGAATATGCGGCAATGGTTCATCGCTTTGTTGTACTAGTGGCCTGAAGTTAATAAAGTCAAAGCCTGACTGTTGCCAGAAAATATCGTTTGGCAATCTCCTAGGTACCTCTCCTGGAAACAAGGTTTGTGTCTCACCATCAAGCGAATGCCCTCTTAATGCTGGGACTTGTTTGCCCTGATAATCGACAAATCCCGGTTCAGTTGCCTGAATCGACGATAGGCTGAGACAGTCCATTTTGATCCCTTCAAAGGATGCTGTTTGCCATGCTTCATTAACCAGTTGCTGCAATAAGCTCACCATATTGGGGTGTTGTTCTGGCGTGACATGATCCGCTTTGGTTGCCGCAAATAACACCTTATCAATACGAGGTGCAAACAAACGACGCATCAAGGAACTACGCCCGTACTTAAAGCTCTGCATCAGTTGGTCAAGCGCCTGACGCATATCACCGAATGATTCAGGGCCTGCATTTAGTGGTTGTAAGCAGTCCACTAAAATTATCTGGCGATCGAACTTGGAAAAGTGCTCTTTATAAAACGCCTTGACTACATGCTGCTGGTAATAACGGTAACGACTTTTAAGCATACCGATATTGGTATCTTCACCCGCGTCAGCTAGTTGTTGTTCTGTATATTTGTCGAGCCAGATCATAGGGAAAAACTGTAAAACAGGTGCACCTGCTAGCTCACCAGGAAGGACAAAACGCCCCGGCTGAACCCAATGCAAACCACCCTCAGCCTTACAACGGTATAAATACTCAGTGAAACGCTGGGAAATCGCTTCAATCACGGACTCATCGGCAGGGGCTAATGGATCAAACATGTCTCCCATCTCAAGCCAATCAGTCGCCAACTCTAACCGCTTACCTTTAATCACTTGCGCTTGCTGCTTAGACCAAGCCATAAAATCAAGATCAAGTAGCGGCAAATCCAGCAACCACTCTCCTGGGTAATCAACAATATCAAGATATAAGGTGGCAGTTTCTTGCAGTAATTTCATTGGCCCTTTTTGCGGCTTATAGCGTAGTGCCAATCGCGTTTGACTCACATCTCGGGTCGGCTCGGGCCAAGATGGCGGGGACGATAAGAGAGAATTGATACCCTCTTCATAAGCAAATTTGGGCACATGCATATCTACCTGTGGGACACGCTTAGCACCCAGTAAGTGACCTTCTCGCACAGCACTAAACAACGGCAATCGCGGGTTTGTACTGACATGCATCAGTTGGTTTACCAGTGAAGTAATAAATGCCGTTTTACCCGCACGGGATAGCCCCGTCACCGCCAAACGCACATGGCGGTCTAAACTTCGATTCACTAGCTTATTCAACTCATTACCAATTCGATTCATCGTTATTCCTATGTGCGTCAATCACTCAGTAAACGGTAGCAAATTACTGATTAACCTTCGATGAATCAGTAATTCAGAATAAAGAAAAAGCAGGCTAACGCCTGCTTCTTAAAAAGGGAACCTGCCAAAATCACAGGTTACGAAATTCTCGGTCAACCTTAAACGCTGATGAAGTCACGTAGGCTTCCATTTTTCGTAAATCTTGTTCTATATCATTAAGTTCAGATTCAACGTTTTGCAAAATTTGGCTGGCGGGCTTTCCTGCCTGCCATGGCTTTTGCTTTACATGATGTTCACGAAATATATATTGCTGATAGCTTCGTTCTTCAGGCATTTTATCGAGGATTAAGCACGCTGCGATATATGCCAAGGTCACAATAAAACCAACGCCGAGTAGGAAGGCTGACACGGTCAGAATACGTACCAACCAAATTTCCATACCAAAATATTCGGCTATACCAGCACAAACACCACCTAACTTGCCATTTTTCGGGTCACGGTAGAGGGTCTTACTCATTGCTTGCTCCTCCATTGTGGTGCTTCTGCATCAAGGATACGTTCCAGTGTTACAATTCGATCTTGCATTTGCTCTGCGCGGGTGACCAGCGCTTGTAGCTTCTGGTGATCATCGCCTGATAACCCTTCACTCGCATTTTTTTTACTACGGTAGTGCAGGATCAACCACAACGGGGCAACAAAGATCATAAACACTACTAGTGGACCAACAATAAACCCCATAGACATTTTCTTTCTCCTTATCCGCGCAGAATCAAATAATTACCTTAATTACACCATCATACCAACAAAGTAAGAGAGCCGTGAATTACTCCTTATCCTTAATGTTGGCTTTCATGCGCTCGAGTTCTTTTTCAATATCATCTTGTGCTTGCAGGTTGGCAAACTCATCCTCTAAGTTTTTACCTTTCCCCATATTGTAGCTATCTGCTTCCGCTTCCATTTCATCAATACGGCGCTCGTACTGTTCAAACTTCGATAAAGCTTCATCCACTTTACCGGTATCGAGCTGACGGCGAACATCACGACGTGTACCAGCCGCTTTATGGCGCATAACCAACGCTTGTTGGCGGGCACGGGTTTCTTGCAGCTTACGCTCTAGTTCGGCAACCTCTGAGCTTAGTTTTTCAATGGTGTCTTCAACCAGCTTAAATTCTTCATTCAGTGTTAGCGCAACATCATTAAGTTTCTGCTTTTCAATTAATGCAGCACGCGCGAGATCTTCACGGCCTTTCTGCAGTGCAAGGCTCGCTTTTTGCTGCCAATCTGCAGACTGTGCTTCAATCGCTTGAATACGACGATGAAGCTCTTTTTTATCAGCTAACGCTCGCGCTGATGAAGTACGTACTTCAACTAAAGTGTCTTCCATCTCTTGAATAATCAAGCGGATCATTTTTTGCGGATCTTCTGCTTTATCCAGTAATGAGTTTACGTTGGCATTCACAATGTCAGCAAAACGAGAAAAAATACCCATAATCAAATCTCCAATCAGTGTTGCTAGGGATAGTCCTAATACATAGCAAGTTATTACAACAACCGTGCCAACTTTTTGTACATTTAATATCAGTCACTTAGCTTTACAGCTTCTATTCCCCCCTGCTATGTTATGAGTATATACGCCAACAGTTAGCGAGATTGACCATGCAAAAAACAGACAATCTTATTGGGGAGTCCGAAGCTTTTCTAACCGTGCTCGATCACACCTCTCGGCTCGCACCTCTTAACAGGCCGGTGCTAATCTTAGGCGAACGGGGAACCGGCAAAGAGCTCATAGCCCAACGCATGCACTACCTTTCTCGCCGTTGGGATCAGCCGCTTCTTTCGCTTAATTGTGCTGCGCTCAGTGAGGGGGTAATTGACTCTGAATTGTTTGGTCATGAAGCTGGCGCATTTACTGGTGCAAAAGGCCGTCACCAGGGCCGTTTTGAACGTGCAGAAGGTGGCACCTTGTTTTTAGATGAGCTCGCTACCGCCCCATTGGGGGTTCAAGAAAAGCTACTGCGCGTTATCGAATATGGAGAATATGAACGGGTTGGTGGCAGTAAAACTTGCCAAACAAACGTAAGGTTAATTTGTGCAACCAATGAAAACTTGCCGCAATTAGCTGAAAAAAAACAGTTTCGAGCAGACTTATTGGATCGCCTTGCCTTCGATATCATTCACCTCCCCCCGTTACGGGAACGCGGTGAAGATATCATCCCACTGGCCGATTATTACGCCGTCAAGATGTGCAGAGAGCTTGGTTATAGTTACTTTTCGGGCTTTACCGCTGAAGCTACCCAACAGCTGCAACACTACCCATGGCCAGGAAACGTCCGAGAATTAAAGAATGTCGTCGAACGATCTGTCTTCCGTCATGGCCTAGAAGATGAGCCCGTTAATGACATTATCCTAGACCCATTCAAAGCGCCTTGGGAAGAGCTTTCCTCTGCCTCTACTCCACAGCAAACATCAAGCCAAGGCCAAGCGACCTCAGAGCAACACGCTATACAACATGATACCCAAAGCTCCCTTCTTACCCCATCATTACCCATTGATTTTCGCCAGTGGCAACAAGATCAGGAAATGGCATTGATTCAACAAGCACTTGAACAGGCGCAATTTAATCAGCGGAAAGCCGCCGAACTGTTATCTTTAAGCTACCATCAACTAAGGGGCTTACTCCGAAAATACCAGCTCGTGGGTAATTCAGATATTGAGTAATGCCGCTTATGCTGTTTCCTTTGTAGGAAAATAAGCATAAAACACCTACTATTATCAGGTAATTTTATGAGATGACTTGGTGACAGAGTGGGATAATGTTAAATTTATAGTCTTGTTTTCAAAAAATTTCTTATCTTATGAGCGCCTATACTCGTCTTCTGCTTGCATGCGTTGGCCTAATTAGCCTAGTTGGCTGTAGTGAACCAGAGCAAGACAATGATATTCGTAGCCGTGGCTTCGTCTATTGTGGGCAAGATACGCCAACAACGTTTAACCCTCAGTTAATCGATGGTGGCTTAACAGCTGACACGCTTGCTGCGCAAATCTTTGACCGGCTCCTGATACTTGATCCGGTCAGCCATCAGCCCTTACCTTCATTAGCCAGCCATTGGACTGTCAGCGATGATGGTTTAGTTTATCGATTTACGCTTCGCCGAGGGATTGAATTCCAATCAACTGATTGGTTTAAACCTACACGCCAACTGAATGCACAAGATGTGGTGTTTAGCTTTAAGCGAGTCATAGACCCAAGTCACCCATTTCATGATATCTCAGGCGGTCGCTACCCTTGGTTTGAAAGCCAAGGTTTTGAATATTTAGTCGAAAATGTCGAGATGATTGACTCACACACCGTCGAATTCAGCTTATCGCGCCCAGATAACGCTTTTTTATCTAACCTTGCAACAACGTATGCCGTTATTCATTCGCAAGAATATGCCAATAGCGTACTTCGTGCAGGTAAACCTAATCAACTAGACATGAAGCCCGTTGGCACTGGGCCATTTTATCTAGAGCAATACCTACCCAATGACTTAATTCGCTTGAATCGCCACTCAGATTACTGGCAAGGCAGTGCTAAAATGGAACAGGTTGTATTTGATATTGCAACCCGAGGTACTGGCACCCTCGCGAAGTTACTAAGTAAGGGGTGTGATGTTTTATCATCACCTGTCGCGAGCCAGCTTCCTGTGATCAGCGAAAATGAAGACTATGAGCTCATCGCGCAAACAGGCATGAATGTCGCCTTTCTTGCACTCGATAATACTCAGCCAGAGCTAAAAGATGTACGAGTTAGAAAAGCAATCAACCATGCAATTAACCGTGAAAATCTTTTAAATTCGGTTTATTACGGTACAGGCACACAAGCAAAAAGCATTTTACCGCCAATGTCATGGGCCTATAACCGCAATAGCCAAGCATTAGATTATGCCCCCTCTAAGTCACTCGCGTTACTCAAAGATGCTGGCTATGATAAAAACTTAAACCTGACACTTTGGGTACCACTCGAATCCCGCCCGTACAACCCAAGTCCCCGTAAAACTGCCGAGTTAATACAAGCCGATCTCAATGCGGTGGGTATTCAAGTTACGATAGTGACTCAGGATACCGTGAGTAGATTAGGGGCTACTGATAAATTCAACAGCGACTTAGTTTTAACGGGGTGGGTTGCGGATAATGGCGATCCAGATAATTTCCTTCGCCCACTACTTTCGTGTGACGCAAAAATGGTGGGGTTAAACGTTGCGAACTGGTGCGATCTAAATTTTGACAATCTATTAGAATTAGCGTCACGGACAACCAAACTTGATCAACGTTTAAATTACTACTATTTAGCGCAGGATATTCTTGATCAGAAAGTACCTATTATTCCGCTTGCTCACGGCGTTCATTTTCAAGTACACCACCAATCGCTCAATGGTTTAACCATGAGTCCGTTTGGCACCCGCTCCTTCTCAACGGTTTATCGGGGCGATAACTAATATGTTTATCTATACCATTCGACGCCTAAACTTATTTTTCATCACGCTACTGATCCTCACTCTCGTCGGCTTTAGTTTGCTTCGCCTTGACACCGACTCTTTTTGGAGCGGCCTACCTTTTTGGACAGGCTGGAGCATTTACCTAGAGAACCTTTTTTCAGGCAACCTAGGACTTAATCTACAAGGAGAGCCTATTTTAAATGAGGTCTTGACTGTCTTCCCTGCGACGTTAGAGCTATGTTTCTTTGCCTTTGTTTTATCACTAATTACCGGAATTCCACTCGGCACACTTGCAGGGGTGAAACGTGGAAAGCCGATCGATACCTTGATTTCATCGGTGGCATTAATCGGCTACTCCATTCCATTATTCTGGTTAGCTGTTTTATTGATCATGCTATTTTCGCTTGAACTCAGCTGGCTGCCCGTTTCTGGTCGCTATAATTTGCTTTACGAAATTGATCATGTCACAGGCATTGCGCTTATCGACGTGATGTTATCTGACAAACCCTATCGTGCTGAAGCGATTAAAGACGTGATTAGCCACCTGATCTTGCCAACCCTTGTCCTTGCATTAGCCCCCACCACAGAGGTTATTCGTCTGACTCGTGCATCAGTAACAGACATTTTGGATCAAAACTTTGTTAAAGTTGCCCAAACTAAAGGGCTATCAATGTATGAAATTATCATCAGGCATATTCTAAAAAATGCCATTCCACCCATTATTCCTAAATTAGGCATGCAGTTTTCAACCATGATGACGTTTGCAATGCTAACAGAGTCAATTTTTAATTGGCCGGGGATCGGTCGCTGGCTATTAGACGCGATTTCGACCCAAAATTATGTAGCAATCCAAGCAGGTGTTATCACCGTCGGTAGCTTTATCCTGATTGCCAATATCCTGTCAGATTTGATGGGAGCCTTCGTGAGTCCGTTAGTTAGGAAGGAATGGTATGCTATCAAATAACATCTATCAGGAAACCAAGATCCCAACACAATGGGAGCGTGCATGGCATAATTTCAGATCAAATTCGCTGGCCATATTCGGTTTCTGGTGTTTATTACTGCTTATATTCTTAACACTCATCTCCCCTTGGATTGCACCTTACGTGCCAGTCAAACAAGTCGGCGAGCTGCTCATGCCCCCTTCTTGGGATGCAGCAGGCCATGTCGAGTACTTCTTTGGCACTGATGACCTAGGAAGAGATATCCTGAGCCGCCTACTGATAGGCTCTCGTATCACTTTTGGCTACGCAATACTTATCGCCGTCGCTTCTGCCGTCATTGGTATTGCGATTGGTGTGATGGCTGGCATGACCCGAGGCTTAAAGTCGAGCTTTTTAAACCACGTTCTTGATACCGTGCTTTCAATACCCTCGCTATTGTTAGCCATTATCGTCGTTGCGTATATGGGTCCTGGCGAAACCAATATTTTATTAGCCATTTGGCTTGCGCTTATCCCGCGTTTCATTCGTGCCGTCTACACTGCGGTACACAATGAAGTCGAAAAAGATTACATCATGGCTGCGCGCTTAGATGGTGCAAACGATTTTTACTTGCTCTACAACTCGATACTGCCGAATATACTCACGGTGCTCACCAATGAGCTTACCCGTGCCATTTCTATTGCGATACTTGATATAGCCGCATTAGGCTTCCTCGGCTTAGGCGCCCAAGCACCATCACCAGAGTGGGGAGCCATGCTAGGTGACTCTATTGAACTTATTTATCTTGCACCATGGACAGTGACCCTACCCGGCCTTGCCATTACGTTTAGCGTTTTAGTAGTAAACTTAGTAGGAGAAGGACTCCGCCAAGCGATTAACGCGGGGATAGACTAATGCCATTACTTGATATTCGTAACCTGACTATAGAAATTGATACACCGCAAGGCATGGTGAAAGCCGTGGAACGTATGAGCCTTACAATAAATGAAGGTGAAATTCGTGGCCTTGTGGGTGAGTCTGGCTCAGGAAAAAGCCTTGTCGCGAAAGCCATTGCAGGCGTAGCCAAAGATAATTGGCGTGTTAGTGCAGATCGCCTGCGCTTGGGTGATATTGACTTACTTGCTTTATCTCCTCGTGAGCGAAGAAGAGTTGTAGGACGCGAGATCGCGATGATATTTCAAGAGCCGTCCTCATGCCTTGACCCTTCTGAACGTGTCGGCGAACAGCTCAGAGAAGCAATACCCTCAACCTCATTTAAGGGACGATTTTGGCAACGGTTTAAATGGCGTCAAAAACAAGCGATTGCGTTGCTACACAAAGTGGGGATCAAAGATCATAAACAGATAATGAGAAGTTATCCGTACGAATTAACCGATGGTGAATGCCAAAAGGTTATGATTGCTATGGCCATTGCTAACCGACCACGCCTACTCATTGCCGATGAACCCACCAATGATCTCGACCCTATAACTCAAGCTCAAATATTTCGACTACTCAGCCGTATGAACCAGCTCGGCAACACCACCATATTATTGGTAAGCCATGATCTCACGACGGTTACCCAATGGGCTGATCGAATTACCGTCATGTACTGTGGTCAGTCGGTTGAATCGGGTAGTAGAAAGCAATTATTAGGTACACCTCACCACCCATATACAGAAGCACTACTACGAGCAATGCCTGATTTCAATTTAGACATTCTGCCCCATAAAAGTAAGCTAGAAACCTTACCCGGTTCGATTCCTCCACTTCAGCATTTACCTATTGGCTGTCGGTTAGGACCTCGTTGTCCGCATGCGCAGCGTAAATGTGTTGAAGTACCAAAACGAAGAAAAGTTAAAAACCATAAATTTAGCTGTCACTTTCCGCTAAATATGGAGGAAACGAAAAAGTGAGTTCACTACTTGAAGTCGAAAGTCTTAAAAAAGACTACCACTACCGTTCAGGCTTATTCCGTCGCCGTACCATAGAGGCGGTGAAGCCTGTATCGTTTTCATTGGAAGCCGGTGAAACTATCGCATTCATGGGTGAAAATGGCTCCGGTAAGTCAACGCTAGCCAAAATGTTATCTGGTGTTGAGGAACCTACCGAAGGGATCATCCGAGTAAATGGTGAGCCCTTAGCCCACCGAGATTATCAAACACGCTGCAAATTGATCAGGATGATCTTTCAAGATCCGAACACATCGCTAAACCCGAGAATTCAGATTGGTAAGATCTTGGAAGGGCCACTGAAACGAAACACCAATATGACCCCGCAAGCACGTGAACGGCGAATAATGACTACCCTTAAGCGAGTTGGTTTACTCCCTGAACATGCCTACTTTTACCCTCAAATGCTGGCAACAGGGCAAAAACAGCGTGTATCACTCGCCCGCGCGCTGATCCTGCAGCCTTGTATTATTGTTGCTGATGAAGCGCTAAACGGGCTTGATATGTCAATGCGTTCGCAGATCATCAACCTACTGCTTGAGCTACAAGAAGAAATGGGGTTATCGTATATTTATGTATCACAACATATGGGTGTTATTAAGCACTTTACTGACAAAGTAATGGTGATGCAGCATGGAGAGGTAGTTGAACAAGGAAACACCTTAGAGGTCTTCAACAACCCGCAGCACTCGTTAACTCAGAAGCTTATTGATAGCCACTTCGCTGCGCCATCCCATGATCGTACAAACCGCATTAGTAGTGCCACACCTAAGATTGGGTGCTAACTCATAAAATTTATCAGATAATTATTTAGGCAACAAAAAACGCCCGGCAAGCCGGGCGTTTATATATTCAGAACTTAGCTTATTAAGTAATTGCTACGCCAACGTCTTATTGATTTCAGCCAGTACTGCTGCAGGGTTTTCTGCTTTCGTGATTGGGCGACCAATCACCAAGTAATCAGAGCCAGCTTGTACTGCTTCCACAGGTGTCATTACGCGACGTTGATCACCAGCGGCACTGCCTGCGGGGCGAATACCCGGTGTTACTAGCTTAAACTCTCCACCAAGCTCATTTTTCAATAAGCTTGATTCATGTGCCGAGCAAACGACACCATCAAGTCCGCTGTTTTTCGTTAAACGAGCAAGGTTCAATACATGCTCTTGTGGCTCACACTGAATACCAATGCCACGGAGATCTGACGCCTCCATGCTGGTCAAGACTGTCACCCCAATTAATAACGGGCGATCTTTGCCAAATGGCTCAAGGATTTCACGTGATGCCGTCATCATGCGCTCACCACCCGTCGCATGGACATTGACCATCCATACGCCTAATTCAGCAGCCGCTGCGACTGCACGTGAGCAGGTATTTGGAATATCGTGAAATTTCAAATCAAGAAATACAGAATGGCCCCGATCATGCAGATTACGCACAAAGTCAGGGCCAAAATAAGTAAACATCTCTTTGCCAACTTTAAGTCGACAACTTCCCGGTTCGATACGGTCAACAAAGGCTAGTGCTTCATCTTGGCTTGGGTAGTCGAGAGCGACAATCACTTTTGGGTCTAACATGGCATCTCCTGCTTAGTCATAAGGTCAAACTTGCTCAGCGAGCTGAGCGCGGTCAGAATTTTACAGTAAATTTGTTTTTTTGCGAGTATAAATTCATTATTTGTTTCAAGGCGTCAAAAGTAGCACTCTTTTATACTAGCCAATCGTTTGTTAAATTAACCAAGATAAAAAACGCGACTAAAATAGGGAATTCTCGCTGTATTATCTTCATCATCAATAAATACCGTCCAAAAGCCACACTTGTAGGCACAAAAAAGCCCACTCGTATTACGAATGGGCTGAAAGCTTTATAATCATCAATCTAAATGGTGAGTATCTTACTCTCCATCCAATCCTCGAATTGGCTTGATCGCGCCCCAACCTTTGCAAGAGGGGCATTGCCAATATAAAGAATGTGTTGCGAACCCGCACTGACGGCAACGAAAATGAGGCTTAATTTTTAGTTGCTCACCCACTAAGCCACGTAATGTTGTCAAACTGTCTTTTGCTCGACCTTCTTCAGCTTCGTCAAGATGATAGTCCATCAATTGATAGAACCCCTTCATTGTCGGGTTTTTCTGCAACTGACGTGTCATGAAGGTCTGTGCCATAATTGCCCCTTCACGCTTGGCAATTTCATCAGCAAGCATTAACTCAGCGGTCGATCCTGCTTTTTGTTCAACGCAGATTCTTAAATACTTTAGCCAACCCGACTCATTGTTGGTCGCTTCATAGCATTCTAATAACAGTGGCAGAGATTCGCTGACAAATTCAAGATCTTGTTCAGCAACGCGCTCAAGTTGTTTAGCTGCGGCTTTATACTCTTCATTGGCAATCAATATTTTTGCCAACATTATGGTTGCACGTACACAGGTCTTATCTGCACTAACGGCTTTCTTAAGTAACTGCTTGGCTTTATCTGGGTTTTGCGCGCTCATCTCAAGCATTGCCATTTCACACCAGTAATGGGCGATATCATGCTTTAGCTTGGTCTTCCCCATCTTCACCAACTGTGCGGCCATTTCAATCGCCTTTTCCCATTCACGGGTTTGTTGGTAGATAGTAAGAAGTTGTTGTAACGCCCCTTTACGGTGATCGGGTTCATCGAGCAATTGTTCGAAGATTTTCTCAGCCCGGTCAAAAAAACCAGCTACCATGTAGTCTTTAGCTAGTTGCTGCAGCGCCAAGTTGCGCTGGTCGATGGTGAGATTAGGGCGGGCAATTAAATTCTGGTGGATGCGTATAGCGCGATCAACTTCACCCCGGCTACGGAATAGATTTCCTAGAGCCAAGTGAGTATCAATCGTTTCACTATCAACTTGGAGCAGTTCAATAAACACGTCTACGGCTTTATCAGATTGATCTGACAGCAATAGGTTCAAACCAGTGACATACTGGCGTGACATGTGATGAGACTGCTCCTGTTGTTTAGTACTCGCGTTCCTATTACCCATGTACCAGCCATAGGCGGCAGCAATCGGTAATAATAGGAACAACAGCTCAAGCATTCATTATTCCTTTACAGGCTCTGCACGAAGCTGATTAATTTCTTTCTGCTGCTTTTCAACTTTTTTACTTAGGCGATTTTTAGTAAAACGCGTTTTGAGATATAGCATGCCACAGATTAGCCAGCCAATCGCAAACCCGGAACCGAAGACAATCCCTAATAATGTTGAAAGTTGAAACTCACCCTGAGCAATCAGAAAATCAAAATTCACTAGCTGCTGGTTTTGAGCACCCAGCGCTAAAGTAACCAAGAAACAGGCAACCAAAACAAGAACAATAAGTATCTTCATCGTGAATCCTTCTCACTTGAACGAAAAATTGATAGTACGAAGCTAAATACAATGAGGCTTAAATTTTAATTAGAAGCACACATTAGCAATTTCAAAATAGCATTGGCTGATTATGCAAGATTTTTAGTCATCAGACCATGATCAATAGACATAAAAAAACGGCATACTATCAGTATGCCGTTTTTTTGTTCTAAACGTGGTTAACTAGCAAGTGCCAAGTTAACACGATCACGTAATTCCTTCCCAGGTTTGAAGTGAGGAACGTACTTGCCGTCCAACTCAACTTTATCACCCGTTTTTGGATTGCGACCTACACGTGGAGCACGGTAATGCAGAGAGAAGCTACCAAAGCCACGGATTTCGATACGATCGCCATCGGCAAGCGTGGTCGCCATGTGCTCAAGGATTTCCTTGATTGCATCTTCTACCTGTTTGGCAGAAAGATGTGTTTGTTGACTACATAGCCTTTCAATTAATTCAGACTTTGTCATAAACACTCCGGTTTTTAGTATGTTTCTCAATAGTATAACCGTTTAGGGAGAAAATGCTAAAACGCTTTTTCTCCCTACGCTCAATTATTCGCCTTTAGCCGCTTTGAAAGCGTCAGCCATAGCGCTACCGAAACCAGCATCGTCTTGCTTGTTCAGTGTTGCCATTGCTTCTTGCTCTTCAGCTACGTCTTTAGCACGAACAGATAGGTTGATTACGCGGTTCTTACGATCAACGCCTGTGAATTTAGCTTCAACAGAATCGCCAACAGAAAGAACTAGAGTTGCGTCTTCAACACGGTCAACAGATGCTTCAGAAGCACGTAGGTAACCTTCAACACCTTCAATTAGCTCAACAGTTGCGCCTTTAGCGTCAACAGCAGTAACAGTACCAGTAACTAGAGCACCTTTCTTGTTAACTGCAACGTAGCCATTGAATGGGTCTTCTTCGATCTGCTTAACACCTAGAGAGATGCGCTCGCGCTCAGCGTCAACAGCTAGAACTACAGCAGAGATTTCGTCGCCTTTCTTGAAGTCGCGAACTGCGTCTTCGCCTGAAACATTCCAAGAAATGTCAGATAGGTGAACAAGACCGTCGATGCCGCCTTCTAGACCGATGAAGATACCGAAGTCAGTGATAGACTTGATCTTACCAGTTACGTGATCGCCCTTAGCTTGCATTTCTGCAAATGACTGCCATGGGTTAGCTTTACACTGCTTAAGACCTAGGCTGATACGACGACGTTCTTCGTCGATATCAAGAACCATAACTTCAACTTCGTCGCCAACGTTAACAACTTTCGATGGGTGGATGTTTTTGTTAGTCCAATCCATTTCAGAAACGTGTACTAGACCTTCAACGCCTTCTTCGATTTCAACGAAGCAACCGTAGTCAGTTAGGTTAGTTACACGGCCAGAAAGCTTAGTGCTCTCTGGGTAACGCTTAGCGATAGCTACCCATGGATCTTCGCCTAGTTGCTTAAGACCTAGTGATACGCGAGTACGCTCACGGTCGAACTTAAGAACTTTAACGTTGATTTCGTCGCCAACATTAACGATTTCAGATGGGTGCTTAACGCGTTTCCAAGCCATGTCAGTGATGTGTAGAAGACCATCAACACCGCCAAGGTCAACGAACGCACCGTAGTCAGTAAGGTTCTTAACGATACCTTTAACTTCCATGCCTTCTTGTAGAGAAGCAAGAAGTTCATCACGCTCAACGCTGTTTTCTGATTCGATAACTGCGCGACGAGAAACAACTACGTTGTTACGCTTCTGGTCTAGCTTGATTACTTTGAACTCAAGCTCTTTGTTTTCTAGGTGAGCAGTGTCACGTACTGGACGAACGTCTACTAGAGAACCTGGTAGGAACGCACGGATGCCGTTAAGTTCAACTGTGAAGCCGCCTTTAACTTTACCGTTGATGATACCAACAACAGTTTCAGCATCTTCGTAAGCTTTTTCAAGCTGGATCCAAGCTTCATGACGCTTAGCTTTCTCACGAGAAAGTTTAGTCTCACCGAAACCATCTTCGATAGCATCAAGTGCTACGTCAACTTCTGCACCAACTTCGATTTCAAGTTCGCCAGCAGCGTTCTTGAATTCTTCAACTGGGATAGAAGACTCAGACTTAAGGCCTGCATCTACAAGAACGTAACCGTTCTCGATAGCTACAACAGTACCTTTAACGATAGCGCCTGGGCGTGTTTCGATTTCGTTTAGAGACTCTTCAAAGAGTAGAGCAAAAGATTCAGTCATTATTTAATCTTCAAATTGATTAACAACCATGGGTATCCTACCTCATGGGGTTGGTAGTAAAGTCAGTTATCTTCCGTGACACCGACGCCATCATACTGATCACTCAGCAGATAATTTTTCTTCAATAAAAGCCAAGGCTTGTGCCGTTACTTGCTCTATTGACATCTCAGTAGAGTCTAGCACCAAAGCATTGTCTGCGGGACGTAACGGAGCAACCGCGCGATTGCGATCACGGTAGTCACGTTCCTGAATTTCTTTCAAAAGGCGGCCAAAGTTAACATCTAACCCTTTCTGTTGCAACTGGTTCATGCGGCGATTAGCACGTTCTTCAGCGCTAGCATCAAGGAAAATCTTCACTTCAGCCTGGGGAAATACCACTGTCCCCATATCGCGACCGTCAGCCACCAATCCCGGCGCTTCGCTAAACGCACGTTGACGGCGTAATAGTGCTTCTCGTACACGCGGAAGGGCTGCAACTTTCGATGCTGCCATACCGGTCTCTTCTTTGCGAAGTTCAGCAGAAACATCTTCGCCTTCGAGAATAACCTTTACTAACTCACCTTCAGCCACGAATTGAACATCTAAGTGAGCCGCTAGCGGAACCAAAGCGTCTTCAGATTCTAATTCAACACCGTGGTGAATAGCAGCAAGTGCCAAAACGCGGTAGATGGCACCAGAATCAAGCAGTTTCCAGCCCAGTTTATCTGCCAATAGCATACACAGCGTGCCTTTTCCTGCACCACTAGGCCCATCGACAGTGATTACTGGAGCGTGAGTAGACATAGATTCTCTCCGAAGTTGTTCAAATATAAGCACGAATACCAACTTGCATCTAACTTAAACCGACAGATGGAACTGAGTATTAGCACTCTTAAACGGGGGCATATTATACGGGAAAATGATTATGATACCAATTGGTAATGGCCATCGTTCTTATAAAAAAATAAACCCGCTGGAAAGCGGGTTTATGGGGGCTGTAATTTATTGGCTTAGCAAAGCCAATTTATCAAAATAGTCGGGGAAGGTTTTCGATGTGCATTTTGGGTCATTAATTGTGACCGCCGTGTCACTTAATGCGACTAATGAAAAACACATCGCCATTCGGTGGTCATCATATGTATCGATGGCGGCATGTTGTAGTTGAGTTGGCGGTACAATCGTAATGTAATCTTCACCCTCTTCCACTTCTGCACCGACTTTACGCAGCTCTGTCGCCATTGCAGACAAGCGATCAGTTTCTTTTACGCGCCAGTTATACACATTACGGATAGATGTTGTGCCTTTGGCAAACAATGCTGCCATTGCTATGGTCATCGCGGCATCTGGAATATGGTTAAAGTCGAGATCTACGGCGTTAAGCTCATCACGGCGTGCGATAACATAGTCATCACCCCACTCAATTTCAGCGCCCATCGCCGCTAACGCATCAGCAAACTGTATATCACCTTGAATGCTCTTTTTGCCGATTCCGGTTACTTTCACTTCACCGCCTTTAATAGCAGCTGCAGCTAAGAAGTACGATGCCGAAGACGCATCACCTTCAACCAAAAACTCACCCGGCGCTTGATACGTTTGGCCGCCTTTTACCACAAATTCTTGATAATCACGGTTTTCAACCTCAACACCAAATTGCGCCATGATATGAAGCGTAATATCTATGTATGGCTTAGAGACCAAGTCTCCTTTGATGCGAATAATCGTATCGTCTTTCGCCATCGGCGCCGACATCAAAAATGCCGTTAGGAATTGGCTAGAGATAGAACCATCAATTTCGACCTCACCACCAGCAAGTCCCGTACCCTTAATATTTAATGGTGGGAAATTATCATTTTCCAAGTACGTGATTTCAGCGCCAGCACCACGCAAAGCGTCAACAAGGTGGCCAATTGGGCGTTCTTTCATGCGCGGTTCACCCGTTAATACGAACTCCCCACTGCCCAAACATAATGCAGCAGCTAACGGTCGCATTGCCGTGCCCGCGTTACCTAAAAATAGTTCTAGCGATTGTTCTGGCTTAAATGCAGCACCCAGACCGATCACTTCACACGTTGTTTTATCTTCCGATAATTGGTAGCTCACACCCAATTGGCTAAGCGCATTTAGCATGTGACGAATATCGTCACTATCAAGCAAATTGGTAAGACGCGTTGTACCTTTTGCTAACGCAGCCAATAGAAGTGCGCGATTTGATACGCTCTTTGAACCCGGTAGGTTCACTGTGCCATTAATCTTATTTATTGGCTGTAACGTTAAACTTTCCATCTGATATTTCTTAATCCTGTTTGGTCGCAGTTCAAGCAGATTAGCGAATTCTGCCTCAGTTCGCTAGTACTGAATAATGTGATCTGCCGAGGATTCTTCTTTAGTCGCTCGCTGGAATAAAAAAAGCGCCCGTAGGCGCTTTAAAAATACCTCGTATCAATTGTTATTAGTCATCGCAGCGATATAAATAAGTGCCGTCAAAATCGCAATCTAGATCGACCCAACGGCCTTCATACTTTTGTAGCGAGTTATCGTTGGCTGAATACCCCCAAATGGCACCAGCTTTAACGAAGCCTTCTAGCTCGATTTCATCATCATCACGGTCTTCACGCTCTATCTCAATGGCAATATATCGACCAGAATTACTACCGTCTAGGATGTAACGACCTTCAACTTCCACCCAGCTTGTATCTAAATTATCGTGGGTTAAGCCATCATCTAATTCAGTATTGTTATTGATTTCAATCTCGATGCCATTAATGCTAAATACACCATTTTGGTATCGAGCTTCACCTACAGCCTGAAACTCTTTCCCTGATACACCATTACCATCATCTTCAAATTCAATTTCAGTTGCTAATAGGCGATTTGATCGATGTACCATCTCTACCTCAACCCAACGACCTGATGCGAGATCCTCTCGGCGACCATCGTCGAATTCAGTATTATTGTTAACCTCAATGCGTAAACGACCATTAAGTTCGATTTGGGTTAAATTACTATTCACCCAAGAAATCACACCTTCGACTTCGGTATCGTCGTAATCACGGTCATCTTCAACATCAATTTCTGTGGCGACAAGCATATTGCCATGCATATCACCATACACTTCAACCCATGCGCTATTTGCGAGCTCATCGTCATCATCGATATCAGCACGGCTAAAATCGACTGTCACTGTGCCAATTTTGAAGGTTTGTGCTACGTTATCTAACTGAGAAACAGGCCCTTCAATTTCAACAAAACCGAGATCGGGTACTTTCTGTACTGATACAACTTCCAAAGTGCCATCAGCCAATGGGTAGGTGGTTACCATCACCCAGTCACCAATATTGATTCCAGCTAAGTCTGAAAATGTCAGGGCTACGCCATTCACTGTAAAGCTGGTGCCATTAATTGCTGTTACTTCGCCAGTCAGTGAAGGATCCAGCTTCATAGACGTGATCAGATTGTCATCAGCATCAACCTGTACACGCATACCATTCGCCACATCATTAAAAGACAATGTCACGCCATTGCGATAGGTCACAGGGGCACCTTCACTGCGCAGTGAATAGCCGTTAACTGTCATGGTCTGGTTAGTATGTGAAATTTTCGCGACTTGACCATCAAGACGACCTGTTTTGGTGTCAGGTGTTGAGTTTCCAGAACCGCCACCACAGCCAACTAGTGTCATTGCTACAACAGTAGCTAGTACCCTTTTTTTCATAATTTTCCTATGATTAATCATGCTTATTTTAAAACTGGCGATATCATATCGCTATCGCTGTGAAGCAAACGTGAAGAAATGCTGAGGGAGTCATAGATCAATTTATGAAAGTGCTAATTGTCGAAGATAACCACCACGTAGCTGAAACCATTGCTGACTATCTTGAATTAGAAGGGTACACCATTGATTGTGCTTATCACGGCTTAGCCGCCATTCAATTAGTAATAGAGAATTATTACGATGTCATTGTTATGGATATTATGATGCCTAAGGTTGACGGAATTTCTGCCGTTAGAAAAATGAGGGAAGAAGTTTTCTGTAATGCCCCTATCCTATTTTTAACAGCTAAAGATAGCCTTGAGGATAAGGTTGCGGCATTTCAGGCTGGAGGAGATGACTACCTCATTAAGCCCTTTGCCATGGAAGAGTTGTCTTTACGGTTACAAGCCCTTGCCAGCCGGGGTTGCCGAAAAGATATTGGACTCATCTGCTTTGCTGATTTAGCCATTAACCAAGCGACAGGAGAGGTACTCAGAGCAGGTAAACAACTGAAGCTTAGTCGCATCCAATTTAAAATTCTTACCCTTCTAGTCAAAAGAGCCCCTGCTATCGTAACAAGACAAGAAGTTGTTAATGCCATCTGGGGCGATGAGACACCGAGTAGCGATGCTTTGCGTAGCCACGTTTACGGCCTAAGAAGCGCCATAGACAAAGACTTTGTTGAATCAAGACTAGAGACCATTCATGGCCAAGGATATAGGCTCAAAGCCTAAAGCATACCCGAGTATTTACCGGAAAATACGTTGGAGTTTTGGCCTTCCTACTTTGGTCATGTTCACCCTCTTTTGGTCTGCTATTTATCTCGCGGAAAATGAATTAGAAATTATCAGCCTTCATCACTGGTTAGACACTGAAGCGAGCCAATATAGTCGCGACTACCAGCGATTTGGCAGTGAGGCGCAACTTCCTAATGAAAGTGAGTTCTACAGTTATTGGAGCAAAGAAAATCCACCTGAATGGCTTAAAAGCTACCAAGAGCCAGGGTTTTATGAACACCTGCTGGGCAAAGAGGATAAACACTTCATTGTAACTGACCACCCTTCTGGCGATGGCCTGTTTTATATTGTTTTCCAAGATGACGCAGACGACTACCTCGATGAATATGAAGCTCGGCTACACTTCATGACCTTTACTTTAGGCGGATTAGTCAGCCTAACAGTACTCATTTATAGCCTGTATTTCGTCAAAAGTTTATCTCGACCTTTGGAAACCATTGAGCACAAAATCCGAAGTATGCCACCTGATCAACCTGATTTCATGGTCGAAACAGAATATAAAGAAACGCGTGAAATTGAACAGGCCTTGCATGACAGCAAAACAAACATTGCGCAATATTTTCAGCGGGAGCATGACTTTAGCCGCTTTGCCTCACATGAACTTCGAACGCCAATTATGGTGATACAAGGCTCTGCGGAATTGCTTGGCAAAATCCCTAACCAGCCGCCCATCGCAACCAAAGCCATCTACCGATTGCTAAAAGCCAGTGAGGAAATGAGAGAGTTGACGGAAGCATTTCTGCTTCTAGGAAAAGAAACCATTGAAGCTCACCATTTTGGTACTTACCAACTGGAACATAGCCTTCGTCAACAACTTGATGCGATGTCGCCTATCTTTGCAAAACAAGACGCTAGTTATGATCTAATTACCGACTCACCCTATTTAGTTTTTGCACCTGAAAGTTTTATTAATATAGTTATTAATAACCTGATAAAAAATGCATTTAGCTATAGCGTGGGGGATATCCATATTCGGCTTACAGATAATCAACTTAACATCGTTAATCGCCATGACGGCAACGAAACATATAATGCGGGTTATGGCTGCGGGTTGGTCATTGTTGAGCGAATATGCGAGCGAATGGGCTGGTCATACCGTAGTGGTGACGACGGTGAAAAATTCAGTACATTGGTGATTTTTAATAACGTATAGAAAGACAAACCGCCCCTAATTAAAATGCCATGGCTAAAGCCGAACACTCAATAAGGGGCGAAAGCTTTACGCGTTTTCTTGTTCGAACTTAGACATAAATTCAACTAAGGCGTGCACACCTTCAATTGGCATCGCATTATAAATAGAAGCACGCATCCCACCGACAGCTCGGTGTCCTTTTAACGCCTTCAAACCAGTGCTGTCTGCTTGCGCTAAGAATCGGCTATCCAATTCTGGATTTTTTAGCTGGAACGGCACATTCATCAACGAGCGGTTTTCGTTATGAACATCATTGTGGTAAAAGTCGGATTGATCGATGTAGTCATACAAAACTTTCGCTTTAGCTTCATTACGTCGCTGCATTTCAGCGATGCCGCCAATGTCCTTCAACCATTTGAACACTTCACCAGCCAAGTACCAAGCAAATGTCGGCGGAGTATTAAACATCGACTCTTTATCAGCCTGTACACTATAATCTAAAATGCTTGGCACAATAGACTTCGCTTTACCTAACAGATCATCTCGTACAATCACGATAGTTAAACCCGCAGGGCCGATATTCTTTTGAGCGCCCGCATAGATCACACCGTATTTTGATACATCGATCTCGCGAGAAAGAATAGTTGAAGACATATCAGCAACGATTGGCTTCTCTGTTTCAGGAAGATCGCGAATCTCAATACCATCAATGGTTTCATTGGGACAAAAATGCACATAAGCGGCATCGTCAGAAAGTGGCCATTCTGAGGCTGGCAAAATGGCGGCTTTACCATCACGCTTACAAGTAATATCAACAGCATTTGGGGTGCAGTATTTCTTGGCCTCAGCCGTTGCACTCTCAGCCCAATAACCACCATGCATGTAATCAGCGGTGTCACTATCGCCTAAGATATTCATTGGTATCGCTGCAAACTGCGCACGAGCGCCACCATGGCAGAACAGGACATGATAATTATCAGGGATCGACATTAAATCACGTAAATCTTGCTCTGACTGCTGCGCAACTTCAATGAACGGTTTACCTCGGTGGCTCACTTCCATTACAGAAGTACCGTGATCATTCCAGTTGATCAGTTCTTGTTGTGCTTTTTTTAAAACGTCTGCCGGGATCATTGCCGGGCCAGCGCAAAAATTAAAAACCTTGTCCATGACGAGAAACCTGCTCCTGCTAGTAAACATGGGGAAGTGTAATAGAGTGCGGCCAAACGGGTTTTAAATCTTAAAACCTGATTGTGACACCGATCAAGTATTTGTTTTTACACCTTTATGACGGCGGTGGAAAGGGTTTCTTGATAAATTGTTTATTTCCGTTCTAACAGGAAAAAAAAAGCGCAGCCTAGTGGCTGCGCTCAATTTAGTTCAAACTACTACAATGCTTATTCTTCTTCAGAAGAACCTTCTGCATCAGTATCAACTGCTGGCAGTTCTGTTGTTGGTG
Source organism: Photobacterium makurazakiensis (assembly GCF_050336715.1). Classification (NCBI taxonomy): domain Bacteria; kingdom Pseudomonadati; phylum Pseudomonadota; class Gammaproteobacteria; order Vibrionales; family Vibrionaceae; genus Photobacterium; species Photobacterium makurazakiensis. The sequence continues at coordinate 182,463 of NZ_JAKJSJ010000009.1, forward strand.
CTACTTCACCTTCAACCACTTCGCCTTCAGCAATTTCCGCATCTTCAAGAAGCACTTCTTCAGGCTCATCGATACGCTGAAGACCAACAACTTGTTCGCCTTCTGTCGTACGGATCAAAGTTACGCCTTGCGTGTTACGGCCCACTCGACTCACTTCAGCAACACGGGTACGAACCAGCGTGCCACCGTTAGTGATCATCATGAACTCGTCGCCATCTTCAACCTGTACTGCACCAACAACGCTACCGTTACGGTCAGATACTTTGATTGATACAACACCTTGTGTTGCACGGCTCTTCGCTGGGTACTCTGCAAGCTCTGTACGCTTACCGTAACCATTTTCAGTTACAGTCAGTACATCACCTTCGTTGTGCGGCACAATTAACGATACGACTTTGTCGCCTTCCGCTAACTTCATACCACGAACACCGGCAGCTGTTCGACCCATACCACGTACCTGCTCTTCCGAGAAGCGAACCACTTTACCCGCTTCAGAGAACAACATAATTTGGTCTGTGCTATTGGTAACATCAACACCAATCAGTGAATCACCATCACGCAGATTCACGGCAATAATACCGGCACTACGAGGACGACTAAAGTCAGTCAATGGTGTTTTCTTAACTGTACCATCAGCTGTTGCCATGAAGACAAACTTGTCGGCTTCATATTCTTTCACTGGCAAGATAGCAGTAATACGTTCACCTTCTTCTAGAGGAAGAATGTTAACGATAGGCTTACCACGTGCTGTTCGGCTTGCCAACGGTAGTTGATAAACCTTCAGCCAGTACATACGGCCACGGCTTGAGAAGCACAGAATCGTATCGTGGGTATTAGCAACTAACAGACGCTCGATGTAATCTTCATCTTTCATGCGCGTTGCTGCTTTACCTTTACCACCACGACGTTGGGCTTCGTAGTCGCTCAGTACTTGATACTTCACATAACCTTCGTGAGAAAGCGTTACAACAACATCTTCTTGAGTAATCAAATCTTCAAGATCGATATCGTGGCTTGCGGCAGTAATTTCTGTACGGCGTACATCGCTAAACTGTTCTTTTGCGGCTTCAAGCTCTTCACGGATCACTTCCATCAAGCGCTCTGAACTACCCAGAATGTGCATTAGCTCAGCAATTTCTTCAAGCAGCGTCTTGTATTCACCAAGAATTTTCTCGTGCTCTAGACCTGTTAGCTTGTGAAGACGTAGGTCAAGAATTGCTTGTGCTTGCTGCTCTGTTAGGAAGTACTGGTTGTCACGGATGCCATAATGGTCTTCTAACCACTCAGGACGAGCCGCATCGGTACCAGCACGCTCTAGCATTGTTGCAACGTTACCAAGATCCCAACCGCGAGCAACTAAACCCGCTTTTGCTTCAGCAGGTGTCGGTGCACTTTTGATCAGTTCGATGATCTCATCGATATTGGCTAGTGCCAGCGCTAAACCTTCAAGAAGGTGAGCACGTTCACGCGCTTTACGAAGTTCGTAAATAGTACGGCGAGTAACCACTTCACGACGGTGGTTAACGAAACATTTCAACATCTCTTTCAGGTTGAATGTCTTCGGCTGGCCGTTATCCAGCGCCACCATGTTGATACCGAACGTCGTTTGTAGCTGAGTTTGTGCATATAGGTTATTTAGTACAACCTCACCCACAGCATCACGCTTACATTCAATAACAATACGCATGCCGTCTTTATCAGACTCATCACGTAGGGCACTGATGCCTTCAACTTTCTTGTCTTTTACTAGCTCTGCGATCTTTTCAATCAAGCGAGCTTTGTTCACTTGATACGGGATCTCGGTAACAATAATGGTTTCTTTACCCTTACTGTCAGCTTCGATATCCGCTTTAGAGCGCATGTAAACTTTACCGCGGCCAGTATGATAAGCGTCAATAATGCCTTTACGGCCGCTGATCATAGCTGCAGTCGGGAAGTCTGGGCCTGGAATGTATTCCATTAGCTGATCAATGGTGATGCTTTCATCATTGATATAAGCCAGACAGCCGTCAATCACCTCACCCAAATTATGGGGTGGGATGTTGGTTGCCATACCTACTGCAATACCCGATGAACCGTTAATTAACAAGTTCGGAATTCTAGTTGGCATTACCGCCGGAATTTGTTCTGTACCATCATAGTTAGGAACAAAATCAACCGTTTCTTTATCTAGATCAGCCAGCAATTCGTGGGCAATTTTCGACATACGTACTTCGGTATAACGCATTGCAGCGGCGGAGTCGCCATCAATCGAACCGAAGTTACCTTGACCATCAACTAACATGTAGCGAAGAGAGAAAGGTTGTGCCATACGTACGATGGTATCGTAAACCGCACTATCACCATGTGGGTGATATTTACCGATTACGTCACCAACCACACGGGCAGATTTTTTATATGCTTTATTCCAGTCATTGCCCAATACATTCATCGCGAATAAAACACGACGGTGTACCGGCTTAAGGCCATCACGCACATCAGGAAGAGCACGACCAACGATAACTGACATCGCGTAGTCGAGGTATGAGCCTTTCAGCTCCTCTTCAATGTTTACGGGCGTGATCTCTTTTGCAAGATCGCTCATGGAGCCAATATCCCTCAGGTAATTTCTGTCGTATACGTATACCAAACAGCATAACTATCGCTAATAAGGGAAGCCCTATTTAATGCGATACCTATAACGTTGGGTACCATACGTGCAAGGTGCGAAAATATAGCATATTTCAGCCTAAATAGGCACACCTTTCACACGTTATGTTGTGAGTAATTTAGCGAAATAAAGAAAAAGCTAAAAGGCAAATTTAAAAAAAACAACTCTAGCCGCTCACTTTTCATTCAACTGCGTTTTTCTAATCGTTTTACATCTGCACAAATTGCAACCAATTGTAAAAATACGACCCAGGTACTATTTATGCACTTATCTCAACATGCTGACTCTTTGCTGAATAGAAAACTGATCATTATCAATATTTGCTTCTGCAACAAGCGTAGAATCAGCTTTAGAAAAAGACGAGAACTTAGTTTTCATAAATAGTACATTTAAGTGAGGTCAATATGTTAGGCAAAGCAATCACTACAATCGGCATGTGTGTTATCGGCGGAAAATACCTTTTAATGCTCATTTTAGCCGCAGTTACTGTTTCAACTGGCGCAGTGCAGGCTGATATGATGCAATTAGCAATGATTGATCCTGTAGAGTAATCAAACATGCTAACAAGGATTGTTTAGAAGGGTCTGTTACACCCCATAAAAGCTGTCGATGTCACAGGCGAGACAGACCCTAACTCCTATTTTAAACACCGAATAAAAACCTTAACTTCCCCGCTTTATTTTAATAACCTTACCTCTCGCAATCTGCTACCTTCCTTCGCTATAATGCCCGTACCTATATGGACAATGGCTACAGAAGATGACCAAGCAGTTGAATGTCGATCCGGCAGAAATCAGTAAATTCGAAGAAATGGCCTCCCGTTGGTGGGATCTTGAAGGTGAATTTAAGCCTTTACACCAGATCAACCCCCTTCGTCTGAATTTTGTTATTGATCATGCCGATGGCCTGTTCGGCAAAAAGATACTGGACGTTGGCTGTGGTGGTGGCATTTTAGCTGAAAGTATGGCGGTTGAAGGTGCCGATGTAACTGGCCTTGATATGGGTAAAGAACCCCTAACAGTTGCCAGACTTCATGCTTTGGAGACTGGAACAAAATTAGAATATGTCCAGCGCACTGCAGAAGAGCAAGCTGAGCTCTATCCAGAGACTTACGATGTGGTTACTTGCATGGAAATGCTAGAACATGTACCAGATCCCGCCTCTGTCATAGCGGCATGCGCAAAAATGGTGAAACCAGGTGGGCATGTGTTTTTCTCTACATTAAACCGTAATATCAAGTCTTACCTTTTTGCGATTGTTGGTGCAGAGCAACTGCTTAAGCTTGTACCTAAAGGTACGCATGACCATCAAAAGTTTATCCGCCCATCCGAGCTACTTTCAATGATCGACCGAACGCCATTGCAAGATCGCCACATAACCGGTTTACACTACAACCCGTTAACGGATAAATACTGGCTAGGTAAGAACGTAGATGTAAATTACATCGTACATACTGTTAAGCCTTAAGCAATTTGAACAAGGGAGTAACCGACTCCCTTGTACACCCCCCCTACCTCGCACTACACTTATTCATATCATTAAAAGGCTCGCTCATTCCCTCATGCATCACGTATGGGGTCTGTTGTAACGTCTCTAAATCACAGCACTTTGAAGCCTTTTGAGTATGCCCCTATTCATTGCATGACAAGGATGCGTCTTATGCCCACAACAATTAAAGCAGTTCTATTTGATCTCGATGGCACTTTGCTTGATACCGCCCCTGATATGGCAGAAGCCGCCAATAAAGTATTAGCCGACTATGATCAGCCTCCTCTTTTAGAGCATCAAATACAGGCAAATACAAGCTACGGAGCAAAAGGCTTACTGACTGCTGGTTTTGGCCAAATTCCTGACTATCTTAACCCACTCGAGCTTCGACAACAGTTTCTCGATTACTACCAGCAGAACATCTGTGTATCTACTTCGTTATATCACGGTATTCCTCAGCTATTGTCTCACCTAGAACAACAGAAAATTCCATGGGGGATCATGACAAATAAGCCTACATTTCTAACCGAAATGCTGCTGCCTTTCTTTCCTGAGCTGATGCGAGCACAAACGGTTATCTGCGGCGATACTCTGAACGTGGCAAAGCCTCACCCAGCGCCATTGCTTCACGCCAGTGAAAAACTAGGCATACACCATGAAGAGTGCATATATATCGGTGATATAGAAAAAGATATGATTGCAGCGAACGCCGCCAACATGCAAGGTTATGTGGCAGGCTGGGGGTATATCGGTGAGGCACATACACCAACCGACTGGCAAGCTGAAGCGATATTAGCGCACCCAGAAGACTTAATCAGCCTCATTAATGCATAGAAGTTACAGGGCTAACTAGCCAATAAATAACCAAAAAAACACCCCTCATTAAACATGTAGAATAAGGGGTGAAAATCAAGTTTTTTTTTTATATTCTCTTTTTTTATTTTCTAAATTTTTTTTGCATTTCTCTATGATATTGTCACACTTGAGCAAATAGGTTAGTAGGTACTAACTTTGTTTTATGAATCCCCATGTTATCCACAGCCGGTTAAAAATTACCACCTTGCATTAACCCCACATCATCACTATCTTGTAACCTTATAAGCTCAACACCCCAATATATAGTGTTTGGAACAGCAAACAGAAATCGAGTTAAGATCACGTTCTTTACCAGTCTGGTTGCTTAAAGTTTCAAAAAACACTGCTATAGACGATTATCTGGGAAAAAGACCAAAAATGAATCAACAGCTCACTGTTACCAAGCGTGATGGACGCAAAGAAAGTATCGATCTGGATAAAATCCACCGAGTAATTACCTGGGCCGCAGAAGGCCTAGAGAATGTGTCGGTTTCACAGGTTGAACTAAAATCACATATTCAGTTTTATGAAGGGATCAAGACTGAAGACATCCACGAAACCATCATTAAAGCAGCGGCTGATTTAATCTCAGAAGAAACGCCAGATTATCAATATCTTGCGGCACGTCTTGCTATCTTCCACTTACGTAAAAAAGCGTATGGCCAATTCGAGCCACCAGCACTTTATACGCACGTTACCACTTTGGTAGAGACAGGTAAGTATGACCAGCACTTACTTGCAGACTATTCCAAAGAAGAATTCGAGTTGATGGACACTTACATCGACCATTGGCGTGATATGAACTTTTCTTATGCAGCCGTTAAGCAGCTAGAAGGTAAATACCTCGTACAAAACCGTGTTAGCGGTGAAATTTTTGAAAGTGCACAGTTCTTGTACATGATGATCGCGGCTTGCCTATTCGGCAAATATCCACGAGATACACGTATGAGCTACATCAAGCGTTTCTATGATGCGGTGTCTCAATTCCAAATTTCACTTCCAACGCCGATCATGTCGGGTGTTCGTACTCCTACACGTCAGTTCAGCTCGTGTGTACTCATCGAATGTGACGACAGCCTTGATTCAATCAACGCAACAGCAAGCTCTATTGTTCGCTACGTATCTCAACGTGCAGGTATTGGTATCAATGCCGGTCGTATTCGTGCATTAGGCTCAGAAATTCGCGGCGGTGAAGCATTCCATACTGGTTGTATCCCATTTTATAAGTACTTCCAAACTGCGGTTAAATGTTGTTCTCAAGGTGGTGTTCGTGGCGGTGCTGCTACGCTGTTCTACCCAATTTGGCATGGTGAAGTTGAATCACTGCTAGTACTGAAGAATAACCGTGGTGTTGAAGAAAACCGTGTTCGTCATATGGACTACGGTGTACAGATCAACAAACTCATGTATACCCGCCTAATCAAAGGCGAGAACATCAGCCTGTTCTCACCATCAGATGTTCCGGGTCTATACGATGCATTCTTTGCCGATCAAGTAGAGTTCGAGCGCTTATATACACAATATGAGCAAGACGAAAGCATCAAACGTAAAACCATTAAAGCCATTGAGCTGTTCTCTTTGCTAATGCAAGAGCGAGCTTCAACAGGTCGTATCTACATTCAAAACGTTGACCACTGCAATACACACAGCCCATTTGACCCAAGCGTTGCCCCAATTCGCCAGTCAAACCTGTGTCTTGAAATTGCATTGCCGACCAAGCCACTGAACAATGTTGAAGACGAGAATGGTGAGATTGCGCTTTGTACGCTTTCAGCCTTCAACCTGGGTGCGATTGAATCACTTGACGATCTAGAAGAACTTTCGGATCTCACAGTACGCGCACTTGATGCTCTGCTTGACTACCAAGATTACCCACTGCCAGCAGCTCGCCGTTCAACCATGAACCGTCGAACATTAGGTGTTGGTGTTATCAACTTTGCTTACTACCTTGCGAAGCACGGTGTTCGATACTCTGACGGTAGTGCTAATAACCTAACGCATGAAGCATTCGAAGCAATGCAATACTACTTGCTGAAGGCATCAGTTGGTTTGGCGAAAGAGCAAGGTGCTTGCCCTGCATTCAATGAAACAACGTATGCACAAGGTATTCTACCTATCGATACTTATAAAAAAGATATCGACAAGGTTTGTTCTGCAGAACTGCGTTACGACTGGGAAACATTGCGTGAAGAAATTAAAACGCACGGTCTTCGTAACTCTACCTTATCTGCTCTTATGCCATCAGAAACATCATCGCAAATTTCAAATGCGACTAACGGTATTGAGCCACCACGTGGCTTCGTATCAGTTAAGGCATCGAAAGACGGCATTTTGAAGCAGGTAGTACCTGAGTACAACAAATACAAAGACAACTATGAGTTACTTTGGAACATTGGCAGCAATGACGGCTACTTACAATTAGTTGGTATTATGCAAAAGTTCATCGATCAAGCCATCTCTGCGAACACCAATTACGACCCAAGCAGCCAGCCGGGTGGTAAAGTTCCGATGAAACTCTTGCTAAAAGACCTGCTTACAGCGTATAAACTCGGCGTGAAGACCTTGTACTATCACAACACCCGTGATGGTGCATCAGATAGCCAAGGCGATGTAGGCGCAGACGACTGCACAAGCTGTAAGATTTAACCAGTTTAAAATAATGGGAGCTCCGGCTCCCATTCATGTTGAGGATAAGATGGCATATAGCACTTTCTGTCAAACTAATAACGATCAACTTAAAGAGCCAATGTTCTTTGGCCAGCCTGTCAACGTTGCCCGTTATGACCAACAAAAATTTGAAATATTTGAAAAGCTGATTGAAAAGCAGCTTAGCTTTTTCTGGCGACCAGAAGAAGTCGACGTGTCTGGTGACCGTATTGATTACAACAATCTGCCAGATCATGAGCGCCATATTTTCATCAGTAACTTGAAATATCAGACGTTACTCGACTCAATTCAAGGACGTAGCCCTAACGTTGCGCTACTGCCTATCGTTTCTATTCCTGAACTAGAGACATGGATTGAAACCTGGTCGTTCTCTGAAACTATCCACTCGCGTTCTTACACTCATATCATTCGTAATATCGTGAATGATCCCGCAACAGTGTTTGACGACATTGTGGGTAACGAGCAAATCACTAAACGTGCTGGTGATATTTCAAAGTTTTATGATGAGCTTATTCAAGCGACGAATGACTACCATCGTCTTGGCGAAGGTACTCATACCATCAACGGTGAAACAGTCATCATTAGCCTTCGTGAGCTAAAGAAAAAGCTGTACCTCTGTATGATGTCGGTTAATGCCCTAGAAGCCATTCGCTTCTATGTCAGCTTTGCTTGTTCATTTGCTTTTGCTGAACGTGAACTGATGGAAGGTAATGCGAAAATCATTAAGCTTATCGCACGTGATGAAGCACTGCACCTAACCGGTACTCAGCATATTCTCAACTTGCTGCGTACTGGTCAGGATGATCCTGAAATGGCTGAGATTGCAGAAGAATGTAAGGATGAGTGCTTCCACATTTTCCGTGACGCTGCTGAGCAAGAGAAAGAATGGGCAGAATACCTATTCAAAGATGGCTCGATGATCGGCCTAAACAAAGACATTTTGTGCCAATACGTAGAATATATTTCTAACCTACGTATGGCTGCTGTGGGTCTTGAGCATGCCTACCCAGGGGCAACTCAAAACCCAATCCCGTGGATAAATTCATGGTTATCATCAGACAATGTCCAAGTTGCCCCGCAAGAAGCAGAGATCAGCTCTTACCTTGTTGGCCAAATTGACAACGATGTAAGTGCCGATGATTTGGGCGACTTCGAACTATGAGTCGAGTCACCATTAACGTTAATGGTATCGAGGTTCACGGCAATAGCCGTGAGCCTCTGCTCAACCAACTTGAAAATGCAGGTTTTCAACCAGAATACCAATGCCGTAATGGTATGTGTGGTGCTTGTCGCTGCAAGTTAACTGCTGGTGCTGTCGCCCAACAAGACAGTATGGCATTCATCGCGCCCAATGAAATTCTCGCTTGCTCTGCGATACCCAAAGCAGATGTCACGCTTGAATTTAGCTATCAACTACCTCAACAGGTACAAGATAAAACAGTTAAGAAAGCCGTCTGATCAGAAGGCTTCTTCTTCTACCTTGCTAGTCTTGCCTACCCTTCGTTTTGCTTTTCGCTAACAATATACGCTTCATCTATTCGCGTTAACGATTCATACTGACCTATTACGTCTTTTCCTGATAGCCAGCGACGCAGCATATCGAGCATAACTGTCGATAAAACATAACGGAAATCTCGGCTGGCATATTGACGCTTAGTAGTGATCACCTGTGCCCAATCACCTTCAGGGGTCGACAGAACAACAGCCACTTGGCCATCATGCAGCTTCCCTGATGCCATAATAATGCCACCTCCCGTTATGTTTTCGCCATTACAGGCATTATCACGCGCAGCGGCAGCAATGGCCAACACAGCCCCTAGCTGCTCATCTTGGGTATGCTCAACGGTCTTTTCATCACCCAAGACCCATGCTTTCTGGATGTGCGCTCTCATCTCTGGGGCATCATGCACCCAGCTCGTTAAAAAGCCACCCGTAGCTTGCTCTGCAATTGTTAGCGAATACTCGGTTTTAGTCAGCAGATTTGAAACTTCCTCAAGCAAAGGTTGCTCAATGCCAACGATGTTGTCGCCAAGTAAGTCTCTTACTTGTTCTTTAATTGCATCGGCTTCAGCGTGCTCTCGAGGGCAAAAAATCTTCACCTCAATGAACGGTAATGATGAACGGTAGCCAAATTCAAACCCATCAGGTAATGCTATATTTTGTAACGTCTGGCCTATGCCTGATTCTGATAGGCCAAAGGTATATAAGCGATGACAGTCCTTCGCTTGATCGCTGGAGAAACTGCCGATAAACCTTGGGATAATTTGCTCATGGGTCATTACTTTAAATTCACTTGGTACACCCGGCGTAAAAAAGATCCAAGCACGGTTTAGGTGCATGGCAAAGCCACACGCCGTTCCCACTGGATTATCAAGCAGCTCAGCACCTTCTGGCAGCATCGCTTGCTTGAGGTTCGTTTCAGGCATCACTCGATTAAGCTTGGCATATTTAGCCATCATTTCAGCTACCCAATATTCAGATAGCTCCAAACCGACATCAGCCGCAATTGCAGCAGCTTGGGCAGTTAAGTCATCCGTTGTTGGCCCTAGTCCACCATTCACCACCACAACATCGGCAGTCAAGCTACAGTGCTCAATCTCTTTAGCCAGCATCTCAAGTTGGTCACCTACCGTTGTGCGCCGAGTCATAGCAAAACCCTGCTCAAAGAACACACGTGATAACCAAGCGGCATTGGTGTCGGTGATATCACCGTGCAGCACTTCTTCTCCGGTACTGATCATTGCTACCTGTAACATACTTCCCTCTGTTTTTATTGGTTTTCTTATGATCTTACATACTAGTCTTATTTAATAAAGCTTTGGCACTTTTACGCGTGTCAATTATCAACACTTCATCACGTTATCATGCCTTCATTCACATAACGCCAAATCGTACATAAATATTTACAGCAAAAAACGCAAAAGTTGACAGTTCATTAGTGGCACTATAAGGTGCACACCCAGTATCAATGATTAATAAATACCTTAAAACTGGTATTTACAACGACAAATAGAGAATTAAGCATGAAAAACCACTTCGTTTACACTCCCTATCGATAGCCACAATGGCTTAATCGTGTGTAAACAATTAATTACACGCATCGATTCCGTCATTGTGGCCAAGACCTTAAAGGGAGTGACCACAGGTGTGCCTATCACCTCCCAAACATAACTACGAATTTTCTGGGAGCTACAACAACGATGTCTACAAATAAAACCTTCGGCAGTATGCTGATCATTGCTGGCACTACCATTGGTGCTGGTATGCTTGCCTTACCGCTGGCCTCTGCTGGACTCGGCTTTACCACAGCCACTATCATTATGTTTAGCATCTGGCTACTCATGACTTACACCGCCTTATTGATGCTTGAAGTACATCAATACGCAGATCAAACAGCCACGCTTAACTCTCTTGCTAACCAATTGCTTGGCCGTAAAGGACAATTTATTGCCAGCTTTGCAGTGGCTTTTTTGATGTACTCGCTTTGTGCTGCATACATTGCTGGCGGGGGAGATCAACTCAATAATAAATTGAACTACTGGATTGGGGTTGAAGTTACAGCACAGACAAGTGCTATTTTGTTCACTGTTGTTATTGCTGCAATCGTGTCTATTGGCACACATTCAGTCGATATGGTAAACCGTGCATTGTTTACTTTAAAAATCATTGCTCTAATTGTCATGCTCAGCTTACTAGTACCTAATGTCGACGGTGGCCACTTAGTCAATATGCCGGTCGAGAAAGGGTTAATTATTTCAGCATTACCGGTTGTATTTACCTCCTTTGGCTTCCACGGTAGCATCCCTTCAGTGGTTCGTTACATTGGTATGGATATTAAATCGCTACGTAAAGTAATGATCACTGGTTCTTCGTTACCGTTAGTTATTTACATCTTCTGGCAGATAGCAAGCCAAGGGGTATTGAGCCAAAGTGATTTGATGGAAAGCAGCACACTCGGCGCTTTTATCAGTACATTAAGCATCATGTTAGATAACCCAATGGTTAGCCAATCAGTCTCTATCTTTGCTGATCTTGCTCTGGCAACCTCATTTTTAGGTGTGAGCTTAGGTCTGTTTGATTTCATCTCAGATAGCTTTAAACGAGATAGTCAAAAACACGGCCGTCTACAAACTGCATTCATTACCTTCTTGCCACCACTTGGTTTTGCTTTGTTTTACCCTCAAGGCTTTATCATGGCATTGGGATTTGCAGCTATTGCACTGGTGATTCTGGCTATCTTTTTGCCCGTTGCTATGGTCACGGTTCAGCGTAAACAACGCCCAACAAATGAATCTGAATACCAAGTTTCAGGCGGTAAGCCTGCTTTAATCGCTGCAACTTCAGCTGGTGTTCTCATTATTTCAGCACAGTTTTTACAAATGGCTGGTCTTATTCCAGCAATTGGCTAAATTAGGCTTACTTTAATTATGCATTAGCTTAGGTGACTAAGCTGATGCATAATGTCTATAATTTAAACACCCTTAAACCCTTCGCTCTTAAAATCAATATTCTTCTGCTAGAAAAACGTAAATGACATTCGATAACCAAATAAAAAATAATATTGCATAAGCATTTAATTACCAGTGAAGCATTCCTATTTAAAACGACTCAACAACCACCATTGCCTGCTACATTCAATATATTACATACACTTTCTCGCCATTAATGAATAAATCTCACGATTTTTCGTTATTAATATATTTATATAACTATTTTTAAGTTAATCTTGAGCCACAATCAAAAAACTAATGTATAAGCACTGGTAATGAACCATACCTTTTCGCTTTTTGAATACCTGCAATCACCGGTTTGGGTTTTCGATTTTCAAAATAAAAAAATAATTTGGGCTAATTCAGCATCGTTACCGTTATGGGAAACATCCTGTCCGAATGAGTTATCATCACGTGACTTAAGTCTCGACATGTCGGAGGCCGTTTGTGCCACGCTTGATGGCTATCAACGTCGCTTCGAAAAAGGTGAGGTAATAAAAACGTGGTGGTATTTCTCTCCGAACAAAATTGCAAAAAAAGCATTATGTCACTTTTCTGGTATTCCGCTGGGTAATGGAAAGCTCGGTATGCTTGTTGAAGTAATATCCGAAGAATCCATCCTCCGAAAAGAGCTTGCCCAATCAAACACGACAAATTTAGCACTACTCTTTAACAAGAGTGGTGAGCTTATCAGCGCAAATGATGCATTTACTCATTCTTATGGCCCACACCTCCAAGATCTAGCCAGCTTTTTGGGTGACATACAACAATCCGACCATTGGCTCCTTAAAAGCCAAAATGGCGAGGCCATCAAAACTAAAAAGCTTTGTTGGGCAGGTAAAACCCACCACTGGTTTAATGTTGAAGGAAAATGGCTACATGAACAGCAGCGGCTATTACTTAGCCTTATTGATATCAGCCAAGAAATAGAGCAACAACATAGAGCGAAGTATAATGCCGAGCATGACTTCATGACTGGGCTACTCAATCGCCGCGGCATAACCAACGCCATTATTAATAACCTACATAATCAACAACCTTTTAGTCTGCTTTTTTTGGACATCGATGGTTTCAAACTTGTTAATGACACCTATGGTCACGCCATTGGTGACAAACTATTACGAGCCATTGCAATTCGCTTGCAAGAGGAGTTGAAGTTTAAGGGGCTACTAGCTCGCTTTGGCGGTGATGAGTTCATCATCCAAGCTGAGCATCGCAAAATTAAAGACCCAGCTCAGTTTGCGAAACAAATTATTACCGCGTTGAATCGCCCATTCCATCTAAATGAAGTGGGAGAGTTGTCTATCGGCTGCAGTATTGGTACAGCAAATTACCCGACTGATGCCAAAGATATTGAAACCTTAGTCACCCAAGCTGACATGGCGATGCATCGCGCTAAACTTCGAGGTCGTAATCGCAGCCACCACTTTTCTCCCGATATGGCCGATGCTCTCTACCGAAAGATGACATTACGCCATCACCTGACCGTCGCGTTAGAAGCCGAAGCATTCGAGCTTTACTATCAACCGATCGTTGATATGAAATCAAAAAAACTAAAAGGCTTTGAAGCACTGATCCGTTGGCATGATGAGGAGCTGGGGCAAGTCTCTCCTGGAGAGTTTATTCCACTTGCGGAAGAAACAGGGCAAATCGTCCCTCTTGGGAAATGGATCATTAAAAAAGCCTGTAAACAACTGGCAAAATGGCGCAAAAAATACAGTGAAGATTTCATTATGAGCGTCAATCTATCAAGGTCACAATTACAATCAAGCCTAGCGCCAACGATTGAGTCTTTCTTACATCGGTATCAAATCCCAGCGTCACACCTAGCCCTTGAATTAACCGAATCCACTATGCTGCAAGATTATGACGAGGCCAAGCAGTGCCTTGATGATCTTGCTTCACTGGGCCTTGAGCTTTATCTCGATGATTTTGGTACAGGCTACTCTTCGCTCTCTCAGCTTCAAGACTTGCCAATTAGCACCGTTAAACTTGACCAAAGTTTCGTGCAAGGTGAACACAAAGGCAGCCAAGCCATCATAGAAGCGACGAGGGCTATCTGTGAAAAGTTGGATTTAAAAGTGGTGGCTGAAGGCGTTGAAACCGAAGCACAACTAAGATACCTCCAACAATGCCGGTTTGACTTCTGTCAAGGGTATTACTTGGGCCGTCCAATGCCAGCATCTGAACATGAAGACAGAAACTTCAGCTTACTCAATGAAATTCCATCTATACATTGATCTGCTTGGTGCTTGATAAAGACCATGCCCCTTCCTCTGATCAATGCACATAAAACGAAAGGCCAGCAGTGAAAACGGCTGGCCTTTCATTTTTCTTGATGACGTTAGTCTTATACCAATCTGGATAAGTAATTGATCTAAGTATTACGCAGGAAAAATTGTTGTTATCAAGGCAGAGATTGCAGTAACTAGTGGTTCTAATTACAAAATCTCTAACGTAGAGAACAACGGTTTTAACCAGTAAGACTGATCAAGTACTTATGTAGGTTGGTATTACACCGTTGTTGGTGGTGAAATACCTTGCCAAATTGAAATGACACCCGCAACAGAACAAAGTACTAACAAGGCATAACGTAGCCACTCTGCTTTAATCAAGTGTTGAATACGATAGGCAAATAACGACGTTAAAACAGGCACTGGCATGATCATCATGCCATATTTAAAATGCCACCAGCTGAAGTGGCCTGTTGCAGATAATGTAATAAGTGACAGCACACAACTGAAAGCAAAGAAACCAGCAAGATTTGCCCGTAATTTACCTGCCTCGGCATGCTGTAGTACTAAAGCCATAGGTGGACCACCAATACTGGTACTCGTCCCCATCACCCCTGACACGAATCCAGCCCAGAATAACGACTTATTGGTTGGCCGAACACGTACTTTTAATAAGCTAATCGCGACAGCAAGTAATACACCAACGCCTAAGACTAACGACAGAGATTCGACCGAGATATAAAGCAACATCACCCCAGCAACAATGGTACCAGGCACTCGGCCAACAAACGCTGCCCCTAACCCTTTAAAAGATAGCATTGAGCGGTACTGCCACATATTGATTAGCGCAAGTACTAAACCAACGAGTGTTATCACCCCGGGAACAAAGCGAGGCTCAAATATGAACACAATGGGGGCTGCAACAATTGCCATCCCAAATCCGACTGTACTCTGGATAAAGCATCCAGCCGCTAATGCCAGCGCACAGTATAAGAGTGTCGTTAGTTCCATTTATTTTTTTAACTCCGCATGTATAAGTAAGTTTCTTGGGGTGATCGGCTTGTCACAAAACGTCCCGACGGTAACGCTGTAACCTGACTCTTCCATAAAGCAAGCACGGTCATAGACCAACCACATTTCAAGCGGGCGACGAAATAGCTGGCGCACAAGCTCAAGACGCTCGACCCAATAATACCGCTGCTCGCCCTGCTGCTGCCAATGTGCGAAATCAATATCGTCTGGCAGGGTGAGTGTCTTTTTCTCTGCCGCCCAATGACAAAATGCTTCAAAACCATCATTCAACAATGCTTTTTGTACATTTGGCACTGGCATATATTCTTCACTTGCGAGTACTTGCTTTTGCAAGCTATCAAAGCCCAAACGAAAACTCACTTCGATAAACCGTAAATTCCTAACCCGATTACCCGCTGTAACCGTTTCTTGCAACGGCAGGCGTAAATCATGCTTAGACAGTGCTAAGTCACTTTGCATTGCCAGAGAGGACATCGGTTGATACATCTGGCTTCGGATTAGGTGGTAACAACAAGGTGATATGCTAACCGCCTTTCCTTGCTTATTCGCCACTCGCTGCAGCAACGACACATGCAAATCGCCACACGCATGAAGCGCTACAGCATGCTGTTGAGGCTGAATAAACTGCTCACTTTCAGAAGAAAAAGCATCGCCCTGTACAAATGTCATCGGTAAGCCTAGCTTCTTCGCCGCAACAGAGCCGCTATCACACAGTGCCTGCTGCCACTCTAAACTGACAACGGGTGCCTGATGTGTTGCGCTTAACACTCGACCTAGGTACCCCTTACCAGCACACCATTCAAGCCAAGGTAATTTCAACGCAGGCAACGCACCATTGAACGCGATTAATTGTTGCCACTTTCGCCCGGGGATCCCAACATCGATACCTTTTTGGGGTACTCGCTCTGTTTGCGATAACTCATTCACCTGTGACAAACGATGAAGTAATGCCGCTTGAGGAATAAAAGGGAGCAAAGCGTTGGCTAATGCCTGTGGATCACTGAGGTAATCAGCGAGCTGCTGATCACTTAACTGACCTAACCATTGGCATAATTCAGGATGTTTTTCTTCCCATTCGGCGTAATGAACCGAAAACGGCATAAACTGCCAAAATTCACGGGTATCAGCTAAGACGGCATCTAGCTGGATAAAAAGCGGGGCAAACATGGTGTACTCTGCGAAGGTCAGACAAATCGCAGGTATTGTATACTAATACCGCATCAATGAGCAGAAAGAGACTGTTTCAATATAAGAAAGAAAAGGTGCCCAGCGGTCACCTTTCTATATGTGTTCTTTTTAAAGAATAAATGAACTATTTAACTGGCAGCTCAATATTCGCAAACATCGCTTCAATTTCAGCGTTAGTTTTTAATTCAACGGCTTGGTCAATAACACTTTTTGACAGGTGTGGAGCAAACCGCGCCATAAAGTCATACATATATGTACGCAAGAAGGTGCCTTTTTTGAAACCAATCTTAGTCGTACTTGCTTCAAAAATATGGCTCGCATCAATCGCCACCAAATCGCTGTCGATCACAGGGTCAATCGCCATGCTGGCAATAACCCCAACCCCAACCCCCAATCGGACATAAGTTTTAATCACGTCCGCATCGGTCGCAGTAAACACTATCCTTGGTGTTAAACCCGAACGGTTAAAGGCGCTATCAAGTTCAGAGCGGCCAGTAAAACCGAAGACATAAGTAACCAAAGAGTAGGCAGCTAAATCATGAATGGTAATTTCAGATTTTTGCGCGAGTGGATGATCAGCTTTTACCACAATAGAACGATTCCAGTGATAACAAGGTAACATGATCATCTCTTGATAGAGGTGCAGCGCTTCAGTAGCAATCACAAAATCAGTTGTCCCTTTCGACACTGCTTCAGCTAACTGCGATGGCGCTCCTTGATGCATATGTAGCGATACTTTCGGATAGCGGTTAATAAAACCTTGGATCACCGATGGCAGCGCATAGCGCGCTTGAGTATGGGTTGTTGCGATGTTTAAAGTACCCATTTCAGGGTGAGTATGTTCACCAGCAACTGACTTAATGCTATCAACCCGAGAAAGAATATCTCGTGAAATTTTAATTATTTCCTGCCCAGCAGGGGTCACTTTCGTCAGATGCTTACCACAACGTTCGAAGACCTGAATACCGAGTTCATCCTCTAACAAGCGTACTTGCTTACTAATACCAGGCTGTGACGTATAGAGGCTTTCAGCCGTTGAAGAAACGTTAAGGTTATGATTAACAACCTCAACGATATACCTTAATTGTTGTAATTTCATGGCACCGCCTAATTGTATAGTCCATTATATCAATGCAAGCATGTATTACATCCCGTTATAGCGCTAAATGTTCTATTTTCATAGCGTTTGTGATTAAAGACACCCACTCCATCCACTTTACATCGCATAACATTATAAATATGGAAGAAACGCATCGCCTCTGTCTTTAGTTATCAATCGCTTGCTACTTAAAGGGCGCAAAAAGCACAACAACACTATGCCCTACTTGGTAGATGGTGTATCTTATAAGGCTTAAATATAAGCACGGATGATCGATGTAACTTATGAGTATGCCACTAATCATAGGCCTAGTAAGTCTACTACTGATCTTGATTGTTGGTTACAACATCATAATTCAGTACCGACAGAAACTAGAAAGCAGTAAACAACAAGAGCTTGCACGGTTTATTGCGATTATTGACGCTACTGAAGACTTGATCGGTAATGCCCACCACCTTCCTTATAGCAAAGAGTTACTGGTTTGCTTAAACCAACGGGTACTTTCTTCGCTAGAAAGCATGTATGAAGTTGATACCTCTGATAAGTCTCTTCCACAACGCATCAAAAATGTTGGTGAACAAATCCGTCAACTGCAAGAAAACTACTCGAACGCAGATGTCGCCAGTTTTAAAGTACCAACAACCGATAAGCAAGCCATTGGCATGCTACAGTTGGTCAAGCGCCTAAAAGTTGTCATTAAAGGCGAACACAGTAAAGGCCGGATGCCCACGCAAGCCTTTGTGGCTGAGAACGCCCGTTTGGAAGGTATTCAGCTTCGGATTAACATTGAAAATGTTATCAAACGCGCCAACGATGCGCGTATTAAACGCCAACTGGGTACATCTAAACAGTTGCTGAAAAAAGGCATTGACGCACTCGCAACTAAAAACGACACCTATGCAAATCAAGCGCGCGAAAAGCTACAACAGATGTTAAACGACATTGACAATAGCCAAAGTCGTAACCATGAGCATGAACGCCAGCAGTTGATGGATAAAGAGCATGATGACATTGATGTGCTCTTTCAACCCAAACGGAAGTGGTAACTCTTCTCCACGCCGCCCAATAACCATAAAAAAGGTCACACAAGGTGACCTTTTTTATACCTACTAAATTCATAAAACCGCACAGAATCTTTAAGCGGCTAAGTCTTCACTTCGAGGCTTTTTTTCGCCACCACCATCACCTCGCCCCATTTTCCCTTGCTCACTCAGTACCTCGGCCAGCGTTGTACGGGATAAATACCCTTCAATTTCACCGTCTGCATTAATCACTGGCAATGGGTGTTTGCTGTCTAGCGTTTCAGGGATCACGGCTTCTAACAAAGCCTTTGCGTGTACTGCTGGCACATTTTCTAACATCAATGGGTCAATGGCATTGCCATAATCCTGTTCGTCCACTTCTTCCAAGCTTTGCTGTGTGATGACACCTTGATAACCATCATCACTAATGTAATAGCCGTAATCCTCTGGTGCCATGCGCATTTGTTTTATCGCCTCACCAATGGTTTCAGCTGAAATGCGCACTACCTGTGGTTTCATAACGGTTTCAACCGTTAAAGCTCTTGCCCTGTTAACATCTTTGACAAAGGCTGCTACATAATCATCAGCAGGGTTTAATAGGATATCGAAAGGCTTCCCCTGCTGAACCACTTCACCATCCCGAAGAATCGCAATTCGATCGCCAAGTCTAAGCGCTTCATCAAGATCATGGGTAATAAACACAATCGTTTTATGCAGCCTCTCTTGCAGTTCAATCAGTTGATCTTGCATCTCGCTACGAATAAGTGGATCAAGCGCTGAAAATGCTTCATCCATTAGCAAAATTTCGGCATCGGTGCATAATGCCCGAGCCAACCCAACCCGCTGCTGCTGACCACCAGAAAGACTTGCTGGATAATGACTTTGATAACCATCAAGCCCCACTGTTTCTAACCAGTACTGAGCCGTATTTTCTCGTTCGGCTTTAGCTACCCCTTGGACATGCAAACCGTAAGCAATATTCTGCAAAACTGTTCGGTGAGGCATCAATCCAAAACGCTGGAAGACCATCGACATTTTATCGCGTCGAAACTGTTGTAATGCCTTTTCATTGAGACTTACAACATCCGTACCCTCGACTTCAATCACACCTTCTGTCGGCTCAATCAAACGGTTAAAGTGACGGATAAGCGTCGATTTACCCGAGCCTGATAGCCCCATAACGACAAAAATTTCTCCAGGGTAAATATCGAGATTAATATCGCTTAGCCCGACGGTATGACCTGTAGATTGAAGGATGTCATCTTTCGATTGCCCTGCTTTTACTTTCTTCAATACGTTTTCTGAATCGGGACCGAAAACCTTAAACAAACCGCGAACACTGATCAGCGGCACGGCTGATGTTTCTTGTTCCTTTGGCTGGCTCATAAGTACTGATCTCCAAGGTGCTGCAGGGTGCCGTGGAATCATCTCGTATACAAAAAAATCACCGCAGGATGGTGCTGAGATGATTTTCCAATTGTCATTTTTGTAGGCGACCCTATATCAATATAGGGTCGTTTCTACTGAGAATGAAAACAATTACAACTCAGATAAAGCTTGTTTCACTTTTTTGGCAACTTCAGGGCTAACCCAAGCTGTCCACGTCGCTTCATTCTCATTCAAAAATTCTTCCATTGCGATTTCACCATCGGCCTGATTATCTTCCATCCATGCCAATAACTCGTTCATCTGGGCGTTAGTAAAAGATCGCGCTTCAAGATAAGCCAGCGCTTTGGGAGCACGCTTAGCGAAGGTTTCAGTCACTATGGTATCAACAGCCGATGGTGGGTACATGGTTACTTTAGGGTCAAGGCAATCAGCATTTGCGGTACAGGCTTTATAATGCTCTTCATCGATACCGGATCCAAAATCAACTTTGACCATTTTGTATTTACCTAAAATGGCTGTCGGCGCCCAATAGTACCCAAACCATGGTTCTTGACGTTCATAAGCCTTAGCAATTGAACCTGCCAATCCCGCGCCAGAGCCCGGATCAATCAAATCAAATCCAGCGTCATCTAGCTTCATTGCCCTAAATAAGTTACCTGCGGTGATTTGACAATTCCAACCGGCTGGACAGCCAAAAAATGCCGAACGATCAGGGTCTTCTGGGTGGATGAATAACTTAGCGTTTGCTTTAATACCAGTGATCGTGGCGAGTGATGGATCTTTTTCAACCATGTAATCTGGTACCCAGAACCCTTCTTCTCCACCGTCCGATAAGCTAGCACCAGCATAACGCAACCGGCCCTCTTCTACGCCGCGATCAAGTGCTGCTTTCATCGAATTGCTCCATAGCTCAGGGGCAATATCAGGCTCACCTTTCTCGATCATCGATGTACCCGTTGGCATCGTATCGCCTGGTACTAGCTCGGCATTACAACCATAACCATGTTCAAGAATAAACTTATCAACATTGGCAATTAAGGTCGCAGAGCTCCAATTCATATCTGCAATAGTGACATCGCCACATTCACTGGCATAACTGTTAAACGATGTACCAGCAATAATAAGGGCAAGCGATAACGGTTTAATCATGTCCATTCCTTTGTTATGAATTCTTTACCTAATCTGCGCGCAGCTGCGTCACAACTTATTAACAAACTCTTTAGTAGACTAAGCATCTTTTCGCTAATAAGCAAAATTAATCATCCAAGTAACAACGCCTCTTATGCCCATTAGGCATGCAAATAATTAGTGCTGTAATGATCTCGCCATCTCCCTGTAACCCAAAAGGCCATTCTCTGCCCCTGCGACTTTTTGTTATAATCAGCCCACTAACAAATCGCAGCTGCTCTTTAGGCATCGCATAAATATCAAGGCTCAACAAAAAAGCATTATGGATAGCACTCAACGCATGATCGATGAACTACTGACCCCGATTATACAATTTTTACACTGCTCAACGCCTGATGAATGGATTGCAGAAGCCACTAAACCAGAAAACTTAGTGCCACTTTTAGTCGATCACTGTAACTGTGAGCTTAAAGCCAGCCAGACTGCCATTTTTCTGATTCGAAAATACGCCGTTGATGCCAAGAGTGGCCAAGCGCTACTGGAATGGGCAAAGCCTTATGAAGACTTTGTTTATGGCAAAGTCCGCCAAACAGGTGCCTTTCATGGTAAAAAGAATGGCTTATCCGCACCATTAACACCTAAATCGGACTGTCCTTTCGGGCAAGAGCTTATCGACAAGATGGTGCGATTAATCAAAGAAGAGTTTCACCACTTTGAGCAGGTGCTTGATATCATGGCAAGTCGTGAGATCCCTTATTCAAACATGACGGCAGGACGCTATGCGAAAGGGCTCATGAAAACCGTTCGTACTCATGAGCCTGCAACCCTGATTGATAAACTGATTATCGGTGCATTCATCGAGGCGCGTTCGTGTGAGCGATTTGCCAAGCTAGCACCTTATTTAGATGATGAGTTAAAGAAGTTTTACATCTCGCTATTACGCTCAGAGGCTCGCCACTATCAGGACTACTTGAAACTCGCAGAGCAAATTGCGGGTACTGATATTTCTGACCGTATCGCACTTATAGGCCGTAAAGAAGCAGAGTTAATCAACACCCCAGACGATGCATTCCGCTTTCACAGTGGTGTACCCGCTTTAATGACAGCATAGTGATTCATATCGTTTTATTGGCTGGCAATATTTAAGCTTCGCTAAGATATAAAAAAACCGCCTTTCGGCGGTTTTTTTTATTTTTCTTCTTTTTCTTTCTTCGGCTTCTTACGCTTATCCGTAATTTCCCACTTACCGTCGATGTATAAGCCCGTCCAGCCTGAAGGTTTACCCTCAATTTCAGAACGAACATAGTTCTCTTTAGTCTTACGGCTAAATCGAACAACGGTAGGACGACCATCTGGGTCTTCCGTTGGCGCGTCAGTTAAATAAGTAAACTTCGGAGACAAACGGTCTTTGAAGCGAACTAATTCTTCAACTAACGGCGCGCGGGTTTCACGTGATTTAGGGAACGTACTTGCGGCCATGAACAAGCCAGACGCACCATCGCGTAATACAAAGTAAGCATCAGTATCTTGAGTACAAGGCAGTTCAGGTAAGTGAACTGGATCTTCCTTCGGCGGTGCAATCTCGCCACTCTTCAAGATCTTCCGTGTATTCTTACATTCTTCGTTAGTACAACCCATGTACTTACCGAATCGGCCATTTTTAAGCTCCATATCAGAACCACACTTATCACATTCGATAAGCGGTCCTTCATAACCTTTAAGCTTAAATTCACCTTTTTCGACAATGTAGCCATCACAACCTGGGTTGTTACCACAAACATGTAGCTTACGATCTTGGTCAATCAAATAAGCATCCATCGCTGTACTACATTTTGGACAACGCTTCTTCGCACGCAGTGCGGCAGTTTCCACGTCTTCCTCAAGCACATTGACGATACCGTCTTCGTCGCCCAAGTTAATGGTTGTTTTACAACGTTCTTTCGGCGGCAATGCATAACCAGAACAACCTAGGAACACGCCTGTTGATGCGGTACGAATACCCATCGGACGCTCACAGGTCGGACATTTAATATCGGTTATTACGATATTATTTGGCTTCATGCCACCTTCAGCTTCATCCAACTCGGCTTTTTCAAGCTCTGATGTAAAGTCGCTGAAGAAATTATCAAGCACGCCCTTCCAACTTGCTTCACCTTCTGCAATTTTATCGAGGTTACCTTCCATACGGGCGGTAAAATCGTAATCCATTAGGTCAGCAAAGCTTTCATCTAGGCGGTCAGAAACAATCTCACCCATTTTCTCAGCGTAGAAACGACGCTGTTCAACATGCACATAACCGCGATCTTGAATCGTCGAGATAATCGATGCATAAGTCGATGGACGACCAATGCCACGTTTCTCAAGCTCTTTAACCAAAGCAGCTTCTGTAAAGCGCGCAGGCGGCTTCGTGAAGTGTTGCTTAGGTTCGAGTGACTCAAGCTTCAAGTTATCACCAACGCTAACCAGAGGCAGTGTGGTATCTTCATTTTTACCAGATGGACGCTGAACATGTGTCCAACCAGCAAAACGCATGGTACGGCCTTTCGCTTTTAAGGTGAAATCGCCAGCTTTAACCGTGATTGTGCTCGAATCGTACTTAGCCGGTACCATCTGACATGACACAAACTGACGCCAAATTAGGTCATACAGTTTGATCGCGTCTTGGTCGACACCTTCAAGGTTTTCTGCTTTCACATCAACACTTGATGGACGGATCGCTTCGTGCGCTTCTTGTGCATTGCCCTTGCTACCGTATACATTCGGCTTGCTTGGCAAATAGTTATCACCGTACTCGTTACTGATGAAATCACGCGCTGCTTCAACGGCATCTTTTGACAAGTTCGTTGAGTCAGTACGCATGTAGGTAATATAACCCGCTTCATACAGACGTTGCGCCAAGCCCATGGTACGTTTTACACCGTAGCCAAGTCGCGTACTCGCCGCTTGTTGAAGCGTCGAGGTAATATAAGGTGCAGAAGGCTTACTGCTGGTTGGGCGGTCTTCACGGTCAATAACCTGATAAGCCGCTTTTTCCAACAATGAGTTCGCCGCCATTGCGTCGGTTTCATTTTCCGGACGGAAAGCCTTGCCTGCTTGCTGAGCAACCATCAAACGCAGCGCATCATCGCCTACGGTTTGGGTATTGGCATGAATGTCCCAGTATTCTTCTGGATCAAACGCCTTGATTTCACGCTCTCGCTCAACAATCAACTTCACCGCGACAGACTGAACACGTCCTGCGGATAAGCCTCGTGCGACTTTTTTCCAAAGTAGCGGAGACACCATGAAGCCCACAACACGGTCTAAAAAGCGACGTGCCTGCTGTGCATTGACACCATCAATGTTCAGCTCGCCCGGCTCTTCAAATGCTTGTTGAATCGCATTTTTAGTGATTTCGTTGAAAACCACTCGTTTGTAACGTGCATCATCGCCACCGATGATCTCACGAAGGTGCCACGCAATAGCTTCTCCTTCGCGGTCCAAATCAGTTGCGAGATAAACATAATCAGCATCTGCGGCTAATTTTTGAAGTTCGTTAACAACTTTTTCTTTGCCCGGCAGCACTTCGTATTGCGCTTCCCAATCGTTATAAGGGTCTACACCCATTTTACCGATTAGCGACTTACGATCTTTTTCTTTCTTGATACGTGCTTTTTCTTCCGGACTCAGACCTTTGCTCGAAGTGGCAGCAGCTTTCTTGCCTGTGCTTCGTGCACCGGTCGGCAAATCACGGACGTGACCCACGCTTGACTTTACGATGAAGTCCTTACCCAAGTACTTATTTATCGTTTTCGCCTTGGCTGGGGACTCCACAATAACGAGAGATTTACCCATAATGACTCTATTCGTCCTCGTGCTCACAAAACTAAATATAAAAAACCAATGGTCGCATGCTAAAAAATGATAACTAACATAGCAACATCAACACACCAAACTGATTAAGTAACTACTCTCTTCATCATACTCAATCTTGTTGAGGACAACGTTTTAGTAACTAGTTACGTAATGCGATTAGTCTTTACATATTGGGCTACAATCGTAGAAGGTCAACTGCTTTTTAACAAAAAGAGGTTGATTGCTCGTACCTTCCCCACTTGTTAACACTTGGTTACATCGCATTTATACAATGTACATCAGCTTGAATTACATCAGTTAAACGTACTATCTATGGTTATATAACGACGCAATTGCCTCTATATATAAGCAGCATACTATCGCGATAGTAGCTTCAAGCCCAACGGGCGGTAATCATTACCACCTCATCAACTGTTTGACTATAAAAAACCACCAATTTTGGTATCGGCTCACAGAAATTCACCTTTTCAACCATGGAATCACCCATTCTTTGAACGATTTTTAACTAACCCCTTATTCAAGCAAGGGAATTGTTATCAAGCCTCAAGTTCAATACACTATCTCCCATCAGCCTTGTGTATTGATAAGGCAACAACATAGATCCAGAGAGCATTCCATGAGCACAAAAAAGACAATATCTTGCGAAGAATTATTGATGATTGCTAACCAATTAATCCAAGATCATGACGCCTACCAAGAAGGCATGCGCGCCACCTCTGTTGAACAACGTGATGATGTGCTGGTATTCAAAGGCGAATACTTCCTTGATGACAGCGGCTTACCAACAGCAAAAACAACCGCTGTATTCAACATGTTCAAATACCTTGCCCACCAACTGTCACCAAAATTCACGTTATCATAAACAAAAAAACAGCCCCATTTTCGGGGCTGTTTTTACGCATGTAATGTTATAAATCAAACATTACATGTCGATTGTCATCGTCTCTTTACGATCACTTTCATCTTCCGGACGCTTATCTGGTGATGATGGTGGTTCACCACGACCTTTTGGATCGTCACCATATTGATTCGGCCCTTTTGTACCATCAAGTATGCCTAAATCAACAATAACAAAGATTGGCCCAATAATTGGTAGTAGGGTTAAGATAACCCACCAAGCGCTTTTATTTCGGTCATGTAACCGTTTTATATTCAACGCCAGCGAAGCCCAAAATACAAATCCAAGAATCAGCATAGATAACAGATTGAGTATCGGGTTATTCGCAACATTTTCAGGCGAACTGTAAATAAAGACGGGTAACGAAACCAATAAAACTGGCACACTATATAGCCAATAATCACGGCGTCGCATTCGGCCTTTAAATGAAAATAGAGCCCATTTCTGGTTCATTATCACACCTATACAATTGGACGCTGTCCACGACTGATCCACTTCAACAATAAGTTATCAGCAGCATCACCCGTAGCACCCGCTAGCTTTTCAGCCAACTTCTTACGTTGTACATAACGCACTTGAAGAACGTCACGATCTTTACATGCTTGTGTAATGAAATCATCACTGGTGCCGATTTCATCAACTAACCCAAGTTCCAATGCTTGCTTACCAAACCAATGTTCGCCTGTCGCGACTTTTTCAAGATCCAGATCTGGGCGGTGAACAGCAATGAAATCTTTGAACAAACCATGTGTTTCTTCAATTTCAGTTTGGAACTTTTCACGCGCCTTGTCTGAGTTTTCGCCGAACATCGTTAACGTTCGCTTAAATTCACCTGCCGTGATTTGCTCAAATTCAATATCGTTTTTCTTCAACAATTTATTGAAATTAGGTAACTGTGCAATCACCCCGATAGAGCCAACTACCGCAAATGGAGCAGAAATAATTTTATCAGCCACACACGCCATCATATAGCCGCCACTCGCAGCCACTTTATCAACTGAAATGGTAAGGCTAACCCCTGCCGCCTTCAAACGGTCAAGCTGTGATGATGCTAAGCCATAGCCGTGAACCATGCCGCCGCCCGTTTCCAAGCGTAGCAATACTTCATCACCTTCCATCGCAACAGCAAGGATAGCGGTCACTTCTTCACGTAATGAATTCACTTCACGCGCATCAAGGCTACCGTGGAAGTCTAAGACAAATAAGCGAGGATCGCGCGAATGGGATAAATCGCCTTCTTTAGCCGCTTTCTTCACTTCATTCTGGCGCAGTTTATGCTTTTCTTTTTCTGCTTTCTTGTCTGCTTTATCACGTGCTTTAAGCAACGGTTTATCAAACAAGTGAGACTCTAATTGATGTACTGTATTTTTATACTGCTCACTTAAGTCGGTAACTTCTAGTTCACCTTTGGCGCTATGATGACCCTTTAAGCTTTTAGCAATAATCAGAATACTAGCAATCGCAATCACCACCGTGGCAATTTTGGCTAGGAACAGCCCATAATCAAACAAAAAATCCAATGTTGAGTCCTCATCTTTTGGCGTTTTTACATTGTAACCAAGTTGTCACCAATCCTGCTACGCCAATCTACCTGATCACCGAAACTAATCCCCTTTCCAGTTCAATAAATTCAGCTTCAAGCAAGAAAATGAAGGGGAGTTGGGTATACTAGGGGCAGACGAAAAAACCAATAAGGAAGTTATACGTGGAATATCAAATTGCTGACAACTCTCTGAAAGATCGTGTCATCTTAGTGACTGGTGCGGGTGAAGGAATTGGCCGTCAGGCAGCTATCAGCTATGCCGCCCACGGGGCAACTGTTATTTTGCTTGGCCGTACCGTGGCGAAGCTTGAAGCCGTATATGATGACATTGAATCGTTGGGGTACAAGCAGCCTGCGATTATCCCTATGGATCTGATGGGGGCAACCAAACAAAACTACCTCGATATGGTTGAAACCATTGAAGGCCAATTCGGGCGTCTTGACGGTGTTCTGCATAATGCTGGACTACTCGGTGTACTAAGCCCATTTGACCAATTAGGTGAAGATACCTTTGATGAAGTCATGCAAGTGAACGTTAAAGCCCAGTTCTTAATGACTCAGGCGATCATGCCATTGGTGAAGAAATCACCGGATGGACGTATCATCTTTACCTCTTCAACGGTGGGTCATGAGGGACGATCTTTCTGGGGAGCTTATTCAATGTCTAAGTTTGCGACTGAAGGCATGATGCAAATCGTTGCCGATGAAATGAGCAACACTGCAGTGCGTGTCAATGCCATTAACCCAGGCGGTACTCGTACCGGGATGCGTGCAAAGGCTTTCCCCGCAGAAGATGCAAACCTACTGAAGACACCGGAAGACATTATGCCGCTTTACCTCTATTTAATGGGGCCAGCAAGCAAAGATGTCAACGGCCAATGCATTGATGCTCAACCAAAGCGCAAGCCAGGTTCTGCTAGCTAATCGCCTCATTCAGTGACGTCTTGACATAAAAAAAGCAGCCATCAGGCTGCTTTTTAACTATTCATAGAAACTAAAACTGCTTCACATTCTGTAATTACTTACGTGTACGTGGCTTAGCAGGTTTGTTCTTCAGCGGGTTACGACGGTTCGTTGCATTACCTGACGGTTTTTTGCGACGACCTGAACCAGTTGTTGTACTTTCAGCTTCGTTATTACGCGTAGAAGAACGACGGGTATCTTGTTGACGACCACCACGACGACCACGCTTACTGCCAGCTTCATCTGTCACACGTTCTTCATGACGACGAACAGCACGACGGATCTGACGAACACCACGCTTACGCTTCTGGCCTTCAACTGTCAGTTCAGTTTTCGTTTCGTGCTCAAGCTCAACCGCTTCACGAAGGTAGTTTACATCCTTCAGTTCAAGCTCCATCCAACCGCCGCGAGGCAAGTCTTTGGTTAAGAAGATGTCACCGTAACGAACACGTTTTAGTCGACTTACTGTTACGCCTTGTGAATCCCACAGACGACGAACCTCACGGTTACGACCTTCCGTTAAGACAACGTAGAAAGTATGGTTCATACCTTCGCCACCAGCGTATACCACGTCTTCAAAACGTGCCATACCATCTTCTAGCTTCACACCCTTAACAAGGTTGCGAACCATGTCTTCTGTTACTTCACCGAATACACGTACCATGTATTCACGCTCAACAGTACGACTTGGGTGCATCAGACGGTTTGCCAGTTCACCATCAGTAGTAAATAGCAATAGACCAGCGGTATTTGCATCTAGACGACCAACAGAAACCCAACGGCCTCCATTAAGACGCGGTAGACGATCGAATACAGTACGACGACCTTCAGGATCGTGACGGGTACACAGTTCGCCTTCTGGTTTGTTATAAGCCAGTACACGACAGACTTCATCAGAAGATGCTACCAAGTCAATTTTATGACCATCAATACGCAGTGTTACGCTTAGGTCGTCAAGACGATCCCCTAGCTTAGCCACTTTGCCGTCAATACTTACACGGCCGTTTTGGATCATTAATTCGATCTCACGACGAGACCCCTGACCTGAACGTGCCAATAACTTTTGTAATTTTTCACTCATCAGACAAACCTTTGTCGCCTTCACAGGCGTCGAAACATCATCACACTTTAAGCCATCTTAAAGCGACCGCGGATTATGCCAAAAGCTTAGCGTACTTACCACCTAAAAGGCGAAACAACACCAGATAATCACTAAATTCCCGCCTTTGGCATACAACTAATGGCAAATAGAATTATTCAAAGGGTGATGGGTCACCAGCGCCTACTCGCGCAATGACCATTTCATCATTGCTAAAATCAATCACGGTTGTTGGCTGCTCGCCTAAATAACCACCGTTAATAATCAAATCAACAGCGTGCTCAAGTTTATCGCGAATATCTTCAGGATCGGCTTCTGCAATATCACTCTTTGGTAATATCAATGATGTTGACATCATTGGCTCACCTAAAGCATCGAGTAATGCTAACGCGATAGCGTTGTCAGGAACACGAATACCAATAGTTTTACGTTTTGGGTTCATCAAGCGGCGAGGAACTTCTTTTGTCCCCTTGAAGATGAACGTATAAGCGCCCGGTGTATTGTTACGCAATAATCTAAAGGCGGTGTTATCAACACGGGCATACAGCGACAGCTCCGATAGATCACGGCATAGCAAAGTGAAATTATGCTTATCATCAAGGCGACGGATCTGACAAATACGCTCTAATG
The DNA here is from genome assembly GCF_050336715.1 of Photobacterium makurazakiensis. Lineage (NCBI taxonomy): Bacteria > Pseudomonadati > Pseudomonadota > Gammaproteobacteria > Vibrionales > Vibrionaceae > Photobacterium > Photobacterium makurazakiensis. The sequence goes on from NZ_JAKJSJ010000009.1 coordinate 212,693, forward strand.
CCGCTTTATTTTCTAACTGACAACCTAATGCATAACCAGAATCGGTTGGGTAAACAATCACCCCACCGTCACGAATAATCGCTACAGCTTGATTGATCAGCCTAGCCTGTGGTGTTTCTGGATGAACATAAAAATACTGACTCATTTATCCTCCAATGGAAGTGATATCGGTAAACCATTATTCTGCCGATATATTCACGACTTCCCCTTCAATGCGTTTTTTCTCAACATTCCAATTCTGCCAGACCTCAGTCACACCTTTTGGTAACCATAAGTTACGTCCAAGTTCGGTCCATGGAGAGGCATAATGAAAGTCAGAGCCTTGTGAAGCAAGTAATTGATAATCTATAGCATAATCACCCAACAAACGCCTTTCTTGAGGTGATTGTTGTGGCAGTGAAACTTCCATTGCATCGCCATTTGCTTCAACAAACGATGTAAGCAAGCGTTTTATCCACTTCGCGGTCATTCCGTAGCGCCCCGGATGTGCAAGCACGGCTTGTCCACCCGCAAGGTGTATTGCTTCAACTGCTTCGGCAATGGAGCACCAATCGGGTGGAACATAGCCTGGGTTATTACGGGTCAAAAACTTCTTAAACACAGCCTGCATAGTTTTAGCGTAGCCTTGCTCGACGATCCACTGAGCAAAGTGTGAACGCGTTAACGTTGCACCATTCGCAATTGCCTTGGCCCCTTCATACGCGCCTGGCATACGGTTCTTTTCTAAACGCTCCGCAATACGTTGCGCGCGGCCTTCTCGACGCGCAAGTTGCTCTGCAATTAACTGTGTCAGCGCCGGGTGCTCAGGATCGATATTCAGACCAACAACGTGAATATCAAAGTTTCGCCAAAGTGTCGATATTTCAATACCTTTGATAAGCGTGATTGGCAAATCTTTTGCCTTGATCTCCTGCTCGGCAGCGCTAAGGCCTGCAACCGTATCATGATCGGTAATGGCCAAAATATCGACTCGACGCTCAACAGCGCGTGCAACCAGCTCTTCTGGAGACAATCGACCATCTGACGCTGTCGTGTGGCTATGTAAATCAAACAACATAAATTAAATTCTTGACTTTGAGTTCGTGAACTAGTTTACTAGTACGCAATTACTAAATACCATTACGTAATCACGTTACAGGATATTTACATGTTACAGCAAATTCAGCATCAACTCTGCGCTTTATTCTCTTGGTGGTGGCACTTCCCAACGCGGGTGGTGTGATTTGCTGTATCTACAGCCAGACAACACAAACCCGCCAATGTGCGGGTTTTTTTATACCCAGATTCAAATAACCGATTAATTTTTCGATTGAACTATCGAAAAGACAAATAAATTCAGCTCGGTGCGTTATCAGACGAAAACACTAACGCATGGGTAAAAAGGAAAGATTATGATTATCGTACTAAAGCCAAACGCGACAGAAGAGCAAGCAAAAGAAATTCTGGCTCGTATTGAAACTGCTGGCCTTAAGCCACTTTATATGCCTGGTGTTGAACGTATCGTGCTAGGTGCGCTTGGGGATGAACGTGTACTTAATCAGCTTCACCTTGATGCTTACCCGTGCGTCGAGACGGTTAAACCTATTTTAACCAAGTACAAAATGGTAAGCCGTGAAGTACAAGCTCACGATACCGTTGTTCGATTCGGTAATGCCTCAGTGGGTGGTGACAAATTTGCTGTTATCGCTGGCCCTTGTTCGGTTGAGTCTGAAGAGCAACTACTGTCAGTGGCTGAAGTCGTTAAAAAACACGGTGCTGTTGCGCTACGTGGCGGCGCTTATAAGCCGCGCACTAGCCCATATGACTTCCAAGGAATGGGCGTTGAAGGCTTGAAATTGTTACAAAAAGCAAATCAGCAACTCAATATTCCAACGGTCTCAGAAGTCATGGAAGTCAGCCAAATGGATTCAATGTGTGAATATGTTGACTGCCTACAGATTGGCGCCCGTAATATGCAAAACTACGCCTTGCTCAAAGCCGTGGGAGAAAGTAAGAAACCAGTCTTGCTCAAACGTGGACTTTCAGCCACTATCGAGGAGCTGTTACTAGCGGCGGAATATATCTACGATGCAGGAAATCCAAATATTATTCTCTGTGAGCGTGGTATCCGCACTTATGAAACAGCAACACGTAATACATTGGACTTAAATGCCGTCGCTTATTTGAAGCAACGTACCCACCTGCCAGTGGTCGTTGACCCAAGCCATGGCACAGGCGTTCGTGAATTAGTGATCCCACTTTCACGAGCAGCTGCAGCCGTTGGTGCAGATGGTATCATTGTCGAATCGCACCTTAACCCGTGTGAAGCCTTATCGGATGGTCACCAAGCACTAACCGGTCCAATGTTTGAGCAGTTGATGCAAGAGTTAAAACCGTTTGTAGAAGCGGCAGGGAGAACGCTGTGAACACTACCCCACTAGACGCTGGCGAGTTAGAACTACTGAGCCTAGACGTCCCCTATGTTGCGGACCCGACGGAGTTGTATTACTCCGTCTGTGGTGACCGACCACATAACCTATTGTTAGAGTCGGCTGAAATCGACTCTAAACAAGATCTAAAAAGCCTGATGCTCGTCGATGCCGCTGTGCGCATTGTATGTCGCGGTAAACAAGTACGCCTTGAAGCATTGACCGACAACGGCCTAAATGTACTACAGACCCTTGAAGGAAAAATGCCAACAGACATTCAGGTTTCTCGTGAAACCAAATGCCTTGTTTTGGATTTTCCATCAGCAGAACGCGCGCTTGACGAAGACAGTCGCCTGCGTCAAACCTCTTCGTTTGATGCGCTGCGTTTGATCCAGCATGCTTTTAATATTGCAGGACACCCACGCGAAGCACTCTTTTTGGGCGGGCTGTTCGCCTATGACGTAGTAGACAGTTTTGAACCACTGCCTAATGTGGCTCAAGATAATCGCTGTCCAGATTATCTTTTCTATATTGCTGAAACCTTATTGGTTATCGACCACCAGCGCCGTAAAGGAAAGCTGCAAGCAACACTGTTTGGTGGCGATGAATACACTGCCAGCTACTTCGAATTAAGCCGCCGCCTGCAACACATTAAAGAAGCCTGCCTTGAGCCTAAGCCATTGCCAGCAGCAGAGTTACTTGATAATTGTGAGCCGCAGGTAAGCGTAAGTGATGAAGACTTCTGCCAACAGGTGCTCGATCTTAAAAAGCATGTTGTCAGTGGTAATGTATTCCAAGTTGTACCTTCGCGCCAATTTACACTGCCGTGCCCATCTCCATTGGTTGCTTATAAAGAACTAAAAATCGGCAATCCAAGCCCATACATGTTCTACCTGCAAGATGCTGATTTCACCCTTTTCGGTGCATCACCTGAAAGTGCATTGAAATACTGCACCGAAAGCAACCAAATTGAAATCTATCCAATTGCAGGCACACGCCATCGCGGTAAAAATGCAGACGGTTCAATCAACCTTGACCTTGATGGCCGTATTGAACTTGAGCTGCGCAGCGACATGAAAGAAAATGCCGAGCACATGATGCTGGTTGATTTGGCGCGCAACGATGTGGCACGTATCAGCGAACCAGGGACTCGCTATGTCGCTGACTTGCTACAAGTTGACCGCTACAGCCATGTCATGCACCTTGTCTCTCGCGTGGTTGGTCAATTGCGTGGTGATTTAGATGCCCTGCATGCCTATCAGGCATGCATGAATATGGGCACATTAACTGGCGCCCCTAAGATCCGCGCAATGCAGTTAATCCGCGATGTTGAACAACGTCGTCGTGGTAGTTACGGTGGTGCCGTTGGCTACCTAACAGGGCACGGGGATATGGATACCTGTATAGTGATCCGCTCAGCCTATGTTGAGAATGGCGTAGCCAGCGTGCAAGCAGGCGCTGGCGTGGTATACGATTCGATACCTCAGGCAGAAGCTGATGAGACCCGAGGTAAAGCGCAAGCCGTTATTACCGCGATCCGCAAAGCACACACAGTGCCAAACTCGACCAAAACACTGTAAGGGAGCAAAGAAATGAACAACGCACACATTGTCCTACTCGATAACTTTGACTCTTTTACCTATAACTTGGTTGATCAGTTCCGCTCACTAGGCTTTCCGGTCACTATTTACCGTAACAGCCTAACGGTCGAGCAGATGGAACAAGCGCTAGCAGAAAAAAACAACCCTGTACTGGTACTTTCACCTGGGCCAGGCGCACCTGCGGATGCAGGCTGTATGCCCGAGCTGATCAAGCGGGTTCGAGGAAAAGTACCAATGATTGGTATTTGCCTTGGTCACCAAGCCATTGTTGAAGCCTACGGCGGTAAAGTAGCTGGTGCTGGTGATATTGTTCACGGTAAGTCTGCAATGATGAGCCATAACGGCCACACGGTATTTGGCAATTTACCAAGCCCACTGTCAATTGCTCGCTATCACTCTCTGGTTGCAAAGGAAGTACCGTCAAGCCTGCAAGTCATCGCCGATGTCGATGGTTTGGTCATGGCAGTAACCAATGACGCCGATCGTGTTTGCGGTTATCAGTTCCACCCTGAGTCGATTTTAACGACCCAAGGGGCACAGTTACTCACCAACACCTTGAACTGGGTAATGACCACCCCAGCGACAAACACTCAGGCCTGATAGCAACGAATTTTAGGGAAAAGATTATGGACGCGACCATTTATACCATTGCAGATAAACTGTATGACCAACAAGCTTTAACACAAGACGAAAGCCAAACACTGTTTGACGCAATCATCAAAGGTGACGTTGAGCCAATTTTGCTTTCCGCGGTACTCACCGCGCTGAAAATCAAAGGTGAAACACCGGCAGAGATCGCGGGTGCTGCAAAAGCGCTATTAGCCAATGCCAACCCGTTCCCGCGCCCTGACTATGACTTCGCAGACATTGTCGGGACCGGTGGTGACGGCGCCAATACCATTAATATTTCAACCACCGCAGCATTTGTTGCCGCAGCGTGTGGCATCAAAGTTGCCAAGCACGGCAACCGTGGTGTTTCCAGCAAATCTGGCTCTTCGGATCTACTGGATAAATTCGGCATCAACTTGGCAATGAAGCCAGAAACGGCACGTGAAGCACTTGACGACCTTGGGGTTTGTTTCCTCTTCGCACCGGAGTACCACGGCGGTGTCCGCCATGCGATGCCTGTGCGTCAGACCCTCAAAACCCGCACTATCTTCAATGTACTTGGGCCTCTAATTAACCCAGCACGTCCAAACATCGAACTAATGGGCGTGTATGACAAATCATTGGTTCGTCCAATTGCTGAAACCATGGCAACAATGGGTATGAAGCGTGCGGCGGTTGTACACGGTAGCGGCCTAGATGAAGTGGCGATTCACGGTGAAACCACCGTCGCTGAAATCATTGACGGTGAAATCAAAGAGTACACTCTGACGCCAGCTGATTTTGGCCTGAACACTCACCCACTTGAAGCAATTAAAGGTGGCGAGCCAGAAGAGAACCGCCAAATCATTACTGATATTCTGACAGGCAAAGGGACGGAAGCTCAAGTAGGCGCTGTCGCAGTAAATGTCGCATTACTCCTTCGCCTATTTGGTAACGAAGATCTAAAAGCAAACACACAAAAAGCCGTTGATGTGATGCAATCTGGCAAAGCTTACGAGCTTGTTGGTCAACTGGCTGCACGAGGGTAATCATGGAAACTGTTCTAGCTAAAATTGTCGACGACAAACGTATTTGGGTTGCAGAACGCAAGCAGCAGCAACCGCTTGAAACGTTCAAAGATGGCCTAACGCCTTCTGATCGTGACTTCTATCAAGCACTTTCTGGTGATAACGCAGCTTTCATTCTTGAATGTAAAAAAGCCTCACCATCGAAGGGCTTGATCCGTGATGATTTCGATTTGGATTACATCGCTCAGGTTTATAACGACCATGCCAGTGCCATTTCAGTCCTGACCGACGAGAAGTACTTCCAAGGAAACTTTGACTTTTTACCGCAAGTGCGTGGTCAAGTTAAGCAGCCAGTGCTTTGCAAAGACTTCATGATTGATACCTACCAGGTTTACCTGGCTCGTCATTACCAGGCAGATGCCATTTTGCTGATGCTTTCAGTTCTAAATGACGAAGAATATCTTGAGCTAGCAGCTGTCGCTCAGTCGCTTGATTTGGGTATTTTGACCGAAGTCAGCAACGAAGAAGAGCTTGAGCGTGCTATCAACCTGAAAGCGAAAGTTGTTGGTATTAATAATCGCAACCTGCGCGATCTAAGTATCGACCTAAATCGTACCAAAGAATTAGCCCCACGTTTGTCAGCAGATACCATCGTGATATCTGAATCTGGTATATACAACCACCAGCAAGTGCGTGATCTTTCAAGCTATGCTAACGGCTTTTTGATTGGTAGCTCAATCATGTCTGAAGACAATATTGAGCTGGCTGTTCGTCGCGTATTACTCGGTGAAAACAAAGTTTGCGGCTTAACTCGTCCGGAAGATGCTGCTGCAGTTTATCAAAATGGCGCCATTTACGGCGGCTTGATTTTTGTAGCTAAATCGCCACGTTTTGTCGACCTTGAGCAAGCACGCTTGGTAATGAGTGGAGCGCCGCTAAACTATGTAGGCGTATTCCAAAATGCCGAACTAGACACCGTTGTCGAAACGGCCAACATGCTGTCTCTTGCCGCCGTACAACTGCATGGTGATGAGAGTCCAGAATATGTTCAAGACCTAAAAACTCGCCTGTCCGCTGACTGTGAAATCTGGAAAGCTCATGGTATTACAGATACTGCACCAAGCTTTGCCAACTGGGAGCATGTCGATAAGCATCTGCTTGATACCCAAGTCGGTCAGCAATCTGGTGGCACAGGCGTGGCTTTTGATTGGAACCTGATCCCAAGTACAGATAAGCAATCAATCATGTTAGCTGGCGGCCTAAACCCTGAAAATGCCAACGAAGCTGCCCATATAGGCTGCCGAGGCCTTGATTTAAATTCTGGTGTTGAAAGCGAACCCGGTAAAAAAGACCCATCAAAATTGAAAGCGGCATTCGCGGCTATCAGAAAGTATTAAGGAATGAACACAATGAGCAAGTTAAATGCCTACTTTGGCGAATTTGGTGGTCAGTACGTCCCTCAAATTCTTGTACCAGCACTGGATCAACTAGAAGCAGCTTTCGTTGAAGCCCAACAGGACCCAAGTTTTCAGGAAGAGTTCCTAACTCTGTTAAAAGAATACGCTGGCCGTCCAACCGCTTTAACGCTATGCCAGAACCTGACAAAAGGTACCAAAACCAAATTGTACCTAAAGCGTGAAGATCTACTTCACGGCGGTGCACACAAAACCAATCAGGTACTTGGCCAAGCACTGCTTGCCAAACGAATGGGTAAAAATGAAATCATCGCTGAAACAGGTGCTGGTCAACATGGTGTTGCAACAGCACTAGCCTGTGCTCTGCTTGGTTTAAAATGTCGCGTTTATATGGGCGCAAAAGACATCGAACGCCAAAGCCCGAATGTATTCCGCATGAAGCTCATGGGCGCTGAAGTCATTCCGGTACATTCAGGTTCATCTACCCTAAAAGATGCGTGTAACGAAGCTATGCGTGACTGGTCTGCAACTTACGATAAAGCGCATTACCTACTGGGTACCGCTGCAGGTCCTCACCCGTTCCCAACTATCGTTCGTGAATTCCAGCACATCATTGGTGAAGAAACGAAAACGCAGATCCTGCAAAAAGAAGGCCGCTTACCTGATGCAGTTATTGCCTGTGTGGGTGGTGGTTCAAATGCCATTGGTATGTTCTCTGATTTCATCGACGAAACCCCTGTAGGCCTTATTGGTGTTGAGCCTGCTGGTAAGGGCTTAGATACCGACATGCACGGCGCACCACTTAAACACGGTAAACTTGGTATCTTCTTTGGTATGAAAGCACCATTGATGCAAGACGAAGACGGCCAGGTTGAAGAGTCTTACTCAATTTCAGCTGGCTTAGACTTCCCATCAGTTGGCCCTCAGCATGCTCATTTGAATGCCATTGGTCGTGCCGAATATGTCGCAGTAACAGACGATGAAGCACTAGATGCCTTCCAGTCATTGGCGCGTAACGAAGGTATTATCCCAGCATTGGAGTCAGCTCACGCCTTGGCACATGCACTGAAAATGATTGAAGAAAACCCAGAGAAAGAGCAGCTATTGGTGGTAAACCTGTCAGGCCGTGGTGATAAAGATATCTTCACTGTTCACGACATTCTAGAAGCAAAAGGAGCATTATAATGGATCGTTATCAAGCACAATTTGACCGTCTAGCGGCAAAAAAAGAAGGTGCTTTTGTCCCTTTTGTTACTATCGGTGATCCAGATCCTGAGCAATCACTAAAGATCATTGAGACATTAGTTGAAGCTGGTGCTGATGCACTAGAATTAGGCATTCCATTTTCAGATCCACTTGCCGATGGCCCAACCATTCAAGGCGCGACCATTCGTGCTCTAGAAGCAGGTACTACACCTTCAGTCTGCTTTGATATGCTTGCCACCATTCGTGCTAAGTACCCTGATATGCCAATTGGCTTGCTAATGTATGCCAACCTTGTCTTTGCTAACGGTATTGATACCTTCTATCAAAAATGTGCTGAAGCGGGCGTTGATTCGGTACTCATCGCAGATGTACCCGTTAAAGAATCTGCTGAATTCCGTGCTGCGGCAGAAAAATACGGTATCCACCCTATTTTTATTGCACCGCCGAATGCGGATGAATCAACACTCAAAACCGTGTCTCAATATGGTAGCGGTTATACCTACCTGCTATCTCGTGCTGGCGTTACAGGTGCTGAAACCAAAGCAGGTATGCCAATTAATCACCTGCTAGACAGCTTAAAAGCTAACGATGCACCACCCGCTCTGCTTGGTTTTGGTATCTCAGAACCAGCACAAGTAAAAGATGCCATTGAAGCCGGTGCTGCAGGCGCTATTTCAGGCTCTGCGGTTGTTAAAGTGATTGAAAATAGCCTTAGTGACAACGATGCAATGCTAACTAACATGCACCAGTTCATCAGTGAAATGAAAGCGGCAACACGCTTAAGCTAAGCGTATTAGCCTGTTACACGTAAAAAGCCACACTCTGTGTGGCTTTTTTTATATTCATTATCCCAACTCAAGACAAAAACTAAACTGAGATCAAAGTTCTTCCTGCCGCCTGCCCTTACAGTAGCTAACTTGTTAATGAGCCGTGTCAAATCAGCACAAACATAAGTTTCATCCTTGATTTATCATGCTTTAAAACAATGATTGAAAGTAACCCTATTTACATGTAAAAAACATTTTCACAAACTGCTGCAAAAAAAGAATTACAATTATCAGTAAAATGCAGCGGCAAACAAACATTAATAATATGCAAAACTGAGGTATCTAACGGTGTTACAAGAAAAAGGATTGTTCGGCAATATCGGCGTACAGGTCGTTATTGCTATGTGTGTGGGGACACTCGTTGGGGCAACGATGGGGCCATCAGCTAGCATCTTTGCGCCTCTCGGCAGTATATTTATCCATCTAATAAAGATGCTGGTTATTCCTCTTGTTGCCGTAGCAATCATTTCTGGCTCAGCTAGCCTTGGGAGTAGCCAGTCCGCAGGAAAAGTCGGCTTAGCGACATTGGGCTTTTTTGGCTTAACCTCCGCTGTTGCCGTCTCATTAGCTCTCTTTTTAGGTGAGATCTTTGAGCCCGGCGTCGGTGTTAACCTCGCGGGTGTTGAAGGCATGTTCTCCAATATTTATGCCAATAAGGGGGACTTACCGACTTTTTGGGCGACCCTATTGGGGATGATCCCTACCAATATTTTTCAATCACTGAACGAGGGCAACATTATACAAATTCTTGTATTTTGCATGTTCTTTGGTATTGCACTATCCAAGATTGAAAAGAAACGTCGCGACCCTGTACTTAACGGGGTGAATACCGTTGTAGATGCCATGGTTTGGATGATCAATGTGGTCATGAAAGTTGCGCCACTTGGTGTATTCGGCCTGATGGCAGATGCGGTTGGTTCATTCGGCTTCGATGCGCTAATGGTCGTATTCAAGCTCTTTATGGTATACCTCATCGCCATTTTGATTTATGGCTTTATCTTCTACCCAGCCTTAATCAAAGCCTTTAGTAAAACCTCGCCAATAAAATTCTTATCGGTGATGAAAAAACCACAAGCCGTTGCCTTGTCAACAGCCTCATCCATGGCAACCCTTCCTGTAACCATGGAAGTCTGTGAAGAAGAGCTTGGTGTTAAAAATTCAACGGCATCGTTTGTATTGCCGCTTGGCGCAACCATTAACATGAGCGGGAATGCCATCTATTATGGGCTCGTGGCTATCTTCTTTGCCCAGATATTCAACGTTGACCTGAGTCTAAGCGCCTATATCGCTATCATTATTACTTCGACGCTAGGTGCCGTTGGCCAAGCTGGTGTACCCGGGCCATCATTCCTTGTGGTTGCGGTGTTGCTGGCAGCAGGTATCCCAATTGAAGGGCTACCGCTATTATTTGCACTTGATCGTATCTTTGATATGACCCGAACTGCGCTCAATATCACGGGGGATGCTGCTTGTGCTGTCATTGTCGATAATATGACGAAAACTGATGAAGTACCGACACCAGGCGGCAATAAGACGTAAACCGGTATCCAGTAGAGTGACAATGGCTGTCTCGCCCTAAAATACGCAGACAGTTATAAAGCCAGTAGCGCCTAGTTACTGGCTTTTTAATAAACACCCCAAAACGATATGCGCTTGATATACTAAGCACTTACCAATATCAGGATACCCAGTACATGAAGCAGCTGATTGATTTTATCCCGCTCGTTATTTTCTTCATTTTGTATAAAACGCATGACATCTATGTCGCGACAGGGGCGCTAATTGTAGCAACCGCAGTGCAAATCGCCTTAACCTGGTTTCTATACAAGAAAGTGGAAAAGATGCAGGTTATTACTTTTCTGATGGTTGCCGTGTTTGGCGGGCTGACGATCTTCCTTCATGATGAAAATTTCATTAAGTGGAAGGTCACCATTGTTTATGCCATTTTTGCTTTAGGTCTCATTATCAGCCAAATGCTAGGTAAGCCACTGATAAAAGGTATGTTAGGTAAAGAAATAACATTACCCGAGTTTGCTTGGCGACGAATAAATACTGCATGGGCGCTATTTTTCATTGTTTGTGCCATTGTGAATGTCTATATTGCTTTCCGCTTACCGCTCGATGTATGGGTTAATTTCAAAGTATTTGGTCTTTTAGCACTAACTTTGATTTTCACCCTTGCCACTGGCGGCTATATTTACCACCATATGCCTAAAGAAGATTCAGAGTAGTACAGAGCCGTAACATGACATCAAAAAATAATATTCCACGCGGGCAACTATTGCTTCGCACTCTTGCAATGCCAGCCGATACCAATGCCAACGGTGATATTTTTGGTGGCTGGCTTATGTCTCAATTAGACCTTGCTGGCGGTATTCTCGCTAAAGAGATCTCCGGCGGACGTATCGTGACGGTTTCCGTTTCAAGTATCACATTTAAAAAACCCGTCAAAGTTGGTGATGTTGTATGTTGCTATGGCGAATGTACAAAGATCGGTAATAGCTCGATGAGTATCGATCTAGAAGTGTGGGTGAAACCCGTCAAAGAAGAAGCGATCGAAGACCGCTTTATGGTCTGCGATGCCACATTTAACTATGTTGCTATCGACAGCGACGGTCGCCCCCGCCCTGTCAAAAAAGTATAAAAATAAGACCCGTCGAGCAATACATTAGTATAGAACAGTGCAAAGTTCCGCAAAAAAGCCCTAACAACTAGTTAGGGCTTTTTTTTTCCTTTAAGATAACCTTTTAACGCCAGCCATAAGTGCTTAGGTCATTCGATTTTCTGCCTATTGGCCATATAAGGAGATAGCAATTCATGTGGTACGTCATTTTTTCTCAAGATGTTGAAAACAGCTTAGAGCGTCGTCTAAGTGTTCGTGACAAGCACCTTGAGCGCCTAAAAGCTTTACAAGAGCAAGGTCGATTACTCGTTGCTGGTCCAATGCCAGCCATCGATAGCGAGAACCCAGGTGAAGCAGGCTTTACAGGCTCAACGGTTATCGCTGAATTTCATTCCCTAGAAGATGCGCAAGCTTGGGCTGACGCTGATCCTTATATTGAAGCTGGTGTTTATGACAAGGTAATTGTTAAACCCTTCAAGAAAGTGCTGCCATAGCAGCCATAGAGACACACATTATGCTTAAACGAACGATGGCATGCTTAACCCTACTTTTGATGGTAGGTTGTGCTTCAAACGCTCAAGATGATGCGATAAGAGCACTCGCTGACAGCCGGGCGGCTGCAATCAATAATCGTGCACCTTACGATATGATTGATGAATATAAAATCATGAAGGCTCAAGCTCGAGAAAAGACAGTTGAAATTACTATCTTATACGGTGGTGGCGGCAAAACACCACCAACCCAAGCTGCAAAGAGTGCCGCTATAAGCTATTGCAATAGTGCAGAGCTCAGCCCACTCGTTAGTGAAGGCGTTAATTATAACATCGTGATCATGGACATGCGTGGTCGCACTATGGCTCAGGAAATTGTCCATAGTGAGTTTTGCGCTGAAATGGCGAATTAATGCAAACGGTGCTCCCTAATACCAAAAAGCCCAGCGACATCGCTGGGCGTTTTAATTTACGCTAATTCAAACAATATCGTTGCTACCCGACTACTGACGATTGAATATCAGCACTTTCAATCCACCTTCAGGATCGATGTCTTTAAATTCAGGTGGATTCTCAAGGCGCTTTTCAAAAACGAGTTCAGGTGCTTCTGCAGCCATCCCTTCTATTAGAAAGTTCGACGATACTGAAGGATCGTTGACACAAGCAACAACCTGACCATTTTCCGTCAATAACTCAGGCAAACGACGCAGAATTCTTTGGTAATCTTTCGTTAGGGCAAAGCTACCTTTCTGGAAAGACGGTGGATCGATAATAATCATGTCGTAAGGGCCTAGCTTTCGAACTTTACCCCATGATTTAAATAGCTCGTGGCCAAGAAAGCTGACTTTTTTCAAATCATGGTTATTCAGATGATGATTATCTCTGCCACGAGTCAACGCCGCTTTTGCCATATCAAGGTTTACAACGTGCTCGGCGCCACCTTCAATTGCCGCGACTGAAAAGCCGCAAGTATATGCGAACAAGTTAAGAACACGTTTCCCCTGAGCATGATCCATAACCCAATCACGGCCATAACGCATATCAAGGAATAATCCGTTATTTTGCTTACGCCCTAAATCCAACTTAAAGGTTAAACCGTTTTCAACCACATTTTGGTATTCACGATCTTCACCCCACAATAGCTCCATGGGTGAACCTTGACGATCACGATGCTGGAGCAACAGCGATTGCGCACCACTTTGTCGCCAAGTATCAGTCGTTGTTATGGTATTCAGTCGTTGATGCAGCTCAACAAGAAACGCTTCAGAGGGCTCTTTGAATAATGAAACCAACACTTGGCCTGCAAGCCAATCAACCGTTAGCTGTTCCAAGCCCGACCAACAACGGCCACGGCCATGAAATAATCGGCGCACTTCAGACGGCGGGGAAGTAAGTTCATCAAGCAGGTGTTGTTCTAGGGTAATTAGCGCACTTGTTTCCATAACTCTACGACATGAATTGAAATAAGGGCGCTATTCTATACTCAGATACCTCAAGATGCTCGTTTCAACAAAAATTAATTCGAGTTTAGGCATATTTGGAAAGGGCGTTTAAGCGACGAGCTTTAAGTCTTCTTCTTGCTGACGACACTGGGCAAGAACGACGTACTCTGCACTCATGCGTACTTGCCGCTGGCGAAGTGTTCGTTTTTTATTGATTTGTCGATTACGACGAAATGATGCCAGCCCCCAAAATCGCGTTTTATTCTTTTTTTTCTTAATTCGCATGCGGAGTGAAGCAGAGCGGGTCAGGCGCATTTTTTGATTCTCGATCTAGGGGATTCCTAGACCGATATTATATGTGATCTTCATCAATAGTGTAATTGCGATCGGTCAATTAAGCGGCAACCAAACCAGATTTAATGTCATTAAATATCCACTTCAGCTAAAAAAGCAATGTAAGAGGGTATTTCCACACATCAAAACCATATAACCTGATTACTTTATGACCTTTTTATTTTGCTTGGTATTACCGGCCAATCGAGAGTCCAAGGTTCGGACCATTGCTGCAAAGTTTGCACTGTCTCATCAATACCCCACAGCTCACCCACTGTTGGAGCACAAATAAATTGCCACAGCTCCCCCTGGTATGGAAAACGCAGCGCATAGGCATGTAAATAACCGCGATCTAAAGGTTCGCAACCGTAAATACCGTCCCCGGCAATACCAGAGCCAATACTTTTTAATGCCACACGAATTTGATGCGTTTTCCCGGTGTAGGGTTTGCACAAAAATAATCGCCGACCGTTACCTGCTGCAGTCGAGAAAAATTGAGTGACCGCAGGGTTTTCTGTACTCGATTCCAACTTCCAGCTACTTCGGCGAGAACGACTCATGTCGCCAATAATAATGCCTTGTTTTTTCTTCGGCTTTTTAGTCCCAATCGCGACATAATATTTTTCCACATCACGATTAGCAAAATTGGCAGACAATACAGCTGCAGCTTGCTTATTACGACCGAGCAACAACAAGCCAGAGGTCATCTTATCTAAACGATGTATGAGATAAAGCTGCTCGTCCCCACTCTGGTTGGCCACTTCTTGCAACAGCATGGTATCGCCGTCATCTTTGTGAACAGAAACGTTAGGGTGCTTGTTAATGACTAGGTAGTCGGGGTGAGTATGAAGGATATCGAACATAGCAATCTGGCTCCGATTTTGGAGCAAGAAGTATACCGAGTATTGTTTTTAAAGCCAGCTAAGGGCGTACTCTAACAACAAAAAAGCGAGAACCTCTACGGTTCTCGCTTTACTATTTAGAGTGACTGCTTGAAGTCAGGTTTACAGCTTCTTAGAAATTAATCCGCCGATACCGATAATCACCAAGCCCAGCACCATAATTTCACCTTTCCCGCTGTCAAAGCCGGCTTTCACACCTGCAATAGCAACGATAGCGATAGCGAAAGGAATCACGTACTTAACTAGGTTGTACCATAGGCCAAATAGTGGGAATTTAATCTCACCATCGTTAGTGATCTCTTTTTCTAGCTCACTACGGCTCAGACGCCAGCCTGCAAAGATACACACTAACATACCGCCCACAGCTAGGAAGATCTTATCAGTCAGCAAATCGAAGACATCAAAGGCACCAGTGTCGAACAACTGTGGTCCCGTACCGCCAAGAGACAGCGATGCGAACACACACAATACAGCCATTACCGCACTTGCAGAGAATACCGCCGTAGGACGCTTCATGCCTTTTTCGTCAATCAGGTATGAAACCACAACTTCAAGTAAAGAGACTGAAGATGTCAGAGCAGCAACACTTAGTGCAATAAAGAACAGTAGCGCAAGTAACAGACCAACAATACCGCCCATTTCAGCAAATAGCTGAGGAACGACAACGAAGATTAGACCTGGGCCTGCTGCTGGTTCCATGTTGAAAGCGAACATCGCTGGGAACATCGCTAGACCGGCAAGCAACGCAACACCAGTATCCATCGCTGTTACCATCGCCGTCGTTTGAACTAAGTTCTCTTTCTTCTTCAGGTAGCTACCGTATGTGATCATACAACCCATACCTAGACTTAGTGAGAAGAAAGCCTGACCTAGTGCAGCCAAGACAACGCTGCTGTCTACTTTAGAAAAATCTGGTTTAAATAGGAACTCTAGGCCAGCCGATGCGCCAGGAAGAGTAAGACCTTTAATTGCAACCAAGATTAAGATAGCAAACAGTAGAGGCATCAGGACTTTACCTGCTTTCTCGATACCGCCTGAAATACCCTTAATTACAACAAGAATGTTGAATACAAGGTATAGGCCCATCCACATCAAAGGTTGAACTGGATTAGAAATGAAGCTACCAAAGCTATCACCAATTGCTTCTGGTGTGCTTAATAGCCCAGATGAAATTTTATAGATGTATGCGATTGCCCAGCCACCAACGACTGGATAGAAGCCCATAATAAGCAGGCCGCTGACAACACCAATCACCCCGACGAATGACCAGCGACGATCCGTTGATTTAAAAGCACCTACTGCGGAAAGGCCTGTTTTACGGCCCACGGCAAATTCAGTCAGCATAACGCTGAAACCGATAAAGATAACGAACAATAGATAGATAAAGACAAAAGCACCACCACCACTCTCACCAGCTGTGTATGGGAACTTCCAAATGTTACCTAGACCTACTGCGGATCCTGCCGCGGCCATTACGAAGCCTAATCTTGACCCCCAATTCTCACGGGGTGCTGTGGTTGTATTACTATTCGCCACGTTCTCTCCAAAATATTCTGTTGTGTGTGCTTGAGATAGGCGTCAGTTATATTCTGTAAACTTTATTGTACACTTATAAAATGTGTTTTTGACGCTCTATAGGTAGCAAGTAAAACAGGTTGCGATTAGAATGTGAAGGCCATGATCATACTTTTTGATCATTAACTGCTTTTTTTCCACTTTTATCATCATATCGCTTATTTTTTACACGCCCGCATTAAGTTCCTGTTACATATGTCATACATATCAGCATAATTTTCTTTACGACGTTCAATGATCTTTCTCTGCTTTGCGCGTTATTTCGCTGGTATTCCTACCGTTTCAATGCAGAATAGGTAATAACAAAACTCAAAAAAATCATTTAAATGGAACAGTTTTACCAAGTACTTACCTGGGTCGGTGTTTTCTTCTATTGGCTAATGATTGCTGCGGTCACGATGCGTGTTGTCTTTAAGCGCCGCGTCGTAGGGGTATCATTGGCTTGGCTTATGATTATCTACATCATTCCTGTGGGTGGTGTTATGGCTTATTTGTTATTTGGCGAACTGAATCTCGGGAAAAAACGAGCAGAACGTTCAAAAGACATGTTCCAACCCTTTGCAGACTGGTTTCAGCGCCTTAATGACTGTTCTGGGCACCAACCGCATTTAATGAGCGAGCACGCTAGGCCTATCAACGATCTTTGTGAAAACCGTTTAGGTATTCCAGCATTAAGTGGGAACACACTGTCACTACAAGATTCCCCACAAAAGATCCTTCGTTCTTTCATTGATGATATCAATCAGGCTAAATCGTCCATCGACATGGAGTTTTATATCTGGCACCCAGGAGGGTTAGCCGACGAGGTTGCAAGTGCACTTGTTCTAGCCGCTAGGCGTGGTGTGAACGTAAAGATCTTATTAGATGCAGCAGGCAGCTCGCGTTTTTTCCGCTCGCATTGGCCCAAACTAATGCGGCACGCAGGAATTGATATCACTGCCGCTCTGGCTGTAAGCCCTTTAAGGATGTTTTTTCGCCGATTGGATTTACGCCAGCACCGTAAAATTGTCGTTATCGATAGCGCCATTGGTTATACCGGTTCGATGAACCTCGTTGATCCAGCATTTTTCAAAACAGATGCGGGTGTGGGTCAATGGGTTGATGTAATGGTAAGAGTAACTGGGCCAACGGTATCAGTCATGAACTGTATACAGGCATGGGATTGGGAAGTCGAAACGGGAGATCGTTACTTACCTTCCCAACCTGAGTGTTCATTGCCGAGCACCAATCAAAATATCGATATGATTCAAGTCATACCATCAGGCCCAGGGATGCCTGATGAAATCATTCACCAAGTCTTGCTACTGAGTATTTATCAAGCGAAAGAAAGTGTTGTGATTACAACCCCCTATTTCGTACCAAGTGAAAACCTACTTCACGCGTTGAAAAGTGCAGCTGAGCGCGGTGTGATTGTCGATATCATTATTCCCGATAAAAATGACTCAATTATGGTGGAATGGGCAAGCCGATCATTCTTTACTGAGCTATTAACTGCAGGGGTCAATATTCATCGTTTTCATGGCGGGTTACTGCATACAAAATCCGTTGTCATCGATCGGAACCACTGTTTAATTGGTACCGTTAACCTCGATATGCGTAGCCTCTGGCTTAATTTTGAAGTAACACTTGCTGTTGATAATTTGGAATTTACCCAACAATTAAATTGGCTCCAGCAAGAATATATTAAAGATTCGTCATTAGTGAATAAAGAGGAATGGGAAAAGCGGCATATTACCAATAAATTAATTGAACAGTTCTTTTATATGTTTAGCCCATTATTATAAATTCTGAACCACTTTTGAATACGATGRTACTAGATATATCACTAGTATCATCGCTTTATCAATAATACCGGCAAGACATTATACTTGCGATATCAGCCGCTAACGTTACTTTCCAATGCGCTTCGCTAACAAATCAAGCATTAACCTTGAGTCTGCATCTCGAATTGTGGGTAACTGGAAGCGAGCTACCCGTGTATCTTCCAGCTTCAAATTCGCAGTAATTAATGCCTCTTCAGAACCTGCTTCAGCCACGCAGTTGCCAAATGCATCCATAATGCGAGAGCCGCCCCACAACTGACTATTCCCTTCACGGGCACAGCTATTGGCCATCAATAAAGGCACACCATAGGTCATTGAAATAAAATCAGTGTTTGTCTTCCAGCCCTGCGGGTTTGAGAACTCATCAGAAACAATATCGGCTGCTGAATTAACCGGGGCAAGCATAATTGCAGGCTTATCTAACATCGCAAGATGAGGCAGTGCTGGATTCCATAGATCCGCACAAATCAGTGTATGCATAGGCCAACCACTAATGGGTTCGCACATCGTTAGATCTTGGCCTTTGCTATACCATTTCGCTTCTTCTAATCCGCCATAGTTAGGTAGATTTATCTTGCGATGCACATGCAATGGTTGTTCTTTCTTTATCAGTGCCTGTGCATTATAGAATTCACCAGCGGCCGCTTCTTCAACAAAACCAACACTCACTGTCATATTACCAGCAGCTGCTGCGAGCTCATTAAACAGCGCATCAGTCACCGGCATAGCAACGTCAAGGGTTTGCTCTTTCAAACTATACCCAGTTAGTGATAGCTCAGGAAACAGCAATAGCTCAACGCCTTGTGCATGAGCCTGTTTAATATAGCTAAGGTGCTTTTCTCGGTTCGCTGTAACATCGCCTAGCACAGGGGCAATTTGTGCGATACCGACCTTCAATTCACTTTTCATCATATTGTTACCATTAAAAAGGCCAGCTAATGCTGGCCTTTTATTATTTTAGGCTTTTATTACAGCAAGTTATTCTGCTGTAAAAACTCACGTGAGGCGCGTTCAATCGAGACACCATCAACATCAACCGTTGCATTTAATGTCGACATAATTTCATCGTCCATTAACGCAGATAATACGTTAAGCTGCTCAGCAAGTTGAGGATGCTTATCTAACGTATCCTGGCGTACAACAGGTGTTAACGCATAGTTAGGAAAGTGATTGCGGTCATCTTTTAGAACATAAAAATCAAACGCTTTAACACGCCCATCAGTCGCAAACACCATAGAGATATCAACAACGTTCTGTGAGAGAGCTTGATACACTAGGCCTGAATTCATCTTACGAAGATTATGACGAGGCAGCGTAAAGTTATAAGCTTCTAACAGAGACTTCAAGCCATCTGGACGAGCCGAGAATTCAATGTTCGTTGCAAGCTGAGCATCTTGGCCATCTTCGGTTTGAAGCCAGTCCATCATATCGGTAATTGATTCAATGCCCTTTTCTTTGGCAAAGTCCTTACGCATTGCAAGTGCATAGGTATTATTCGCCAATGACGGATTCAACCATACTAAGCCCACTTTCTGATCGAGCTCTCTTACACGCAGGTAAGTTTCTGCTGGGGTCAGCTTATCAACCACCTTATTAAAGGTCACCAAACCTGTACCGGTGTACTCCCAGTACAAGTCAATTTGGCCATTCAACTGTGCGGTACGCAACACGGTCGAACCCATGCCATCACGCTGATCAACGTCATAGCCCAGGTTAGACAAGTACTGCGCCGTCATTGAAGACATAATCAACTGCTCGGTATAACCCTTACCGCCAACAACCAGCTTGCCTGCCGCTATGACTGATGCAGAGCTGAGCAATGCAACAGTAGCCAATAAAGAAATAATGCGTTTCATTGTTGCCTCTTACTTACGATTAGGGTTAACGCCTTTACTGACGACAAAGTAAGTCAGCATGCCCAGAAGAATATCCGCAATCAGTGCTAACACTGCAGTTGGAATCGCACCAGCAAGCATCATTGGCGTATCATACAAGTCGATACCCGCAAAAATCAGTTCGCCTAAGCCTGTACCACCAATCTGGAACGCCAATGGCACCGTACCGATATTAATCGCAATTGCAGTACGCACACCTGCCATGATCACATACATCGCATTGGGCAACTCAACTTTCATCAGCTGCTGCCAAGGTGTAAGGCCGATCCCTGTTGCCGCCTCTTTAAGGTGCGCAGGAACCGAAAGTAAGCCCGTATAGGTATTACGCAAAATAGGTAAAACCGATGCAAACGCTAACGCGAAAACGGCAGGCTTATCACCTATACCTAAAAAGCTCATCGATAGTGCTAATACAGCGAGCGTCGGTACTGTTGTACCCACGTTAAAAATCTGCATCACAATATCTGCAATCTTACGGCAAGACGGACGACTTAAAATCACCCCGACCGGAATACCAATCATCACCGCAATAGAGCCCGAAATCAGGGTTAGCTTGATGTGGTGACCAGATAAATAAACAATTTCATCCCAGTAATAGATAAATTGTTCAATAAACCCAGAGGACTGCGCCCAGATTCCAAGCGTAAAGACAACCAACATCAGTAGAGCATTGATGTAAGGGCTCAGATTAATTGACTTCATCCCTTACCCCTTCGTTCGGAAGCTTGCTCCCAGGTGGTGTGTAATACCACGCTGTGAAATTTCACCACACAAACGGCCCTGATCATCAACCACGGCTAACCAGCTAATATCATGTGCAAACATTTTCGAAACAACCGCACGTAAATCCTGCTCTTGCTTCATTAGAATTGGCAGGCCATCAAAGTGATCACTACACAATCCACGCTGGCTCATAGCAACAGATTTGTTAATAACGCCCACAGGCTGATGCTGGTTATTCACCATCACAATCATGCCATGGCCGTACTCTTCCATACGCTGCTTAGCAACTTCAAGGTTATCGCTTGGCATCACTGTCGGCACATGGTTTTCCATTACCTCACCGGCTGTAGAAAGCTGCAGGCGCTTCAAGGTGCGATCGGTACCGACAAAGTCAGAAACAAAGTCAGTGGCTGGATGTGCCAGTAACTGATCTGGGCTTGAGTATTGCTCTAGCTGACCATCACGGAAAATGGCAATTTTATTCGCCATTTTCACCGCTTCATCAATATCATGTGACACGAACATGATGGTTTTTTTCAGCTCTTTGTTCATTTTCAGGAATTCTTCCTGAATGACTTCACGGTTGATTGGGTCAATAGCACCAAAAGGTTCATCCATCAAAAGGACAGGTGCATCTGCCGCTAGCGCACGTACCACACCCACACGCTGTTGCTGCCCGCCCGAAAGTTCATTCGGGTAACGCTTCATGAAAGCGTTCGGATCTAGTGCAACCATATCGAGCAAATCTTTAGCACGCTGAGTACAACGTTTTGCGTCCCATCCCATTAGTTTCGGGATAAGGGCAATATTTTCTTCAATCGTCATGTTCGGGAACAAACCGATTTGCTGGATCACATAACCAATATTACGGCGCAGCGTAACTGTATCGATACCTGTCGTATCTTCACCGTTGATCAAAACTCGGCCTGATGTTGGGGTCACCAAACGGTTAATCATTTTTAATGTTGTCGTTTTGCCACAACCAGAAGGGCCAAGTAACACACAGATTTCGCCAGTTGGAACTTCCATATTGATATGGTCGGCAGCCGTCACCACGCCCTGTGGTGTTTCGAAAATTTTTGTCAGGTTCTCAAGTTGGATCATGAAAACACCCTCTTAATTCGTAATACTTTAGCCGTGAACAACGACGCCTTTCGGTGTGAATTTCTTCTGGATTTTAGCCAGAAAAGTGTCAGCAAAAATGGCTAACAGGCTGACGGTAACCGCACCAACAATCAACTGACGCGGATCAGACTGGCTGATACCACGAGCAATGAAAGTACCGAGGCCACCAGCACCGATATAAGTTGCAATGGCCATTACACCAATGTTCATCACTACCGCCATACGAACACCCGCCATAATGACAGGAATGGCTAGCGGAATTTCAACAAGGCGTAAACGCTGCATATTGGTTAAGCCAATGCCACGAGCGGCTTCACGTAGTGCCGGGTCAACGTTAGTAATCGCGGTATAAGTGTTACGAATAATGGGTAGCTGCGAATACAACAAGACTGCAATAACTGCAGGTAAATAGCCGATCCCTTGGCCGATAATTGACAGCACGGGGATCATGATCCCAAACAATGCAATAGATGGAATCGTAATAATAATGGACGCAACATACAGCACGATATTTGCTGCACGTTGATTCTGGGTGATTGCAATACCAATAGGCACGCCAGTTAGCATCGCTAAGCCAACAGCTAAGCTAACCAATGACAAGTGCTCTACAGTACGAGAGACAATGACATCCCAGTTGTCCAGAACGAAATTGAAAATTTCCAATTTTCACTCCTGGATAATTGAGTTAAACACAGATTGTTTTCAGGTAGTCTCTTTCGCAAAACTCAAGAGACATAGATACAACCAAGGGTTGTTAATAACAGGGAGACCCTGACAGACATGACGTAAGCCATGAGTATCATTCAACGCAAAACGATTTATAGAATGACAAAAGAAGGGGCGATTCTAGTGAGTAACTGGATCGACCTCAAGGTTTTTCAACTTTTATTTTGATCTACCCCCTTAAATCTTGACTTTTTTAGCCGTATTCGACTGCTGTCTTCCTATAAACAACTACACTATATAAAAACAAATAAATAAGGTTTTTAAGATGCTGGCAACACAACTGGGACGTGTTACACTTTTAATGTCGTTATTATTTTTTCCATTATTATCACTAGCTTACACACCACCATTAACATTGTCAGGTGCAACCGCCTCTGGTGAAAAAATATCAATTACGCTTGAGCGCAGCAAACTGGAGACTTTGCCGCAAAGTAACCTATCGACTCGCTTGCCTTGGTTTGAAGGTACAGCTGAATTTGAAGGCGTACTACTGTCAGATTTGCTTAACATATATTCTCTGAGCTATAAAACCATTACAGTAACAGCATTAAATGATTATCAAGTTGATGTTTCTCAGCAATATCTTGATGAATTTAACCCTCTAATAGCTATCAAAAAAAATGGAAAATATCTAAAAGTTAGAAACTATGGCCCTTATTGGTTAGTCGCCTCAATTGATGCTTATCCGGAACTTGCTCAAACAGAGCACCTGGGGAAAATGGTGTGGCAAATAGAATTTATTGAAACGAAGCAGTAATTATTAAAATAATGCTAACTAAAAAAAAGTCTATCAGGGCAGTATTTTTTCTCGTCATCCCACTTCTGATGTTCAGCATTATCGCGGCAATAGGATCGCTAAAGCACACATCTAACATTATTGCTAAAAGCCAAAACGAAGCTATTTGGTATGTACTTCAACTTTCTAAAGAATATGCAGAGTTTAACTATCAACTACGTAGCTATCAGTCTCAACATAGTGACTATAACGATATGATGCTGCAATATGAAATTTTATGGAGTCGATTTAAAACCATACTCATTAATTCAGAGATCATCCATTTACACTCCTTCAGTGGTGCGCAACAAGAGTTGATCGAGCACTATCGTTTTATCCAATCCATAGAAAGCGATTTAATAAACTTACCTACCACTCAAAATATACAGCCAATCTTAAATACGGTTCGTCACGATTACGACGATTTAGTTATCTTTCTTAATCACAAGTTTCGACTTTCAAGTGGCGAATTAGCTAAGCAAGTTAACGCCGTAGATAAAATGGAAATATTGATTCGTTACCTATTCATTGCAACACTGCTATTTGGCATTATGATTGTTTTTATTCTTTATAGAGATTCGCGCCTTCACCACAAATTGGCAATGAATGACTCGTTAACCGGTGTTCATAATCGCTTATGGCTCAATAATAAATTAATTAGCCTAACCGAAAGTAAGACTCCGTTTACTTTTTACCTTATCGATTTAGATGGTTTTAAACAAATAAATGATACATTAGGGCATCAAGCGGGTGACGACTTATTGATAGAAATTGCAACTCGATTAACAACCCTAAACTGTAGACACTTTAAAGTGGCTCGTATGGGAGGCGATGAGTTCGCCGTCATTGATCTATGTCAGCCGAAAACAGGAAAGAAGTCATGTATTAGTACACAACTAATTAATATATTCAAACAGCCTGCCTACTATGCTGGTAAGGAGCACACGATTTCTGCCAGCATTGGTGCTAGTGAATACCCGGTCACAGCGCAAACAATACCCACGTTATTACAACAAGCTGATTTTGCTATGTACGAAGTAAAACAACAGGGAAAAAATGGCTTGCTGTATTTTACTCACCAAGCCAAACAAAAATTAAACGATCAGCTTCAATCTCACCATTAAAAAAGCGGCATTTAAGCCGCTTTTTATATACCAACGTTACTTTCAATCCCAGGTTATTGCATTACAGCGCAGCTGCAAAAATCCCCGAAATGTCTTCATGCGTTGCTTGTTTAGGGTTGGTAAAACCACATGCATCTTTTAATGCATTATCAGCAAGGATGGTAATATCTTCAGCTTTAGCACCCAGCTCGGATAAGCCAGCCGGAATACCAACGTCTTTTGATAGAATTTGGATAGCTTCCAATGCAGCTTCTGCACCTTGCTCTGGCGTCATACCTTCAACGTTTACACCCATGGCTTTTGCCACATCACTTAGGCGCTCAGGGCAAACCTGTGCATTATAACGCTGAACATGTGGCAGTAGTACCGCATTACAAACGCCGTGCGGCAAGTCGTAAAAACCACCTAACTGGTGTGCCATCGCATGAACGTAGCCTAGTGAGGCATTGTTAAATGCCATGCCCGCCATAAACTGGGCATAAGCCATTTGCTCACGCGCTTCAATGCTCTGGCCATCGTTAACTGCCGTACGTAAGTGAGCCTGAATAAGCTCAATGGCTTTAATTGCCACCGCATCGGTAATCGGTGTCGCTGCAGTAGACACATAAGCTTCAATCGCATGCGTCAGTGCATCCATACCTGTAGCAGCTGTTAGAGATGCTGGTTTGGCTAGCATCAATTCTGGATCATTTACCGACATTAGCGGCGTGGTATTTTTGTCCACAATTGCCATTTTAATATGGCGCGCTTCATCGGTAATAATACAAAAGCGCGTCATTTCTGATGCAGTACCTGCGGTGGTGTTAATAGCAATCAACGGCAGCTGAGGTTTTGCTGACTGATCAACACCTTCATAGTCACCAATCTTGCCACCATTTGAAGCGACCAGCGCAATACCTTTGGCACAATCATGTGGAGAACCGCCACCCAGTGAGATAACAAAGTCGCACTGACCTTCTTGCAACAGTGCTAAGCCTGATTCAACGTTACCTATGGTTGGGTTTGGTTGTGTCCCATCAAAAACAACAGAGTCAACATTTCGCTCAGAAAGCAAATCGGCAACTTGTTTCACCATACCAATTTGGCTAAGCACTTTATCCGTTACAATCAGTGCCTTCTTGAAACCATGTGCCTGTATAGCATCAACTGCTTCTGTTAGGCAGCCTGCACCCATTAGGTTTACTGCTGGGATAAAAAATGCGCTACTCATGATGATTTCTCCATATCTATCAAATACTAATTACTTTAACCCTCTTATCAAAATTGATGACAAACGGGTTACCTGTAATCAGTCTCTTCTCTACTTCTCGCTATGATCTAACACTGCTATCTTGTGCAGCAATTTGATCTTGCTCAATCTATGTTTTTCTCCGCGGCATTGATAAGAAGTAATTTGAGCACGATCAAATAATCAACACGTTGAGTATATATATTGTCTACCATAGGAAACATTCAGTTTCATCTAGACAATAAACCCTATTGAGAAGTGTGAGATGGCTGGCATAAAAAAACGCTGGACTATGCCAGCGCTTTCAATGTCTTAGTAAATTAATCTACGACTTATTGCTTGATCCAAGCATCCTGCCAAGCAGAACCAAAACCCGGCTCATAGTGAGCAGCTGAATCGATATTACACCAACCACCCTCAGGGAATGGACGACACTCGTAAGTGCTTCCATCACGGCCTAATACCACTGTTTCACCTGGTACATAACTACCGATCCCTTCTGGGTATTCGAAATCATAGTCACCACCACCTGAAGACTCTTTAATGGTGATCGACTGAGCAGTTATCACTTCATGCTCTGTGCTGCCTTCAGCAGCAGCTGTTACTTCAACAGTAAAGCTACCGAGCTGTGTTGTGAGAACGCTAAGCACAATATTACCATTATCAACCGTATCTGTTGCTGATGTAACTTGTTGACCATTGCTATCTAGCAGGTTCATATTGATGCTGTAATGGCCTTCAGAACTAACCGTCGCATCAATCAATGTTTTACCATCACTGCCTTGCGTATATTCTGACTTCAGACCCGTAACTTCAACCGGTGCTGGTTCAATAACATCACCGTCACGTATATCTAGCGCATATCGATAGTCAGGGTTGGTTACATACACTTTATTAGCATAGAGATCTGACTGATCATAAGTGATCACTCCTGACTGCTGCTCAATACCCACCTGAGTAATCGTTTTATGTTGCTCATTAATCAGCTGAGCAAGCTCATATGACCAAGCATGAATATCTTGATTTTGAGCGGTTATCGGCAACTTCTCTTCAACAATTTCAGAACCGTTTTCATTGAAAATACGATACAGAATATGATCGCCGACATCAGCGACTAAACCTTGCTGAACATAAGAGCCTAGCTCGCTCCATTCAGGTGGCGGCGCATCGCCTTCAAATTTAATATCACTACAGTTATAGAAACCTTCACCGCCACCATCAGTTCGTTGCCAGCGAGTAAATAACGTTGCTTCGCCTGTGCGACCTGCTGGCATGGTAATATCCATAAGGTAGAAATCATCACTTCCGATACGTACTTTTTCTATATTGCCGTACTCGGCAATCAGCTCAACATCATCCCAACCTAAACGGCTGTAAGCGGCATTATAAGATGGCTTAGATAAATAGATTTCCCAATAGCTTGGGTTATGCGGCGCGGTCGCCAAAAACTTCATTTGGATCGTTTCACCCGCTTTTAACGTTGTGCGCTGCCAATCTGCAGAAGCCACACCGATACCACTTTTCTTGGCGTCTGCGCCATAGCAAAGTTGGCCATCTGGCACGACGGCTTTAACTGCATTCTCATCACCGTGATTCATGACAATCGCTGCGTATTCATTTTTTTGTACAAATGGGTAAGTGCCTGACTCTAGGAATGTGGCGCGACACGCTGCATTAGGGATCCCGGAACCATCTGTTGGCCAGTCATACCCACCGTCTTCATAACAAAACATTTGGCGTGCTTTAGGGAAATCGGTCCAACCATGTGCACTTACCTGAAATGAAGTAATGGCAGCCATTACCGTTGCTGCACCAACTGACAAAGGTATTATTTTTTTCATTGTAAACTTCCATAATTATTGTAAGGAAGTCAACTGCCCGCAGGAAAGGTTAACCACTGCTTTTCCAGTATCTACTAATAGTTGGTTTATAGGTAACTCAATCATCCAATGACCGCATTACTATAAACATGCATTTATTATCGACTTTACTAGACATAGACGTTCAGCTGACGCCTATATTTATAGGCATTATTTTGCATTGCACAAAACAATCAGAATATATATGGAAGGATGATCTCAATTATTTTTAGTTAATTAATAAGTTATATGCATTAATGAAAGTGGCCATGATTAATTAATATAAATATTTGATAAAATCAGACTGCGTATAGGTATATCGACCCTTTTATTCCGAACGATAAACTTTATAAAATAACCTACTCTACAGATAAAGTTGGATTGCAATAATGACGGTTAAAATCACACAAATAACTTTCCAAAACAAGACCGGATCTTTTTTTATCAGGGGTAAATTAGCACCGTCTAATAATAGACTCTCACAGGGAGTAGAAAGTTCAAACTCTAATTCAGTAAAAGCCTGATAGCGGTGTGTATCCTCAGGATGGCACCCCTTTTGGACAACGAGATCAAGCCAAGGTGGTAAATCATCCCGATATACTTTCAGTGACGTATACGTTATTTTTTTATTAATACCTTTCTTAGATTCAGCAACAGGGAATACATTATAGGGGTACTTCCCAGTTAACATTTCATAGGTTATAACCACGAGCGAAAACATATCTGCTTTAAATGTCGCTTTTCGGGTAGCCAAACATTCAGGAGATATATATTTCAAATCACCAACGGGTAACTCCTCTTTTATTGGTGAACCTATTTCATTAAGTCCGTCAACTTGAGCTGCACCAAAATCAATAATTGTTATTTTATTTTTTCCATTAATGATTATATTTTCTGGCTTAAGATCACGGTGTACAATACCATTTCGCTGAAGCACTCGTAACGATTTTATTATTTCACTCACAATCACCCTTACTTTATCTAGTTCAGGTGTTGGGTTGTCATACATCCACTGCCTTAAGGTCCTTCCTTCAATATATTCACAAACGTGATATAAGAAAGAGGATGACCTTGAATGAGGGTGTATTTTCATCACACTAGAATGTTGTATTTGCTCACCAACCCAACCTTCACGAACAAATGCTTGTAAATATTGATAATCATCCTCACAGTTTATTGATGGTGTCTTTAGTACGTATGATTTACCGTCAAATAAGCTGCTAGCAAGATAAACATGACTACGTGTACCGCTATGAAGTACACGTATAATTTCGTATTGATCAATACGATTACCCACCTCCATAACAGGAGGTATCGCCCTTTTGGTCAGATCGGTAATGGTTTCTTGCAGACTCATCGTTGGCAAGTCATCAATCCGTAATAATAAACAGCTCACATTATCAGTACTACCTGCTACCAGTGCCTGTTCTATCACATCCTCAGCAAGTCGCTCTGGATCTACCCTATTTTTCCCACCAGAGATCACCGCCACAAGTTGGGTATCCGACAACCAGTCATGCACCCCGTCAGTAGTCATCAACAACCAATCTCCCTGCTCTAACTTAAGCTGTTGGAAATCAACTTCAAGGTGGTTATCCATCCCTAACGCTCGGGTAAGAAAGCGGCGAGTACCTATATGCCGCCGACAGTGATCTTGGGTTACTTGAACAAAACGTCCCGCGCGATAATGGTAGATCCGGCTATCACCAACATGGGCGATATGTGCCGTATTCGATTTGATCACCACAGCTGAAAATGTGGTGATCAAACCATTGTGGGTGAGTTGATGCTGATCGCCATGGGCAAATAACCACAGATTGAGTGCATTCAGTACTTTGGCAACAGTATGCCTAACCCCCCACGTAGTAGGAGCAGCATAATAGTCATCAATAAACTGAGTCACTGCCGTATGGCTCGCCTGCTGGCCATAGTCACTGCAGCTGACACCATCAGCAATGCAGGCAACAACGCCCTTATGTTTCAGCTCCGCCTGCCGTTTGGGGATGCTGACAGCAAATGCATCTTGGTTGGTCGCCCTAACACCAGCAACGGATTTGCCCCCCATCTGCACCTGTAAAACAGGTACCGTTGCTGCCAACTTACTTTCAGTGACTGACATAACTCCCCCTCTACATATACTCAGGCCTAGCTCTTAGCGACATCAATCATAGTGACGCTACCGTCATCATTTACCTCGGCTATTTGCCCTCTAGGCTCTTCCATCATCAATAAGGTGATGAAACCCACCACCGCTGTAGCTGCTATCACATAGAAAAAAGTGCTGTAATCCACCAATGAGAGAATTGTCAGGTAACAAACTGCTCCAACATTGCCATATGCCCCTGTCATACCTGCAATCTGTCCTGTCATGCGGCGTTTAATCAACGGTACCGTTGCAAAAACGGCACCTTCCCCTGCCTGTACAAAAAACGAACAAGCCATCGCGGCAAGTACAGCCAACCAAACCGGCCAACTACTCTCTACCTGCCCCATAAGGAAGTAACCAACAGCTAAACCTGCGGTTAAAATCAACAGCGTTGGTTTTCGACCAAACTTATCTGAAATCCAACCGCCACCTGGGCGAGACATTAAGTTCATAAAGGCATAGGCTGAAGCAACCATACCTGCCATTACGGGGGTTAATTCAAAGGTATCTGAGAAGAACAGTGGCAACATTGAAATAACCGCCAGTTCAGAGCCAAATGTCGCAAAATAGAGCACATTTAACACAGCAACCTGCTTAAATTTATAACGGTGGATTTCTGGTACCGGTTTTTCAAAGACATGTTTATTAACTTTCCAAACCTGCGTGACTTCATACAGGTACACCACAGCCAGCGCTATATTAATCCCCGCCACCATACTCTCTTCAAGCATACCAACACCGCTTGGCGATAGTTTCCAAGCCAATAAAGCCAATGCGCCATACATCGGTAGCTTCATGATTAGAAGTAAGAAGAAATCACCTTTTGATGTCACTTCCATCGCGGTCAGGTTCTTCGGCTTGAAGTAGGTCGCACCTTTCGGGGTATCGGTTACATTGGCATAAAAGACAAAGGCAAAGCCAAGACTCATTACGCCAGTGATTGCCATGGCATATCGCCAACCATCCTCGCCACCAAACATCAGTGCGACTGTCGGCAGGGTAAACGCTGCTGCCGCAGAGCCAAAATTACCCCATCCACCATAGATACCTTCAGCAGTGCCTAACTCATTATGGGGAAACCATTCAGAAACCAAACGTATACCAACAACAAAGCCTGCCCCAATGAAGCCCAAAGCAAATCGTGCAATTGCTGCTTGTACAAAATTGTCGGCAAACGCAAATACAAAGCAAGGTATCGAGCTGATAGCCAGTAAGGTGGCGTAAACAATACGTGGGCCATATTTATCCGTTAGCATGCCTATCACCACCCGAGCAGGTATCGTGAAAGCAACGTTAAGAATTAATAACGTCTTAATTTCAGCCGTTGTAAGACCCAGTGACTCCTTTACCGCTTGTAGCAAAGGTGCAAAGTTAAACCAAACGAAAAAAGTAATAAAAAAAGCAAACCAACTAAGGTGAAGAATTTTCATCTTCCCCTTAAATGAAAAAATATTGAACGAACCAGTTGATGACATTTTATGTATCCTTATATCATAATCTAACCTGTTCAATGCACTCATCATGCCACATTAATAACACACGTAAAAACAACAAGTTAAAGTGATAATTTGAGAGTACTCCGAGCAAAACACAGATAACAGCTTGGTAATGATGCAATCACGCACCAAAGTAGACCAAAATCGCAGTATAACCACAAAGTGGTATGTGTTTTTATTTGACTATCATACTGATTTACAAGTCGAATATTAATCAGAAATAAAAAAGCATGGCACAAGCCATGCTTCATATAACAAACAACCAAATACTATCATTATTGACTTAGCTGGACATCTCCATCAAAACACCTTACTGCATAGGTTTTTAAAACCACCTCTGGCGCTTCAATGCATTTTCCGGTGAGTAAACTAAAATGCTGTTTGTACAACGGAGAAGCAACAACTGTCTCTTCACCCAATGAGCCGATCATCCCCCTTGAAAGCACATTGGCGCCACCAATAGGATCGTAATTATCAACGGCATACAACGACTCTGTTCGCTCACAATAAAAAATAGCCACCTGCTTGTTATCGACTAACGCGCAGACGCCAGTATTCTTAACAAGATCTTCTTTTCGACACACGGTTTGCCACTGTTCCATCATTACCTCACACTGACTTTTCTGTAATATCAACAATCTCGATTCGCTGGCCGTTCGTAACGGTAATGTCTACAGGGCGCCGCTGACCACGTTCGAGCTCATAGGCCAAGCCCTGATCGGGACGTTCGCTATTAATAAAATGGCTAAATCGTTTGAGTTTTTCAGGAGAGGCCAAGGTTGTTTGCCACTCACACTGGTACTGGCTGATGTTATAAGCCATATCGGTTTCGAGCTCTTTTGCCAGTCCAAGTTTATCCTCAATAACCACCTGCTTAAGGTAATCCAACCCGCCTTCAAGATTTTCTAGCCACACCGAAGTACGCTGTAAGCGATCAGCCGTGCGAATGTAAAACATCAGTAGCCGATCAACATAAGCGAGTAAGGTGGCAGAATCTAAATCGCTAGCAAATAAATCAGCATGGCGTGGCCGCATACCACCGTTACCGCAAACATACAGGTTCCAGCCATTTTCAGTGGCAATAACCCCAATGTCTTTCGACTGAGCTTCAGCACACTCTCGTGTACAGCCCGACACCGCAAACTTGAGTTTATGAGGGGCGCGTAACCCTTTGTAGCGATTTTCTAGTTCAATCGCGAAGCCAACACTGTCAGCGACACCGTATCGACACCATGTACTGCCAACACAAGACTTCACCGTACGGACCGATTTGCCATAGGCATGGCCTGTCTCGAAGCCAGCATCAACCAACTTCGACCAAATCAATGGTAACTCATGCAGTTGAGCCCCAAAAAGGTCGACCCGTTGACCACCTGTTATCTTGGTGTATAAATCAAATTCTTTCGCTACCTCCCCCAGTACAATCAAGCTATCAGGCGTGATTTCACCGCCGGGAATACGAGGCACCACCGAGTAAGTACCATCTTTTTGCATATTGCCGAGATAAATATCATTGGTATCTTGCAGCTCAAGGTGGACATCATTTAGCACGTAGTCATTCCAGAATGACGCCAATATCGAACCAACTGCTGGCTTACACACATCACAACCCAACCCTGTGCCGTGGCTATCTAACAATGCATCAAAGGTTTTAATTTGTTTAATTCGAACAATATCAGCCAGCTCCTGACGTGAATATTCGAAATGTTCACAAAGGTGATTGCTGACACTCACTCCCATTGAAGCAAGCTCTGCATCCATGATCTGCTTTGCAAAGGCCGCACAGCCACCACAACCAGAGGACGCCTTGGTTACTGATTTCAGATCAGCCATGGTCTGGCAACCACTGGCAACAGCCTCTCGGATTTGTCCTTTGGTCACATCGTAACAAGAACATACCGAGGCAGTATCAGGAAGCGCCTCAACACCCGCACCGCTTGAGCTCGCGTCTTCACCCGCTAATTGTGGCAATATCAGCACTGCTGGATTCTCAGGCAACGGCATATCATTTAGTTTTATTTGCAGTAGTTGATCATAACTTTCAACATCACCCACCAGCACCGCACCAATAATTTTATCGCCTTCGGGGGAGATTATAAGACGTTTATAAACTTGCTCTATTTCGTCACTAAAGGTGTAAGACTGCGCACCTTCCGTTGAACCTTGCGCATCACCGATACTAGCAACGTCGACACCAAGTAGTTTTAATTTGGTGCTCATATCAGCCCCTTTAAAACCACCCTCTGCTTTATCAAGGCAAAACTGCTGTGCCACGACTTTTGCCATTTGGTAACCCGGAGCCACTAAACCAAAAATTCGGTTTTGCCATAATGCACACTCGCCAATGGCATAAATATCTTCAACGCTTGTTTGGCATTGGTTGTCGATAACAATGCCGCCACGCTCTCCCACTTCGATACCTGACTGGCGAGCCAATGCATCTTGTGGCCGGATCCCTGCAGAAAAGACCACCATATCGGTTTCAAGTGACGTACCATCAGCAAAGTTCATGCGATAACGGCTACTTTCACCTGCAACAATTTCTGTTGTGGCCTTTTCGGTGTGAACCGATACCCCTAAGTCTTCGATTTTCCTAGCAAGTAAAGCCCCACCTCCTTGATCAAGTTGCACCGCCATCAGCCTTGGTGCAAACTCCACGACATGGGTTTCGAGCCCCATGCACTTCAGTGCATTTGCAGCTTCTAAACCGAGTAGCCCTCCACCAACTACCACACCAACTTGGCTTTGGTTACCTGATACCTCTATCGCTTCGAGATCATCAATAGTGCGGTAGACATGGCAATGTGTTTGGTCATTACCCGGTATTGGAGGGACAAATGGGTATGAGCCCGTTGCTAAAATCAGCTTGTCGTAAGGCTCTTCACGTCCGCTTGCCGTCACAACCTGCTTGTTGTGGTGATCAACCTGCGTAACACATTCATTCAAAACATAATTAATACCGTGCTGCTGGTAATAATCCTCATCAGTCAGCGCCAAGTCCTGTGCAGACTTACCACTGAAATAGTGACTTAACTGTACCCTGTCATAGGCCAATCTTGATTCTTCTGAAAAGGTAATGATCTGAAATTGGCCATCGCTATCATGCACCAACATATCTTCTATAAATTTGTGGCCAACCATGCCATTGCCGACGACGACTATTCGCTGTTTTGCTGACAAACATTTTTCATGTTGTTGTTTACTCATCATGCGCCTTCCTTTGCTTATGCCGTCATTTTCGATTGTTGTTGCACTGACATTGCCGTCAACCATTGCAACTGCTCTGCCAGTGATACAACCTCACCAACCACTATTAACGCTGGAGATTTCACTTGATGTTCATCAACCAATGACGAGAGCATTGATAAATCACCCGTGACAAGGCGTTGCTCAGGACAACATCCATTTTCAATTAAAGCCACTGGCGTATCAGCAGCCATTCCTGCCGCGATCAAACGCGTGGTGATCAACGCCGTTTTGCTCAGCCCCATATAAAACACCAAGGTATGATCAAGTTGCGCCAGTGCCTGCCAGTTTATATCGAGGGTTTTCTCAGCGTGTGCCGTCACAAACGTACACCCTTGTGACATACCACGGTGAGTCAGCGGAATACCAGCATACGTTGTACACCCTGCCGCGGCGGTGATCCCCGGGACAACCTCCACGTCGATATCCAGCGTTTTAAGTGCCAACATTTCTTCACTGCCTCGACCAAAGATGAAACTATCACCGCCTTTCAAGCGACAAACAGATGAGCCAGCCTGTGCATACTCAATTAAGATTTGGTTTATCTCACTTTGGCTAGCACTGTGCTGCCCTTTTGCTTTGCCGACATACACAGCTTTTGCTGTGGCAGGGAACAAGGCACAAATGTCATCACTAACAAGTCGGTCATATACGATGACATCTGCTTGCTCTATCGCTTTTAGTGCCTTGAGTGTTAATAACATTGGGTCACCTGGCCCAGCACCAACAAGGCTTACTCGGCCACTTCGCTGCTTGCGTAATAAGACTGACGAAGAGGGGATTGTTAATTGAGGGGCTAGCGATGAAAATTGGCTTCGAGCTGGTAAATCAACAATCGCACTTTCATATTTTTCTGCTTTATTTGACATTTCATCCTCACTCGTACTTTCCATGTACGCTGCTATTGCTATGAAGACAGAACAGCAAAGACAGTGCCAAATCGATTACGAACGTGACACAATAGAAGCAAGTTATTGTTTTTAAATTGATTTAATTTTTTATTTTATCTTCTACTCTCATCGCTTTACTTATCCAACAATTCATACACTGCACTTAACTTGTGCAAAAATGCCGTTCATTGCACCAATCCATATCGCCAGACGATATAAAACACCACAAGACATACCCATAAAGTATTACACTCGGAGTAAATACCCACAAAGAAGCAATAATAAAGAACTTAGCTTTGCTTGATGACATTTTATCAGCGAATAAATAGTTGGCGCGGTTATTGCCGTTATCAGCAGTAAGGAAATTGACATCGAGGTAAATAACGATGAGTGACAGCACCGATAAATGGATTAAAACCACCTGCGCATACTGTGGCGTAGGCTGTGGCATAGAAGCTAAACCGAACGCTCAAGGTACGCTTGATATCAGAGGAGATACTGAGCACCCTTCAAATTATGGCAAGCTATGCACTAAAGGGCTCACGTTGGGGGAGACCGTCGGCCATCAGGGCCGTTTGCTCACCCCCTCAATACACGGCGAATCATGCCAATGGGACCAAGCTTTAGATTACGTTGCTGAGCAGTTTAACCAAGTTATCGAACAACATGGCCGGCAAGCTGTCGCTTTTTATGTCTCAGGGCAATTACTCACCGAAGATTACTATGTTGCCAATAAGCTGATGAAAGGATTCATTGGCAGCAGCAATATTGATACGAATTCAAGGCTCTGCATGTCATCGTCTGTCGCGGGCCATAAGCGAGCATTCGGTGCTGATATTGTACCCGGCTGTTATGAGGATATTGAGCAAGCTGAATTAGTGATCTTGACAGGCTCAAACCTAGCTTGGTGTCATCCGGTATTGTTTCAACGATTAAAAGCCGCCAAAGCCAAGCAAAACACCAAAGTCGTGGTTATTGACCCACGTAAAACAGCGAGTTGTGATATTGCCGACCTGCACTTACCGTTAAAGTCTGGGAGTGATGTTGCTTTATTCAATGGTTTGTTGGCCTATCTAACTAAACATCGATACCTCAACCAACAATATATAGAAGCTCACACCGAAGGCTTTGACCTCACACTGGCTACCGTGGGTGACTTTGCCGCCTTAGATCAAGTGCAAGCAGCAACAGGGTTATCAGCAAAACAGATCAATGACTTTTATCAGCTCTTTGCCCAAACCAATAAAACCGTTACCGTATACTCGCAAGGCGTGAATCAATCGACATCGGGCACCGACAAAGTCAACAGTATCATTAACTGCCACCTTGCCACAGGACGCATCGGCCAACCGGGTAGCACCCCGTTTTCAGTAACAGGCCAACCTAATGCGATGGGAGGGCGTGAAGTCGGCGGACTTGCCAATATGCTGGCAAGCCATATGGATTTTAATAATGCAGACCATCACCGTCTAATTAGCCAATTTTGGCAAACAGACACCCTTGCCCAAGCGCCAGGACGAAAGGCCATGGCAATGTTTGATGCTATCGAGCAGGGTGAAATTAAAGCGATTTGGATAATGGCAACCAACCCCGCCGTCAGCCTGCCAGATAACCAGCGAATTAATAAAATTCTTGGTGAATGTCCATTAGTCGTCGTTTCTGACTGTATGGCAGACACTGATACCCTGCGCCATGCCCACGTAAAACTGCCCGCTCAGGGCTGGAGTGAAAAGTCAGGTACCGTTACCAACTCCGAGCGGCGAATATCACGCCAACGACGTTTACTACCCACCCCAGGAGAAGGAAAACCCGATTGGTGGATCATCAGTGAAGTAGCCAAAAGAATGGGGTTTTTTAATGCATTTCATTATCAACATGAAGCTGATATTTTTAAAGAATACAGTCAATTAACTGCATTAGATAACCATGGGGAAACAGCCAGATCCCTCAACCTTGCAGGGTTGAGCCAGCTGAGTAGCAAAGAATACCATCAGCTTTCCCCCCAGCAATGGCCGGTACATAACATTAACCAAGCGACACCTCGGCTTTTGGGAGATGGTCAATTTGCAACGCCGTCAGGCAAAGCTCAGTTTATTGCTTGCCAGTTTGAGCCACCAATTGCTCAGCCAAGTGCTAGATCTCCGTTTATTCTAAATACCGGACGGGTTCGTGATCACTGGCATACAATGACACGCAGTGGATTATCACCTCGCTTATCAGAGCATACCAACGAGCCTTTTGTCATGGCTCACCCCGATGACGCAACACGTCATCAGCTTACACAAAACGGCATCGTCAAGCTAAGCAACGAATATGGCCAAGCCCACTTTCGCCTGCTCACCAGCAAAGATGTCCAACCTAATAACCTATTTGCCCCCTTTCACTGGAACGACAGCAATAGCAACATGGGAAAAGTGACGACGTTGATCGGTCCGCACACAGACCCGATATCGGGACAACCCGAGTTTAAACACACCCCCGTCGCCATCACTCCTTTTGTATCCAACAGCACAGCGATACTGGTTACACGTACCAAAATAAATACCCAAGCACTCAACGCACTACCCAATACATTTTGGACTCATCAAACCATGCACCGAGGCCACCTGTACCGTATATCTTCCAGTGCTCCCCCAGCTTGGCTAAATGAACACTTGCAGCGCTTACTCTCCCATCAAACGGAGACACTCAATCATTCGCACACCAAGCAGCAGATCATTAGCATCAATACCAGTGATGAACGACGCTTCGCCAAACTGGTGTCGGGAAAAATCGAAGCCGCTTTGATTATTTCACGTGACATACAGCAACATGATACTGAGTACCTATTCACCCTACTTGGTCGAACACTCAACGACAGCGTAGTACAGTCACTCTTCACAGGAAAAACGGACCCAAAACAGCGAGCAGGAAGAATGGTATGTGTTTGCAAAAAAGTCGGGGAAAAAGCCATCTGCCAAGCCATAAAAAATCAGCAACTAACAACAGTACAACAAGTCGGTCAAACCACCCAAGCAGGCACGGGATGTGGCAGTTGCACGGCCGAAATTCAAAACCTGCTTGAACAAAACCCAATCGTGCATACAAAAACATGACGTAGCTAGAAAATTGTATACAAAACCCAGTATTCTTTGCCTGCAAACGCCATAATAGATTTATACGTTTTATCAGGCGAAAGAGGATTTTGCATCAGCATGACAAGCCTTAATAAGTCGGTGCGAAAAAAGAATAAGCCCAAATCTCCAAATCAAACTCAAGATGACATTGTCTACTGTCACATCTTTGACGCGATTCTTGAGCAGCGGTTACCGCCCGGCACAAAATTGAATGAAGAAGCACTGGCTGAAATATTCGGTGTTAGCCGAACCATTATCCGCCGTGCTTTACTCCGCCTCTCTTTAGAGCAGGTGGTTGTTATCCGCCCAAACCGCGGTGCCATTGTGGCAGAGCCGACGATAGAAGAAGCCAAGCAAATATTTAAAGCTCGTGAAATATTAGAGCTCGCTATCACGGAATTGGCTGTAGAAAATGCAACCGCAGAGCAGATAAAAGAGTGCCGAAAATTAGTTGAGGAAGAATCTGCCGCCTACGAACAAGATGACCTAGGCCGCGGCATTCGCCTTTCTGGTGAGTTTCACCTCAAGATCGCCGAAATGGCTAACAATACACCCCTGTTAACCTTCCAGCGTAGCCTTGTCTCACAGACATCACTCCTTATCGCACAGTATGAATCTGGCCACCAATCTAATTGCTCACTCGATGAACATACTATTTTACTTGATACCATTGAGGCCGGCGATAAAGACACGGCAAATAAGCTAATGGTTGCCCACCTAAGCCATATCCGCTCAAAGCTAAACCTTGATGCAGAAGACACTTCTAACGATCTCCATGTCGTCTTCTCTAACGTGATCAAGCAAAAAAGTTAACCTCGATAAAGCCGCATTAATGCGGCTTTCTCTTTATTTTGTACACAATATTCCCCTCATTTCACCACAAAACAGTAACACACTGATAATTAACAGTTTTAAAATAATAAACCTCATACCTCCACAAAACACTTGCCAGCATATAAACCCAGACATTTAGCTATTGATAACTTTAAAACCCTAACCTAAATGTAATTAACCACAGATATAACCATCATTTTATTTAAAACCTTTCTTACTCACTTTTTTATTTATCTGACTCATTTAACACATAACCAGCAGGCCAAAAAACGCTAACCCACTGATTATAAAGGATCAGGTTAATTTCCTCACCTGCACCAATGTTGCATTTTTGTAATCAAATAGTTGACCAAAAGGTCAAATTGAATAATTATTGACCCAAAGGTCAGAAAACAATCGAATTGACAACGAGGAGGTCTCTTGATTACGTTTTTACTCAATCAGGAAATAAAACAAGAAACAGATCTGTCTCCCAATATGACAGTGCTTAACTACCTGCGAACAAAAATCAATAAAACAGGTACAAAGGAGGGCTGTGGGTCTGGTGACTGCGGTGCATGTACCGTGGTCTTGGGTGAGCTGGTCAATGGTGAATTACGCTATCGTTCCGTAAACTCTTGCCTCACGTTTGTTTCTGCTTTGCACGGTAAGCAGCTGATCACGGTTGAAGACCTACAGAACAACGATCATTCGCTGCATCCCGTTCAACAAGCTGTTGTCGATTTCCATGGCTCGCAATGTGGCTATTGCACCCCTGGCTTTATCATGTCGATGTTTGCTTTAGGAAAAAACTCACCTAACGCCAATAAAGCACAGGTCATGGAATCCTTGGCCGGTAACTTATGCCGCTGTACTGGCTACCGCCCCATTGTCGATGCGGCTCTGTCGCTTTCAACCGAAAAGCCATTACTTGATCAGTTTGCTGAATTAGAGCAGCAAACAGTTACTAAGCTTGAATCCATTGCAGACGAGCCTGCTACGTTAGCACTTGGCGATCTCTCCAGCTATTCACCCACCACTACCGATGAGCTTGCCGCTTTATTACTGGAACACCCAGAAGCTAAGCTAGTCGCTGGAGGGACAGATCTTGCCTTGGAAGTGACACAATTCCACCGTGAAATTAAAACGTTGATCAGTGTAAATTTAGTCAATGACATGAAGGTGTGTGATACCGCTGGAGATAATATTGTTATTGGTGCCAACCTGCCGATCAGCGATAGCTACAGTACACTCCACCACTACTACCCAGATTTTGGCGAACTGCTGCACCGCTTTGCATCGCTGCAAGTTCGCAATCAAGGCACCCTCGGCGGCAACATTGCCAATGCGTCTCCTATTGGCGATGCGCCGCCACTCCTTATCGCCCTTGGCGCCAGTGTTCAACTGCGCCGAGGCAATGAAACAAGAGTGCTTCCACTGGAAGATTACTTCATCAGCTATAAAGTCACCGTACAGCAGCCATCGGAGTTTGTAGAAAAAATCATTATTCCTAAACCGCAGGCGATGAATGGTCAAGCCCCAACATTTAGGGCGTATAAACTATCCAAGCGTTTAGATGATGATATTTCTGCTGTCTGTGGTGCGTTTGATATCACCATTAAGAAAGGGGTTGTGACCCATGCCTGTATCGCCTTTGGCGGAATGGCAGCGACGCCAAAACGTGCGACACATTGTGAACAACAGTTACTTGATCAACCTTGGAATCTCACCACCATAAAAGCCGCTATGGCAGCGCTTAGTGACGATTTCGAGCCGCTATCTGATTTCAGGGCTAGCAAGGAATACCGCACCCTCACTGCGGCTAATATGCTCCACCGCTATTTCATTGAACAGCAAAACACCAATAACACGATTCAAACGAGGGTAACGTCTTATGTCTAATCAACACAAAGCGGCAATGAGCCACGAAGAGATGGTTGCCATCGCTAAACAAGACCTGAAAACGGGTGTTGGTAAAAGTGTCAAACATGATAGCGCTGCAAAACAGGTTACAGGTGAAGCTGTTTACATCGATGATCGTTTAGAGTTCCCAAACCAACTTCATGTTTATGCTCGCCTTAGCACTCAGGCTCACGCGACCATAACCCATATTGACGTTACGCCATGCTACGAATTTGACGGTGTCGCGATTGCCATAACCAGCAAAGATGTACCGGGACAGCTAGATATTGGTGCGATTTTACCGGGCGACCCTCTCCTGGCTGATGGCAAAGTTGAGTACTACGGCCAACCTGTTATCGCCGTAGCGGCCAATGATTTGGAAACGGCGCGTAAAGCAGCCCATGCCGCCATTATTGAATATGCCCCTCTACCTGCAATTCTGGATGTCAAAGAGGCGCTAGCAAAAGAGCATTTTGTTACCGATAGCCACCGCCAGCAACGAGGTAATTCAGCAGAAGCCCTCTCCAAGGCTCCGCATGTGCTGGAGGGTGATATCGACATTGGTGGGCAAGAGCACTTCTACTTAGAAACCCAAGTCAGTAGCGTGATGCCGACCGAAGACGGTGGCATGATTGTCTATACCTCAACCCAAAACCCGACCGAAGTCCAAAAGTTGGTTGCCGAAGTGCTTGGCGTTCCAATGCACAAAGTTGTAATTGATATGCGCCGTATGGGTGGTGGTTTTGGCGGCAAAGAAACCCAAGCCGCTTCGCCAGCTTGCCTCTCTGCGGTTATCGCTCATCTAACTGGCCGACCAACCAAAATGCGCCTGCTGCGTAATGAAGACATGACGTCTACAGGCAAGCGCCACCCCTTTTTCAATCAATATAAGGTCGGTTTTGACGATACTGGCCGCATCTGTGGCATTGATATTACCGTATCGGGCAACTGTGGCTACTCACCAGATCTGTCGAGTTCGATTGTCGATCGCGCCATGTTCCATTCCGATAACGCCTATTACCTTGGTGACGCTACTGTAACGGGCCACCGCTGTAAAACTAATACTGCCTCGAATACGGCTTATCGAGGTTTCGGTGGCCCGCAGGGCATGATGACCATTGAACACATCATGGATGAGATAGCTCATTACCTGAAAAAAGATCCGCTAGAGGTGCGTAAGCGCAACTACTACGGTAAAGATGAACGTAATATCACCCACTATTACCAAACCGTCGAAGATAACTTTCTGCCGGAAATCACCGCTGAATTAGAAGCCAGCAGTGACTATCATAACCGCCGTAAAGAGATTGCGGCATTCAATGCCAGCAGTCCGATATTAAAGAAAGGATTGGCAATCACCCCTGTGAAATTCGGTATCTCGTTTACCGCTACCTTCTTGAACCAAGCCGGTGCGCTTATCCATATCTATACCGATGGCAGTATTCACCTTAACCACGGTGGTACAGAAATGGGCCAAGGGCTAAATATCAAAGTTGCCCAGATCGTAGCCCAAGAATTCCAAGTGGATGTTGAACGTATTCAAATTACCTCAACCAACACTGATAAAGTGCCCAATACGTCACCGACAGCGGCATCATCAGGTACTGATCTAAACGGTAAAGCGGCGCAAAATGCCGCCCTGACCATCAAGCAACGTTTAATTGAATTTGCCAGCAGCCATTTCAGTGTCAGTCCAGAAGACGTCGTTTTCAAAAATGGCATGGTTATGGTGCGAGAAAAGCTGATCCCATTCGAAGAGTTTATTCAACTGGCTTATTTCAATCAGGTCTCGCTCTCGAGCACAGGGTTTTACCGCACCCCAAAAATCTACTACGACCACCAGCAAGCCAAAGGCCGCCCATTCTATTACTTTGCCTACGGAGCCTCATGCTCAGAAGTCATTATCGATACCCTAACTGGCGAGTATAAAATTCTACGGGCAGATATTCTTCATGATGTCGGTGCATCACTCAACCCGGCGATTGATATCGGCCAAATTGAAGGCGGCTTTATCCAAGGCGTTGGCTGGCTGACAACTGAAGAGCTGATCTGGAATGAACAGGGCCGCCTAATGACCAATGGGCCTGCCAGCTACAAAATTCCGGCCATTGCCGACATGCCGATAGATTTTCGAACCCATTTACTGCAAAACCGCAGTAACCCTGAAGACACCGTCTTTAACTCTAAAGCCGTGGGCGAACCACCATTCATGCTGGGCATGTCGGTTTGGAGTGCCTTGAAAGACGCTATTGCTTCAGTTGCTGAAGACGGGACTATCCCCAAACTGGACACCCCTGCTACTCCAGAGCGTGTACTGATGGCAATACAAGCAGTACAGCCCTCTTTTCACCAAGCCAAAGATCATCACAAGATCACCGAGCAGGCCGAGTAAGCATTAAGGAGTTGACGATGTTCAATGACAACTGGATACACGAGCTGGCAAAACTCGAAGAAAAAGGCGAAGCCTGTGTCATGGTCACGGTACTGGAAGACAAAGGCTCGGTACCTCGCGATGCTGGCACCAAGATGCTGGTGACACGAGACACACTTATCGCCACTATCGGTGGTGGCCACTTAGAACATTTAGCCACTCAAATGGCACGAGAAATGCTGCTGATTGGTGATCGCCATCTGAAAGTCGAGCAATTCAACCTTGGTGCGCGCTTAGGGCAATGTTGCGGTGGCTCAGCGACCCTAAGTTTCGAGCCGATAGGCCAACAGCAAAACCACCTTGTCCTGTTTGGTGCCGGCCATGTGGCAAAAGCGTTATTGCATATTGTCTCTACCTTGCCTTTCAAGGTAACGTGGATAGACGAGCGGGAAAACGAATTCCCCGAGCAGCTGCCAATGGGCGTAACCAAGTTAGTGTCTGATGATCCGGTTGGCGAAATACGCCACATGCCGGCAAACAGCTACTACTTGGTAATGACCCATAACCATCAGCTGGATTTCGAATTGACTCGCGCCATTTTAGATAAAGGCGACAGTGCCTACTTCGGCATGATTGGTTCACTCACCAAGCGCAAGAAGTTTGATTACCGCCTGAGCCAACGTGGCTATGACCAAACGGCAATTAACACCATGACTTGCCCTATCGGTATTGCATCGGTAAAAGGCAAGCACCCCGCAGAGATTGCCGTTTCAGTGGCGGGCGAGTTGATTGCTCATTATCAGGGTGAAACGATAGAGCAAAAACGCCCTAGCCAAACAAGTCGTCATGAGAACAGTCAACCAACGGATGAAGTTGATCCCGTACACAGTGAGTACACAAGGAACAAACAATGACAGCACAACGCAAGGCTTACCGATCTGCTATTTTGCATAGCATTGCTGATCCCAAAGATGTCGGGCTTGAGCACTCATACCAGTATTTTGAAGACGGTATCATGGTGGTAGAAGATGGCCACGTTATCGATATCGGTAATGCCGATGAGGTA
This sequence comes from Photobacterium makurazakiensis, assembly GCF_050336715.1. Classification (NCBI taxonomy): domain Bacteria; kingdom Pseudomonadati; phylum Pseudomonadota; class Gammaproteobacteria; order Vibrionales; family Vibrionaceae; genus Photobacterium; species Photobacterium makurazakiensis. The sequence goes on from NZ_JAKJSJ010000009.1 coordinate 257,456, forward strand.
TTGGCACGGCTACCACAAGCGGTAACCGTGGAGACCTTTGACAATAAGCTGATCACCTCTGGCTTTATCGACACCCATATCCATTACCCGCAAACAGGCATGATTGCCTCTTACGGTGAGCAGTTGCTCGATTGGCTGGAAAACTATACCTTCCCAGAAGAACTACGATTTAAAAACCCGATTTATGCTCAGCAAGTTGCCTCCTTGTTTTTAAACGAGCTGGCCAGCAACGGAACCACCACCGCACTGGTGTTTGGTACGGTACATAAGGAGTCGGTTGATGTGTTTTTCCAAGAAGCAGAAAAACGCAACCTGCGGATGATTGCAGGTAAAGTATTGATGGATCGCAATGCGCCAGACTACCTGACCGATACACCAGAATCCGGTTATCACGACTCGAAAGCATTAATCGAACGCTGGCACAACCGTGGCCGATTGCTTTATGCCGTTACACCACGCTTTGCCCCGACCAGTACCGACGAGCAGTTAGCAACTGTAGGCAGACTGCTAAAAGAATACCCTGACGTATACATGCACACGCATTTATCGGAAAACAAAAAAGAGATTGAATGGGTACTCGATTTATTCCCAGAGCGGGAAAACTACCTCGATGTCTATGATCATTACGGTATGTTGCATGATCGCTCCGTCTTCGCCCACGGTATTCACCTGTCAGACTGCGAATGCCAAAGGTTGTCTGATACCGGCTCTGCGATTGCATTCTGTCCGACCTCAAACTTGTTCTTAGGCTCAGGACTGTTCAACCTACCGAGACTGGAAAAATTCAAGGTCAATGTTGGTATGGGCACCGATGTCGGCGCAGGCACCAGCTTTTCAATGCTACAAACCATGAGTGAAGCCTACAAAGTTATGCAGCTTCAGCAAGAGAAGCTTCACCCCGTCAAGTCACTGTTTCTGGCGACCCTTGGTGGTGCTAAAGCCCTGCGCTTAGATGACAAAATTGGCAACCTTGCCGTCGGGAAAGAAGCTGATTTCGTCGTGCTTGATTTGCATGCCACCCAGCTAATGCGGTTTAGGATGAAACAAGCTAAGACCCTTGAAGAGAAACTATTCGTACTCATGAGCCTTGGGGATGACCGTACAGTTTGCCAAACCTATATCTATGGTGAAAAGGCATACGACATTAAAGGTAATGACGGCACCCAAGGCAATAACAACATTCACCAACTTGCAGGCTAAGCAGGAGACCCCGGATATGGCAAATAACAAAAACCCGCAAACTAGAATCACGACTGTATTGCAACGCATGACCGATCTCGTCGAGGCCGACCCTCGTTATGCCGAGCTGTTTGCCCCTGAGCTAAATAGTCTACTCGATGGTGTAAAGGACGGTGAGGGCTTTGGCCTACACGGTGAGCTTGACCCGCGTGGCGATGCCCGTCTTGGCCAGTTCAGCCTTGAGCATGTCGCTGGAGTTGATGATGACTGCCCTCATGGCACGCCAACCACTCATGATTGCGAACTACGTATCCAGCATGGTGTTTGTTCTGGCTGTGGCCGACAAACTATTTACCCTCGGTAGGCTATTTCAAACGAAATAGCAGACTGAAAGGCACCACTAACCCTAGCAATATCCTTTAAATCGTTTTGTTTGTGTTTGACATTACCCCAGTGAAAGCTGGGGATTTTTTTCGTCTTCCGTCGGTGTACATAATCGCAAGCTTTGCTGTAACCAATGGGTAAAGTTCAACTCCAACTCATCACCAGATCCCTGCTGACTCAGTAAGATGTAATCATGCCCAGATAAAACAAAACCGAATGGCGCAATTAAATTTCCGCGTTTTAAATCATCAACGACAAGCGGATACGCACCTATCGCCGCCCCTAGCCCATCAACCACAGCCTGAAAGCAGAAGTAAAAATGCGCAAAGGTTTGATGACTATTGCCACTTAGGGCCTGACCACCAACACTACCTGACCAGTCATCCCAAGCTTGCGGTCTTGTTTGGCTGTGTAAAAGCTTCACTTTTGTTAAATCGTGCTTTATCTGCTCCCAATAGTCCGGAGCAAACACAGGGCCAACCCATTCCTCAACAAGTTTTGTCTTTCTATAATCATGTTGCAGCTTAAAATCATCACGCCGAATGGCTAACGACAATCCCGTCGACCCTAATGTGACAGGACCACCAGCCGTTGACAGCCTGACATCTGTCCCTGACTGTTCATGAAACGCCGATAAACGCGGCATCAACCAACGCATTGTTAACGTTGGCTCGCAAGAGACCTCCAAACATTGTTTCTTCAGCTGATTGAGCTTATCAACCCCCATTTCTAAGGTTTGGAATGCTTGCTCTGTATAGCCTTTTAATAATTGGCCTTCTTGAGTTAAGTACAGGTTCCGCCCTTGCTTATAAAACAAAGATTGAGATAAGTAGCTTTCAAGGGTCTTTATTTGTTTACTTACCGCACCATGGGTGATGTTTAATTTAATAGCAGCTTCACTAAAGCTCTGCGATGTTGCTGCTATATGGAATACATGAAAGGCTTTCAAATGTCTCACGCGTGACTTTTCCTCACAGGTTGCTAGATTTTATTTCGATTATAGCCACCATTATAAACGCATACAATGAGCCCTAATTACACATAACATATCGAATATGAGGTACATATGGAGCTTTTAAGTCTTGCTATCTTTGGCATCCTAATTGTAATCAGTCCAGGGGCTGATTTCGTTTTAGTCTTAAAAAACAGTCTTAATCAAGGCAGAAAAGCTGGCGTTTGGACAGCAATAGGCATTAGCTTGGCTATTTGTGTGCACATTAGTTATTCACTATTAGGAATAAGCTACTTAATCTCACAGAATGCGGCACTGTTCGCCTCGATTAAATATGCAGGCGCTGCGTATTTGATCTTCATCGGAATTAAAGGCCTCATTAGTGATAGTGCTGAGGTTGAGCTATCGGCAGGGGAGGAAAATAACGTAAGTGCACCTCAATTTTTAATGCAAGGTTTTTTATGTAATGTACTCAATCCAAAAACAATGCTCTTTTTCCTCAGCATCTTCAGTCAGCTTATTTCCCCTGATATGGATGAAAACAGCACGGCATTATTATATGGGGGGTATATGATCATTGTGCATGCCCTTTGGTTCAGTCTCGTGGCGATACTATTTACATCAAAAGCGCTCCAATCGCCGTTGTTCAGAATGAAGAAAAGACTCAATCAAGCTTGCGGAGCAGGGTTAATTACGTTTGGCTCTTTACTTGCTATCAAGTCTTAAAAGATAACAACTAAAAACGTTAATATTTAAGGATTGATAGCGACCCAAGCCTTCGGTGACATACCTGTTTTCTTGCGAAACGCGCGGGCGAAGCCGGAGGTATTGCTATATCCAACTTCTATTGCAACATAGCTGATAGGCATGCCTTTTTTCAGCATGCTTTGGGCGATGGTCATTTTCCAACCAAGAATATAATCACCAGGGGGCACGCCCAAGACTTGGCGGAAAGTTTCAATAAACGTAGTGCGCGACATTGCTGCTTGCCGAGCAAGTTCAGGCACTGTTCGTGTTATCTCTGGTTGCTGGTGGATCAGCAATAGCACAGGCGCAAGTTTGGGGTGACTTAAGCCTGCAAGCATACCTTGGGTAACAACGTTTTGCGCGACCAACTCCCTAAATAACATCACTATCAGCACTTCAGTTAGCCTGTCCATGACTAGAGCTCGCCCGTGCCGACTATCGTGAACCTCTTCGAATAAGCTACTCACAACCCCCGCCAAGCTAGGGCAGCGCGACAGCGGTAATAAAACCATTTCGGGTAATGCGCTGGCTATTGGGCTATGCCTGCCTGCACCATAGCTCACCTCCGCACAAACCACTTCGGCATGGTCATCTTGGTTGGCATGTAAGCGGTGACCTGTTGGCTTAGGGAACAACAGTAAGCTCGGCTCGGTTAATACCAACTTCTGCCCAGCTCTTTGTACGGTCAGCGTACCGGTCTTGAGTAGGTGTAAATGACCCACCGCGTTATGGTTTTTCTCAAATTGAGAGATGCCACACAACTGCCCCGAATAAAACACCCCGGCAGAAACTGAAAATCGACTCAATACCTCTGACAGCGGATCCATGCCGTTACCTCGTACGATTGGTATAAAAAAGCGGATGATAATATCTCAAACGTTCAATATTCACGTCTAAATTATAGTCATTGCCAACCGGTAACTCGAAAACGGAGATTCATAATGAGTATGTTCATGCAATTCATTCGTCTTACAGTCGCTATCGCGCTGTTAAGCATTTCGACGATAACCTTTAGTGCGGATGTGGGTATAAGTACCGATAGTAACGACATCGCGATTAAAGGTTACGATCCTGTCGCCTACTTCACCGACAACAAGGCGGTTAAGGGAGATCCGTCACTGACCGCCACCTATCAAAACGCGATTTACCAATTTAGCAGTACCGATAATCGTGATGCATTCAAAAAGGCCCCCGAAAAATATGTCCCCCAATATGGTGGTTATTGCGCCTTTGGTGTGGCAATGGGCAAGAAGTTTGAAACTGATCCCAATGCATGGAAATTGGTCGATGGAAAACTGTATTTGAACCTTGATAAAAGTGTTCAGAAACGTTGGTTAGAGAATGTCTCAGGTTATATCTATTCAGCCAATACCAACTGGGTCACTATCAAAGCCGTTGATGCTGAAAAACTGTAAAAAAGAAAACCCCAGCCACTTTCGTGGCTGGGGGTGCACAGATTTGATGCAATAGAGATTGTTACAACGGATAGAACATTTTTTACTGAATAATGGCACCTTGCTCAACCCAATCACCGATCAATTGACGCTCGGCATCGGTCATCTGTGTTAGGTTACCAAGCGGCATTACCTTGGTCTGTACAGATTGCGCCATAATCCTCGGTACATTCACCTTAATTTCATCAGCAGTGTCTAAAATCACCCCGCCAGGAGCAGTCTGGAATGCTGCATGAGTTGGCGTAGCTGAGTGGCATACACTACAACGTTCTTGGATAACCGTATTGACTGACGCAAACGCAATACCATTACTGCTACTTGTCGCTGCAATATCACCCGCAGCACCTTCAGTAGAATGACTCGCCGCTGGTGCATTTGCGTCTACGGGCGCTGATACCGTGGCTGGCGCCGAAGAACGGTTCATATTAGGTGACGTTACAAAAGCAAGTGTGATCATGCCAAATGCTGCGACAGGTAATGCCCAAGCAAACTTTTGGCTACCATGACGGGTATTAAAGTAATGGCGGATCAAGATACTGAACACAGCTAGCCCAGCCAAAATTAACCAGTTGTATTGTGAGCCATAAGTACTTGGAAAGTGGTTACTGATCATTATGAACAGTACTGGTAGCGTCAGGTAGTTATTATGACGAGAGCGTAGTAAACCTTTTGCAGGCAATGCCGGATCTGGTTCGCGCTTTTCTTCGATTGCCTTCACCAAATTGCGCTGTGCTGGCATGATAACCCGAAAGACATTACCCACCATAATAGTACCAATAATGGCACCAACATGGATGTATGCGCCACGCCCACTAAAGACTTGCGTTAGACCATAAGCCGTCCCCACTAAAGCCAAGAACAGGATGATCCCTAGTAGTAGCGGTGTCTTGCCTAATGGCGAGTTACATAACAGATCATACACAAACCACCCTGCCACTAACGAACCAATGCCTAAAGCAATCGCGGTTGTTGGTTCAATACCTGAGCCTGGGGCTATCAAGTAAATCTCGGCATTAAGGTAGTAAACGACACCCAATAAGCACACGCCTGAGATCCATGTGAAGTAAGCTTCCCATTTAAACCAGTGTAAATGCTCTGGCATTTCTGGCGGCGCAAGCTTGTACTTTTCAAGGTGATAAATACCGCCACCATGAATAGCCCATAAATCACCAGATAGACCGGTTTTTGGGTTGACCCGGTTAAGGTTATTTTCCAACCAAACAAAATAAAATGATGCACCGATCCATGCTACCCCCACAACCATGTGAACCCAGCGAATCGCTAAATTCAACCATTCCGTCATATGTGGATCCATAATTAACTCCTTTTTATGGCACCTTGATTGCTCTCTGGCTTATCAAGATGCAGCTGATACGAGACGCTGATCCCCCTGCTGCGTTAGCGCATCTATGGCTAACTCTAGCTTCACATCATCACTGAAAAACACCTCATCGCAATTGTTGCCAGGGCCTGCCCTATCAACAATGAGGAACTGATCTTTATCCGTTAAAGTCAGCACAGGATGATGCCACACCCCCTTGTGGTAATTGACACCTTGCCTACCATTACTGAGGAAAGCCCGTAATTGAGTTGGGTCTGGCGTGTCACCTTTAGGGGCAACAAGGATCAGGTACGGATTGCCAAGCAGCGGGATAAAAGCCTGTGAGCCTAGTGGATGACGCTCCATCATCTTGACAGGTAACGGGTATTCCAGCGGTGTCGCTTGGAAAATACTGATGATTGGTTCTCCACCACCTTCAGTGACATCAACATCTGCCATTCTGTGGTAACGACGGGTTGAACCGTTGTTAATCATGAAGTATTCACTCTCGTCTTTGTCAATCACATCACCAAATGGCGCAAACGCCTCTCGAGTTAGCGGCTCAATGGTGAGCTGACGGGCTGATAGGCTCATTTTATCCTTCTCCTTGGTCATACATAATTTCAAGCACTCGCAGATAAGTAACGTTTTATCAACGTATTGCCGTGATAGTCGTCTCTCCTTGTGACTTACATATCCCGGAGGCGGAACAAAGCGATCTTATTGATCTCTTCTATCGCGGTTGCAAACTCAGTTTCACTATCATTGCCTAATCGCACCTCGAAGGAGTCAAGGATTTGGTAACGATTGGCCCCTTTCACTGCCATGATGAAAGGAAAATTGAAACGCTCTTTGTAACTATTATTAAAATCCGTAAATTGCGTAAACTCATCAGCAGAGCATTGGTCTATACCTGCTCCTGCTTGTTCTGACGTTGACGCGGCGGTTAGCTCGCCGTTAACCGCCGCTCTTCCTGCTAAATCAGGGTGAGCATTGATCAGGGCCAGCTGCTTCTCTTTACTGGCTGCAATCAGTATGGTGGCCATTTTTTTATGCAAAGACTCAATCTGATTATCATCTGGGACAAGCCCATCATCAAAGGTAGCCTCTGCCACCCAAGGGCTGTGCTCATATATGTCAGCAAATTGGCTGACAAACGCATCACGTGACAAAGTAGCAGGGCGACAGGTTTGAAATTCAGCCATTTTAATATTCCTTCATGCTTGGGTGTGGATGGTGTTCATGCCAGTGTTTGGCAATATCAATACGGCGGCATAGCCATACTTCATCATGTTGTTTCACGTAATCAAGAAAGCGCTTCAGTGACGCAATGCGACCCGGCTTACCAATCAAGCGGCAATGTAGCCCTACCGACATCATCTTCGGCGCGGTTTCACCTTCTTCATACAAGGTATCAAATGTATCTTTCAGGTACTGGAAAAATTGCTCGCCAGAATTGAAACCTTGTGCGGTCGCAAAGCGCATGTCGTTCACGTCGAGGGTATACGGGATCACCAATTGTGGTTTATCACCTTCCTCGTGCCAATAGGGCAAATCATCGTCATAAGCGTCAGAGTCATAAAGGAAGCCACCTTCTTCTGCGACTAACTGGCGGGTATTTGGCCCGGTACGCCCAGTGTACCAACCTAATGGACGCTCTCCCGTTAGCTTAGTGATAATTTCAATCGCTTTTGCCATATGGTCGCGCTCTTCCGACTTATCCATATACTGATAGTCAATCCAACGATAACCATGGCTACAAATTTCATGCTTAGCTTCCACCATGGCTTTTGCAACATCAGGATGACGCTCAAGTGCCATCGCCACGGCAAAAATCGTTAGTGGGATATCATATTGCTCAAACAAACGCAGTAAGCGCCACACCCCTGCTCGACTACCATACTCATAAATAGACTCCATGCTCATGTGGCGAACACCCGCCAAAGATTGTGCACCCGGCATTTCAGACAAAAAGGCTTCTGACTCATCGTCTCCATGCAACACGCAACGTTCGCCACCTTCTTCATAATTTAAGACAAATGAAACGGCAACTCTGGCATTGCCCGGCCATTGAGGATGCGGTGGCACTTTTCCATAGCCAATGAGGTTTCGTGGATAATCGTTGCTCATTGAAGACTCCTTGATCAATACGCTGCTCAAATAATTTAGACTGCGCTCACATGTGTGTTTTACCTGTCGAGGCGCTCTTTTAATTAAGTTGTACCACAAATTGTATACAATCCAAATCTAAAATGTAAATTTTTTGTGTATTTTTTTACCACCCTCTAATACATTGGCTACATACCTGCTTTAACAACAGTTAAGCGCCAGTATCAGTAAAAAACCCGCACTAAAAAAGAAACCGTCAGCAACATAATTGCAACAACTTGCTTTACATAATGATAGGATTGTGTACATAGTTAGTAGTGTAGAAAAACAATTTGTGTACGACGTGACATTCGTCAACTTGCTTAGTGCTTAATAAGGAGAGCGCAATCGCGCAAATGAATATGGGACAATTAACAACGCATGTATTAGATACGGCCCATGGCCTGCCTGGCGCAGAAATACCGGTCGAACTCTATCGCCTTGATGGCAACACTACTGAGTTGCTTAACTCGGTTTATACCAATGCCGATGGCCGCACAGACACGCCAATGCTGGCTGGCAACGATTTTAAAACAGGGAAATATCAACTCATCTTCCATACAGCTGATTATTTCAAACAACAAGGTGTCGCACTGCCGGAGCACCCATTTCTTGATGATGTAGTGATACGTTTCAGCATTGCTGACACCAATGAACACTATCACGTCCCGTTACTTGTCTCTCCGTTTAGCTTTTCAACCTATCGTGGAAGCTAAATAACCATCAATGACAAGCCTATGATAGGCGACGTCATAACAGAATGATAAAGCAGCGAATAACCTATACAAAAATAATTACAACCTCATTCGCTGTGCAACAAACTAATGAATTCAAACACAAAAATAAACGATAACGACAATAAGTGAATTCAACCAGGACGGTAAGAGGAACTTTTTCATGAGTGACATGAAAGCGGAAGTGCTCAATAAAGATATGGGATCACCATCCCTTTTAGAACGTTTGTTTCAGCTCAAAGCACATGGAACAAGCATTAAGAATGAAGTCATTGGGGGTGTAACAACCTTTGCAACCATGGCTTATATTATTTTTGTTAACCCAAATATCATGGCATCTTCGGGGATGGATCCCGGTGCCGTTTTTGTCGCAACCTGTATTGGTGCAGCCCTTGGCACCTTGCTTATGGGCTTATTTGCTAACTGGCCGGTAGGTCTTGCGCCTGGTATGGGGCTAAACGCCTTCTTTGCTTTCACCGTTGTTGGCGAAATGGGCTACAACTGGGAAGTGGCACTAGGGGCAGTATTTATTTCTGGTTTGTTATTTGTTGGTATGAGTTTTTATAAGGTCAGGGAATGGATCATCGAAAGTATTCCCGAGAGCCTTCGTTATGCCATGACAGCAGGGGTGGGCTTGTTCCTAGGGCTTATAGGGCTTAAAACCGCGGGGATTGTGGTTGAAAACCCAGCCACGCTCGTATCACTCGGCGACTTTACCCAACCACATGCCTTATTAGCCGCTATCTGTTTTCTGATCATTGCCGTTCTGAGTGAACGTAAAGTGTTTGGCGCAGTATTGATTGGCATCATTAGTGTCACTCTAATTGGCCTAATGCTGGGGCTGGTTGAGTACAATGGTGTATTCTCTGCGCCACCAAGTATCGCACCAACATTGTTCGCAATGGACATCGTTGGTGCACTCAATCTATCAATGGTGAGCGTGATACTGGCCTTTTTGTTCGTCAACATGTTCGATACTGCAGGCACGTTGATGGGAGTCGCCGAACGCGCCAACCTTATCAATAAAGATACTGGGAAAATCAAAGGACTCAGCAAAGCGCTGAAAGCCGATAGTATCGCCAGCGTAGCTGGGGCTTGCGTTGGCTGTCCGCCAGTGACCAGTTATGTCGAGAGTGCTTCTGGTGTTGCTGCTGGAGGTCGTACAGGCCTGTCAGCCGTGGTGATTTCCCTGCTTTTTGTTGCCGCTATTTTCCTTTCGCCACTTGCTGGCATGATCCCTGCTTATGCTACTTCAGGCGCGCTAATTTATGTCGCGTTTGTAATGATGGGTAGCATGCAGCACGTTAACTGGAAAGACTTTACTGATTCAGCACCCGCCGCTATTACTGCTTTAATGATGCCACTGACATTCTCTATCGCCAACGGTATCGCACTCGGTTTTATTACTTATACCGTTCTAAAACTGGCTACTGGTAAAACCAAAGATGTCTCAATCAGCATGTATGTGCTGACGGCTATTTTTGTCGCCAAGTTAGTTTATATCGGTTAATTCGCTCACCGCCAGTCAATGTCGACTGGCGGTAGCTGCTCCACCATAGTTACATACACTCACCCTACGCAGTTTGTAGAAGTTTAATTCCGTTAAATAAAACGGTAGAGGACAACCAATGAAACTTCTCTATACCCTTAACGAAAAACCGCCGCACGGCCTAACTTTTTTACTGGCGTTACAACACATGCTTGCCTCCATTGGCGGCATCGTCGCCGTGCCACTGATTGTCGGTACGTCTATCGGCTTACCAACAGAAGAAATTGTCTCACTGATAAATGCAGCCCTACTGGCCTCCGGTATTGTCACTATTGCTCAGTGCGTCGGGATTGGCCCAGTCGGGATCAGGCTGCCCATTGTGATGGGTTCAAGCTTCGCTTTTCTCGGGGTCTGTATTTCCGTGGGGAAGGACGGAGGAATGAGCAGCATCATGGGCGGTGCCCTCGTCGGCTCATTTTTCGTTATCGCTGCTAGCTTTTTTATGGATAAGATCCGTAAGTTATTCCCGACGGTTGTCAGTGGTGTCGTCGTAACCTTAATCGGTTTAACTATCTTACCCGTAGCAATGAACTGGGTCGGTGATGCGCCAGCTGTTAGCGAAGAATTTGCCACCCTGCCCAAACTCTTTTTAGCCCTCATTTCACTCGGGATCGTGATTGCGGTATCGGTTTACTGTAAAGGTGCAGTCGCAGCCTCTGCAATAGTTATTGGCCTTGCCGGCGGCTACTTGGTTGCGCTGTCTCTTGGCATGGTCGACCTCGAACAAATCAGTAAAGCCCAATGGTTTAGTGGCCCAGAGCCATTCAAATACGGATTTACATTTTCTGCCGGTGCCATCATCAGTATGAGCTTGGTGTATATCGTTATTGTTGCCGAGGCGACAGGTGACTTTATGGCACTGGGTAATAACTGCCAAACCAAAGTTTCGGGTGAAGATTTAAAACGCGGGCTATTAGGTGATGGTATTGGTAGCACCTTAGCAGCCTGTCTAACCGCTATGCCATTAGCGTCTTTTAGCCAAAATGTCGGCATCGTCGGGATCACTGGGGTTGCAAGCCGCTTCGTGGTCGCTGTAACAGGTGGTCTGTTAATTTTAGGCGGTCTATTTCCGAAACTCGCGGCACTGGCTGTCACTATCCCTAAGCCTGTATTAGGTGGGGTTGGTTTTGTTATGTTCGGTATGATTGCTTATGCTGGTATCCGTATGCTGGTGAAAGCCGCCGATACCAAACGTAATGCCTTGGTTATTTGCGTCGGTCTTGCCTCGGGTCTTGCGGTGACATTCGAGCCTCGCCTTATCCAACACTTACCGCATGATATTGCCAACTTCCTGCATTCAGGGATCACCACAGGTACTATTGTGACTGCCTTGCTGCACCAGATTCTACCAAAATCGACAGCTAAAGAAGTCGAAGAGGCCAGAGCACAAGAACAAATGATGCACGACGAGTCGGATGAGTTAGCTGATGAGCCACAAGCTAGCAAAGAAGCACCATTACAAGTACAGCAAGAGCGCTAAATTTCACTCATTTCGCTAGATAGCCTAATTTACCAAGGCTATCTTGTTTATTCACCAAAGGCATGATGCCACCTTAAAAAGACCCTCTTCCCTGAAAAGGCTGAGATGGCTAAGGACTATTATGAATGCAAACCCTATGGCTTAAGAACCCATTAGCAATATATACCGGGACACATTACGACGCCAATGGCGGTGTAGTGGTACGGGGAAATACCGTTATAGAACTTGTTGCTAACGGACAGAGCCCTCATCACCCAATTGATGCGGTCATTGATGCAAGCCAGCACGTTATCACCCCAGGCCTGATCAATGCTCACCACCACTTCTATCAAACCCTGACTCGCGCCTACCCTGACGCGTTAAATAAAGAGTTATTCAACTGGCTACAGAGCCTGTATCCCGTTTGGGCTGGCCTTGATGAAGACATGATGAGTGTCGCCACTGAGTTGGCATTAGTTGAAATGATGATGTCAGGCTGTACCACCGCATCGGATCATCATTATCTGATCCCTACAGGATTAGAGCATGCAATAGACCTGCAAGTCGAAGCCGCTCAAAAGTTAGGGATAAGAGCGATATTTACCCGAGGCTCGATGAGTTTGGGCGAAGATGATGGTGGACTCCCCCCTCGCCATACCATTCAAACCGAAGACGCCATAGTCGATGATAGCTTGCGATTGATCCGCAGCTACCACCAGCGTGATGCAGGCGCGATGACACAAATTGCCCTCGCGCCCTGTTCGCCGTTTTCTGTCACCACCGAGCTAATGAAAGAAACCGCCTACATCGCCAAACAAGAAAACGTCATGATGCACACCCACTTGTGTGAAACCATTGACGAGGAAGACTTCTGCCTCGAGCGATTTGGCTACCGCCCAGTCGACTACCTTGAAGAGGTTGGTTGGCTCAACAACAGGACTTGGCTTGCCCACGGTATTCATTTTAATGATGAAGAAATCCAACGCTTAGGCAAGGCGAATATTGGGATCAGCCACTGCCCGACATCCAACATGATGCTGGCTTCTGGAATTTGCCGTAACAATGAGCTAGAAGCAGCTGGCGTGAGCATCGGACTGGGTGTCGATGGCTCAGCCTCCAACGATGGTTCGAACATGATTGCCGAAGTGAGGATGGCGATGTATTTGCAACGCTTGCGTTATGGCTCGGCTAATGTGAGTCATTTTGATGCGCTGCGTTGGGCGACGGCTGGATCAGCCAAAGCCATGGGACGGGACGATATTGGGACGCTGGCCGTCGGTAAGCAAGCTGATATCGCGATGTTTAAATTAGATGATATCCGCTTCTCTGGCTCGCATGATCCGCTTGCGGCTCTGCTGTTATGTGGTGCACAGCAAGCCGATAGAGTCATGATCAATGGCCAGTGGCGAGTTCATGATGGCCAAGTTATTGGTGTTGATATCGACCAGTTATTAACTCGTCACCGAAAAGCGGCAATGCGTCTAGCGGAAAAAGCTCAAGCTTTACGCTAACACTTCGAGAATCCCCGATAATGAAACCAGCCAAGCCCCTATAAAGTGAACCACATTTTCTAGGCGGCTTGGTTGCTATAATAATGTCCGATTATGAGCTAGCCGTAGCAGCTAACGTCTTCAGTCCCTGCCAGAACTGGTTAACGGATGAACGGCTGGCATCTTTTGAGCGATAGCAAAAAATATCGAGAGGAATGACCAAGTCAACATGTTCAGGGAATGCTTGAACTAATACGCCTTGTGCTAACTCATTCTCAACGGCATGCATGGGTGCCCATGTCACACCAAAACGATTAACCGCCATTTTAATAAGAGACTCGGTCAACGTGGTTTCAAATACCTGCTGAAGCGGTAAGCGATGTTTTTCAATTAACGGTGACACCACATTATGAAGAAACGTATGCTCTGAATATGCCAAGTAAGGATAAGGATCGGCAGCAGAGTGTGTGGCTAATAATGCTGGAGAAATGACCGGAATGATCTTCTCCTTGAACACTAATTGTTTCTCAACTTTGTCTTCAAGCAAGACCGATGGTTTCATTCCTATGCTGTTATACGCAAACAGAATGTCACAGGAGTCATCCAGCAAAGTTTGAAAATGATTATCGACGCCTTGCACTGATGGATTAATCGCAAGGTTGAGGCCATCAAAACTCGTCCCCGCCTGACGAAATAAAATTGGCAGGAGGTTAACCGCAAAAGAATGCAGGCTAACAATGCGCACAGTATTATCGGTTTTCAATGACATCTGTGCGAAATCCTCTTTCGTCACTTTAATCATGTCTAATAGGTTTTCCACATAAGGAACAAACTTCTCACCGTGCTCAGTTAACCGGATGGGATAAGAGGTTCGGTCGAACAATGGCACACCAACCCATAGCTCCAATGCTTGTATTCTACGACTAAAAGCCGACTGAGTGACATTCCTAGCTTTTGCCGCTGCGCCAAAATTACTCAGTTCCATCAAACATATAAAGTCATCTAACCATTTAAAATCCACACATTACCTCTACCGTCTTCCTACCTATGATCTGAATGAATAGTTTCATGCGAAATCAGCAACCGATATCAAATTACACCCATAGAGCACATGGTTATACTCGTTTGCATTATTACAAAACTTACCAATAGTTGGTACTGCTTGGCAGCGTACCTTCACCCTACAAAAACAAAAGGCCATTGCATGTTTACACTACTCAAAAACGCTGAGCTTTATTCTCCAATGCCTATCGGCAAGGTGGATGTTTTATTATCACAAGGCAAGATTCTGGCAATTGAGTCATCGTTGCAAGTCGCTGGACTTAAACATGTGACTACTATCGATTGCAGCGGGAAGATTGTGACCCCCGGACTTATTGATCAACATATTCACCTAACCGGCGGGGGTGGTGAAGCAGGGTTTGCGAGCCGCACACCACAAGTTACATTAAGTAAACTGATCCAGGCTGGTACCACTACCGTTATTGGAGTGCTTGGAACTGATGGCATATCCCGATCACCTCGCGATCTCTACGCTAAAGCATCAGCACTGCGTGAGGAAGGGTTAAGTGCCTACATGCACACGGGCTCTTACGAGGTGCCGACTAAAACGATTACAGGTTCGATTCGTGACGATATAGCATTCATCCCTGCCGTACTTGGCGTAAAGGTCGCGCTCGCTGATCACCGCTGCTCGTTCCCAAGTACGCATGAGCTTGCCCGAATTGTTTCAGACATCCGTATTGCAGGTATGCTATCGGGCAAACGCGGTGTGCTACACATGCACATGGGCGGGTTAGATAACCCTTTTGCTCAAATTAATGAGCTGCTTGAAATGGGACTACCAATTCACCACTTCTCACCTACCCATGTCGCTCGTACCGAGAGTCTGTATAAGGATGCAATGAGCTTCGCCCGCAAAGGAGGGTTCATTGATATCACCTCTGGTGGTAGCCGTTTTGTAGCACCGGAGCAGGCAGCCAAACTGGCATTAGAAAGCGGTGTCGACGCCCGTCGCATTACCATTAGTACCGATGGTAACGGCAGTATCCCGACTTTTGATGACAATAATGAACTCACAGGCATGGCTGCTGCAGATGTTGATAGTAACCTGCTACTGCTACCAAAACTCATCAACAACGGTATTTCACCCGAGCAAGCTATCGCCATGCTAACAGCCAACGTGGCTGACTCACTTGGTATCGCAAAAGGTCGAGCTGAAATTGGTGCCGATGCAGATCTGTGTATTTTCAATCCTGACTTTACACTCGAAAGTGTTGTCGCCCGAGGAAAGCCCGTGCTGCTTAACGGCGAATTACAAGTAACGGGTAACTTTGAGTAATAAAATATTAGAAGCCTGAAGTGTCACTTCAGGCTTCCACCATCAAGGCTGGTTGATGAAAAAACATCGCTATCACTATCAAGAGGTTCTACGACTGCTGTAACCAGTACTAACGAAGCTGGCAACCATTGATCACAAACTGAGTCAAAAAGGTCGCGGCCTCTTCAAAATCGCGATCATCCAGCTTCTCTTTCTTCATCACATTGCAAATTTGCCAGCTAAAATCCGCATAAGTCTGGGTCGCCGCCCAAATGGTAAACATAAGGTGATGAGCCGGTAGCTGAGCCATATACCCTTTTTCTGACCAATAAGTAAATTTACCCATGATCATTTCTGATTGCTTCAGTAGCTCACTGGCAATATCTTCAGGTAAATAATTGGCGCCTGACATGACTTCATTAGCAAACACTTTTGAAGCAAGTGGGTGATCACGAGAAATCCGAAGTTTGGTCTTAATATATTCGGTCAGTGCTTCTGCTGGGTCATTAAGCTGCTCTATGGGCTGAGAGGCTTCGAGAAGCGGCTGTATTACGGTATCAAGTACCGCACGATAGAGGTTATCTTTGGCACTGAAGTAATAAAACACATTTGGTTTGGGAATATCTGCCGCTTTGGCAATGTCAGCCATTTTTGTCGCAGCATAGCCTTGTTCGGCAAACAAGCGACAGGCCACTTCGATAATACGCTCTTGGTTCTTTTGTCTGATCCGTGACATGGCCTTTCTCCCTGGCACTTAGGTACCGCATTATGGTAGTCGATATATTGAAGGGGTTAAAGCGATGAAACACACTAGGAATAACGAAAGCCAGAGTTGTGACTGACGCCATGAAACAGGTGCAATAAACAAAGAGATGGGCTAAAGGATCCCGAAGCTATACAAAAGCGCCTGTCAGGGTGAAAGTAGGTCCCAAGGATACGAAGAACACCTACCTTCAAACTCTTGTTGCTTCGGGAACGCGTAGGAAAGGAGACAAAAAATACGCGTTTTATTAATGTTTAATGACTTACCCCACGCTTAGCAGTATGAGGTAAGGTATACGTACCAACCTAGTCACTACCTATTCTTCACGAATAGAATGCTCAGCCAGTTTTTCAATCGCTTTGATCATCGCAGAATGATCCCAATCAGAACCACCTTGTTCGGCACAATCATCCAGCAACTCTTTTGCCTTTATAGTGTTTGGTAAACTAACACCCAGAACCTCTGCTCCGCTAATCGCCAGATTCAAGTCTTTCTGGTGAAGTGCAATTTTAAACCCAGGGTCAAACGTCCCTTTGATCATACGGTCGCCGTGTACTTCAAGAATTTTCGAGCTGGCAAAACCACCCAGTAACGCTTCACGAACACGCGCTGGATTCGCCCCCGCTTTTGACGCGAACACCAAGGCTTCAGACACCGCTTCAATATTCAATGCAACGATGATTTGGTTGGCCACTTTACACGTTTGCCCTGCACCATTATCACCCACTAACGTAATATTCTGGCCCATGATTTCAAACAGTGGTTTTGCTTGGTCAAAGTCGCTCTGACTACCACCAACCATGATACTCAAGCTGCCATTCACCGCACCCACTTCACCACCAGAAACAGGGGCATCTAAGTAGCCAGCACCACTTTCTTTGATACGCGCCGCGAACTGCTTGGTTTCAATCGGTGATATCGAACTCATATCAATCACCAATTTTCCTTGTGCTCCCCCACTTGCAAGCCCAGCCTCAACCCCATTGTCACCAAATAACACATCCTCAACTTGTGGCGTGTTAGGTACCATTAAGATCACCACATCAGCTTGCTCAGTGGCAGCCTGTACCGATGGAAATGTTTTTCCTCCCGCAGCCACAAGATCTTGCGGAGCCTCATTAAAATGTGTTGAAAACAGCAGCTGATGGCCTGCTTTTTGTAGGTTTGCCGCCATTGGCTTACCCATAATACCTGTTCCGATAAATGCAATAGTACTCATGATGCTTTCCTTAACATTAGTTGTATTCTTCTAGCCAGCGAAGACCTGCAAGCGTGGTCGTTTTCGGTTTATATTCACAGCCAACCCAGCCCTGATAACCGATGCTATCGAGGTGCTGTAAAACAAACGAATAGTTAATTTCACCGGTGCCCGGCTCGTGGCGACCTGGATTGTCAGCTAGCTGGACATGGCGGATCTGTGCGAGGTTGTTACTTAGCGTCTGCGCTAAGTCACCTTCCATGATCTGCATATGGTAGATGTCGTATTGCACCTGAATATTGCCACTGCCTGTTTGCTCAATAATCGCTAAAGCTTGCTGGGTATTTGTCAGGAAGAACCCCGGTATATCACGGGTATTAATCGCTTCAATGATGAGCTTAATACCTGCCTTTTCAAGCTCTCCTGCGGCATAACGTAAATTACTGATAAATGTCGTTTCAGCTTGTTCAGCACTGACGCCTGTCGGCACAATGCCAGCTAAACAGTTGAGCTGATCACACTCCAATGCCTTGGCATATTCAATGGCCATTGCCACGCCAGATTTAAACTCCTCAACACGGGCAGGATCAACAGCAATACCTCGGTCACCCTGCTCCCAATCGCCAGCTGGCAGGTTAAATAGCACTTGCTTAAGGCCATTTTCGCTTAGCTTGTTTTTTAAGGTTTGCTGCTCAAATGCATAAGGAAACAGGTATTCAACCCCTTGAAAGCCAGCCTTTGCGGCGACGTCAAAACGTTCAAGAAAATCGAACTCGGTAAACAACATGGATAAATTAGCGGCGAACTTTGGCATTGTTAAATCCCTTAATCTATTTTGCCTAGCAGCGGTTGCCCGCTGCTGCTTATCTAACGTTTTATTGGTTAAATGTGATCGCAGTTGGTGCGTCATCAACACCTTCAGCTAGCGGCTCAAATTCGTTCACGCCATCAATTTCAACCCCCATTGAAATATTGGTGACACGCTCAAGCATCAGCTCTACCACGACTGGCACTTGGTGTTTCGCCATCAGTACTTTGGCTTCTTCAAAAGCAACGGCAATATTTTCTGGGTCAGTAACACGAATAGCCTTACAGCCTAGTCCTTCGACAACGGTGACATGGTCAACGCCATAACCTTCTAGCTCTGGGGCATTTTGGTTATCGAAAGCAAGCTGTACACAGTAATCAATATCAAACTGACGCTGGGCCTGGCGGATCAACCCTAGGTATGAGTTGTTCACCACAACATGAATATAAGGCAGGTTAAACTGTGCACCTACTGCTAGTTCTTCAATCATGAACTGGAAATCATAATCACCCGAGATAGCTACAATCGGACGATGGGGATCGGCGACACGAGTACCAAGAGCAGCAGGGATAGTCCAGCCTAACGGTCCAGCCTGTCCACAGTTGATCCAATGGCGGGGCTTATAAACATGCAGAAACTGTGCAGCCGCAATCTGTGAAAGACCGATGGTGCTGACATAACAAGTGTCTTCACCAAATGCTTTGTTCATTTCTTCATAAACTCGCATTGGCTTCATCGGCACTTGATCAAAGTGCGTCTTACGCAGCATGGTAGCCTTACGATGCTGACACTCACCCACCCACTGTGAGCGATCTTGCAACTTACCGGCCTGCTGCCACTCTTTAGCCACTTCAACCAGTAGCTCTAGCGCTGCTTTAGCATCAGATACAATGCCAAGATCAGGGCAGAACACCCGACCAATTTGGGTTGGTTCAATATCAATATGAACGAACTTGCGCCCTTCGGTATAGACATCAACCGAGCCGGTATGGCGGTTAGCCCAACGGTTACCGACACCAAAAACAAAATCAGAGTTCAGTAATGTGGCATTACCATAACGGTGTGCGGTCTGTAGCCCGACCATACCAGCCATCAACTCATGGTTATCTGGTATAGAGCCCCATCCCATTAAGGTAGGGATCACTGGTATACCCGTAATTTCAGCAAACTGCTGTAATAGCTCCGATGCCCCAGCATTAATCACACCACCACCAGATACAATCACCGGAGCCGCAGACTCATTCAGCATGGTCAGTGCTTTTTCTATCTGCTGACGACTTGCTTTCGGCTTATAAGGTTCAAGCGGTTCGTAACTATCGATGTCAAATTCAATTTCTGCCAACTGGACATCAAGCGGCAAATCAATCAAGACAGGACCTGGTCGACCAGAACGCATAAGGTGAAACGCTTGCTGGAAAGCTCGTGGAACTTGGGCAGGCTCCAACACCGTTGTAGCCCACTTGGTCACAGGTTTAGCAATAGTTTCAATATCAACGGCTTGGAAGTCTTCTTTATGTAACCGTGCCCGTGGCGCTTGGCCTGTAATACATAAAATCGGAATCGAGTCTGCAGACGCTGAATACAACCCAGTGATCATATCGGTACCAGCAGGACCTGAAGTACCAATACAAACCCCGATATTCCCTTGAGTCGTGCGGGTATAGCCTTCAGCCATATGTGAGGCACCTTCCACGTGGCGAGCCAATACATGGTCGATCCCACCCAGCTTTTTCATTGCTGCATACATCGGGTTAATTGCGGCTCCAGGTACACCGAACGCAATATCTACTCCTTCTTTCCTTAGTACTTCTACCGCAGCTTCAATAGCTTTCATTCTTGCCATACACGACTCCAATTTCAAGATTGTATACAATTTACACCATGATTGTATTCTATGCAGTGAACGATGATTTAGGCAAGCAATACGCAACAGTTTTTTAACATGACGGACTGACGAAAGCAAAAAGCTCAACATTTATCGTTAAAATACAATAAAATACAAACTGGTACGATGAGGTAAAAGTTAATCACAAAAAATAACATTGAAAAACAAATGTTAAATACTCTTTGCAAGCACGTGGATATCAGGATATAAAACAAATAAACAACAACATTTTGTACACAACAAACGACAATTATTGTTTCAAAGGAGACGACACAATGATTACAGACGATTTAGAGATTGAAAAACACACAAGATGTATAGAGCTTATTGGTCAAACAGATGATGAAGGGTACGAAGAGATCCTATCACCTGATGCACTTAACTTCTTAGACGCCATTGTCACTAGATTCAACACACGCCGTAATGAGCTGCTCGCACTGCGGTCACAACGCCAACAGCGTTTTGATCAAGGTGAGCTGCCCGGCTTCCGAGCTGACACGCAATCGATACGGGAAGATAAAAGCTGGTCTGTCGCACCTATTCCTCTCGCATTACAAGATCGCCGTGTTGAGATTACCGGTCCCATCGAACGTAAGATGGTGATTAATGCCTTGAATTCTGGCGCAAAGGTTTTCATGTGCTGCTTTGAAGATGCATCAGCACCAACTTGGGAAAACATGGTTGATGGTCAAATTAACCTACGTGATGCCAATAACCGTACCATTAGTTATACCGACCTGAAAAAAGGTAAGCATTACAGCTTAAACAAAGATCCGGCGTTATTAATTGCCCGTCCACGCGGAATCCACTTGCCAGAAGCACACATACAAATTGATGGTCAGCCTATTGCGGGCTGTTTGATGGATTTTGCGCTGTATTTCTTTCACAACTACAAAGCTCGCCAGGCACAAGGCATTGGTGTTTATTACTACATTCCAAAATTAGAATGTATGGAAGAGGCACAATGGTGGGATGATGTATTCAGCTTTACGGAAAACTACTTTAAGGTGCCGACGGGCACAATTAAAGCCACCGTACTGATCGAAACCCTACCCGCCGTTTTCCAGATGGATGAAATGCTTTACGCCATGCGTGAGCATATTGTTGCCATGAACTGTGGCCGCTGGGACTATATATTCAGCTACATAAAAACACTGAAAAATCACAAGGATCGAATCCTTCCCGATCGCCACGGTGTTGGTATGGATCAACCTTTCCTTACCGCATACAGTCAGCTATTAATCAAAACATGTCACCAACGTGGTGCACTCGCGATGGGGGGCATGTCTGCCTTTATTCCCAATAAAAATCCGGAAGTTATGGCACAAGTCATGACAAAAGTTGTGGAAGATAAGCAACGTGAATCAGGTAATGGCCATGATGGTACTTGGGTAGCCCACCCCGGCCTTGTGAACACAGCAATGGAAATTTTCGACAATCACCTTTCAGGTAAAACCAATCAGCTTGACTTCCAGAGCCCGACGGAAGAGATCACTGCAGATATGTTGCTATCGCCATGTGACGGTAGCCGCGATGAAGCTGGTGTACGTAAGAATATCCGTATTGCGCTTTACTACATTGAGGCATGGATCCAAGGCTACGGCTGCGTACCGATTTACGGCTTGATGGAAGATGCAGCCACAGCTGAAATTTCACGCGCCAGCATATGGCAATGGATCCACCATGGTGTAGAGCTCGATGATGGCCAGACATTTACAGCCCCATTATTCAGACAATGGCTCAATGAGGAACTTGAGACAATCCGCTCGGAAGTTGGTGATGAGCGCTACAACAAAGGACGTTTTGAGGAAACCGCTCAAATGTTTGATGAGCTTTCAACCGCCGAAGAGTTTGCCGCTTTCTTAACATTGCCAAGTTATAGCTTGCTTACCGAAGGCAGCTTTAACCGCAAAAACGAATAATTTACCCATCGCCAGTTTGGTCGATGAACAGTCAGGAGAAATTGATGGTTAATTTAACACTTCAGCAAGCGCTGACTATTACGCAAGGCACGTTCAATGCAGGAAAAGCGCAACAAAGCGCCCCACTCACAGTCGCTGTACTCGATAGTGGTGGTAAGCTTATTTCGCTTCAGCGACAAGACGGTTCTAGTATGATGCGACCAGATATAGCAGTAGCGAAAGCTTGGGGTGCACTCGCACTCGGCTGCTCATCCCGACAACTGGCAAGAGACGCAGACAACAGGCCAGCCTTTATCAGTGCAGTCAATGTACTGGCAAATGGCAACATGGTACCTGTTCCTGGTGGCCTGCTTATTAAAGATGCTGATGAAATGGTACTCGGTGCGGTAGGCGTCAGCGGTGATCTCTCCGATCTAGACGAACGCTGCGCACTTCAAGGTATTGATCACGCAGAACTGTATTGCAGTGAAGAAACACTTTAAGTACCAGTAGAATAATACCCAAGCTGCTGCCTTTATGGTTAGCAGCTTGGTATTTCATCCTCCGAATTCTAATCCGGACACACAATCACACCGAGCTGTTCCAATAATTGCTCTTGCTGCCAGGCACAAATCTTCACGCCACTAATATCAACCTTGCGAGGATCCAACCCCGTTAATTCTGCATTACTCAAGTTACAATCTTGCATTCGAAACTGCCCCCAACAATCAGCAGAGAATTCTCCTCGGCTTAAATCAGAGCCCTTTAAAGAAGCACCTTGTAGATTCGTACCTATCCATTTATTTTCAAACAGATCACATTTCTCTATACACAGCCTTTCAAAGTTTGCGTACGACAAGTTACAGCCCGTGATATAAGCAGAACAGAAATACATACGGTTGCTCACTTGGTTTGAAAAAATAGCTTGCTGGAAGTTGGCCCCTTTTAAATCGCAGTTTCTAAACTCCACACCGAAACATTTAGCGCCAGAAAAATTAGACATCGCTAGCTGGCAGTTTTTGAAGGAGGCATCGCGTAAATCACTATAACCAAAGTAACAGCCTTCTATTGCGCCTCGCTCTATAAAAATACAATCAACAAACTGAGCATCTCTTAGATTTGTACGACTGAAATTGCACCGATAAAACTTACAGCGATTAAAATATGCTTCGCTTAAATCTTGATTAGAGTAATCAACGTAATGATATTCTTCATAGTCTTTTGGCATAAATAGTCCTCGTGCTTAATAAATCGAAGACTATCATTTACCTAGCAGATCACAACAAAAACAAAACCTTTAAAAACAAACATTTAAAATTGCCCAAATCGCCAATCTAAGCCACCTAAATAGCACCCTAAGCGACTTTCTAACCAACAATCGCAACCGCAGTCGAATAAAATAGTTTTAATTATTTAGTTACCCTCGCGAGCACTGGGCATATAACAAGCAACTCAGATAAATAACCTTATACCTGCCATTAAATACACATGAAAAAATGGATGAATAGTCGAGAGATAGCAACAAAACACATAGGTTAAAAAGGAAGCTTTAAAGCACTTTCAGTGGCAACGCTGCCTCGCTTCGCTGAAGCTTGAGTTCTATATACCCAGACGCAAAAAAGCCGCTGATCAATCAGCGGCTTCTTCTAATACGGCGAAGCTGTTTTGGTACAGCAGGATTTTCAAATCCCTTTTGCTATGGCTAAAACGACGAAAGCCCAGTATTTCTGCCGGGACGCGCAGTCTGGACTATCTAAATGTGGCGGAGCTGTTTTGGTATAGCAGGATTTTCAAATCCCTTTTGCTTCGGCTAAAACGACGAAAGCCCAGCATTTCTGCCGGGACGCGCAGTCTGGGCTCTCTAAATGTGGCGGAGCTGTTCTGGTATAGCAGGATTTACAAATCCATTTTGCGACGGCTAAAACGACGAAAGCCCAGCATTTCTGCTGGGCTCTCTAAATGTGGCGGAGAGATAGGGATTTGAACCCTAGGAGGGTCGCCCCTCGCCTGATTTCAAGTCAGGTGCTTTCGGCCACTCAGCCATCTCTCCTAAATTTTATATCTCAAAAAGAGATATGGCGGTGAGGGAGGGATTCGAACCCTCGATACGTTGCCGTATACACACTTTCCAGGCGTGCTCCTTCAGCCACTCGGACACCTCACCACATTGTTGTTTGACGCTGTGCGTCTCAACGGCGGCTAATGTAATAATTTAACGAACTTGGGTCAAGGGGTTTTCATAAAATATTGTTTAAGTGATGAGGATTGGATCAAATTGTTCCATTCTCAGCCAATCTTTTGTTTTTATTCACTGCTAGACTAATTGAAAGCTATCGTTTTGTATTTTGGTTATTTTTGGTGAGCTATGAGAGATTGGTTACGACTCCTTATTATTCTTTGTACGACAGTTTACAGTTCTACGCTTTTTGCTGTCGAAGAAGCTTATGCCGCTCGTGAAGCGGCCTTAACCAACAAAATAGAGCAACTCAAAACACAGGGGAACACCCCTGAAATTATCAAAGAATTAGATATTTTACTAAAAGCACAAAACCAGCTCGATAAAACCCAAGACTTTGAACAACAGACGCTGTCTTACCGCCAGTTGGTCTCAGAGTTTCCTGAACGTACCAGTGCATTAAAAAAGCAAATCAATTCATTCTCCATGACCGAATTCCCTAACTTTTCCGAGCTTAATCAAGGTGAACTCAACAAGGAAATCAGCCAACAAGATAATACCCTTAAACAACTTGAACAAATTAGAAGCAACAGTAAAAACGAACTTCAAAGTATCGAGAAAGGCATTGATGATTTCTCATTCGACTCAGAACAACTACGCGTTCAAATTCAGAAAGAAGAAAATGCACTTAAACAAATACAGAACCAACCTAATACTGATAATTTGCAGCTAATCCACCAGATCTCACACCAGTACTTTGTTAGTCATCTTTATCTTATCGAGGCCCAACAACTGAGTGCAGGAAACCGACGAACACTGGTTAAACAAAATATCCAACTGACTAACCTTGAAATTGATGCGCGGCAGGCTTATCGCAATAATTTACAGCGAGAGCTTTCTCGTCGCTTAAGAGACGAAGCAGAAGATTCAAGTGATGAAAATAACCAATTCCAAAGTGATACCAGTGATCTGCCATCTCAAATCAGGCAACTAACCAATAATAATAAACGGTACCTCTCTGCGCTTTCTTCGATCTCGACCAGCAATGAGCAAGTACAGCAACAGCTGCAAAGTACTACGGATCAAATCCGCGTTGTTGAAAAAACCGCAGATGACCTCAACACCATGGCCGAATGGTTAAAGCTTAGCCCCGCTTTTAGTGAAAATTTACGTACACGTATCAATCGTTTACCGGCAAATCCACCCATAATTTCTCTCGATAAAGATATTGCACAAAATCAAATTAATAAGTATGAATACCAACAAAGAAATGACTTGCTAAAAGAGCGAGTGAATACGGCAGCAACAGCTAATTTAACGCCAGAGCAACAGTTACAAGAAAAAGCACTAATAGAAGCTAATCTGATTCTACTGGATAAACTTATCGATAATACCGATACTCTAATCTATCAACAGGCAACATTAAAAGTCTCTTATGAACGATTAAATAACACGCTTAACCAACTAAAAAACCAAGCAAAAAAACAACTTTTTTGGGCTCCTGACACCAATCCATTAAGCCTCAACCTTGTTAATGCAACATGGGAAAAGCTCAAGTGGTTCTTTTCTCCTTTTCAATGGGTCAGCTTTCTTAAATTCCCAAGCTCTATTGAAAAAATGCCGCTGATTATTTCATCAAGTGTCATCGTCATCATTATATTCGGTTTAAGCTGGATCCGTGGACACTGGAAAAAATACCTTAACGAAACAAGCCAACGAATTGGCAAAGTTACCAGAGATAAATTCCTGTTTAGTTTCAACAATGTATTTTTCTCATTCTGTCTCGCTTGGCCGATCCCGTTCATCGTTGCACTCATCGGCCTTATCCTAAGCGCCGCTTGGCAGTACCCCTTTGTGCACCATTTTGGTCAATCGCTTTCCCTGCCAATGGCCTTAGTCATGTACTGCTTTATGCGCGAGCTTGTACGAACTAATGGCTTATTGAGCAGCCACTTTGGTTGGTCGGAAGATCTTATATCGCGCTCTTTTTCACACTATCAGCACTTACTCTGGATTTATCTACCAATGATGGTTATCCAGAACTTTGCTCAACTCTATAGTGATATCGACGTCAATGCCACTCTCGGTCGCCTCGCCTTTGTGATCAGTAATATTTCAGTCAGTTATTTCCTTTGGCGTTTATGCCAAGAAAAGCTGCCAATGACTTATGCCGACCTACCTGAAGGTAAAGCGCGAATTGGCCATCACCTATTTTGGTGGACGTTAATTTTAATACCACAAGGATTAAATTACACCGCGCTTAAAGGCTACCTCAGTTCATCACAATCGGTAATGGATAAGCTTGAAGTCTCTGCTGTTATAGGGGTAATTACATTATTGATTTACTACCTCATCAAACGCCTGATGCTATTGCAAAAAAGACGACTTGCATTTGAACGAGCTAAAGCCAAGCGACAAGAAATTATCGCGCAACGGATCGCAGAGCTTGAAGAGGAAAAAGAGGACAGCTATAGCAGCAGTGAAATGCAAATTGATGTTGATGAACCCGAAGTCGATCTTGATAAAATCAGTGCCCAATCGCTTCGTTTATTACGTTCATTGTTATTATTGATTTACTTATTCTGTGTCTCATTCGTCTGGGCTGATTTCTACCAAGCTATTTCATACCTTGGTGATATTACATTATGGGATGTCACCAATACCATTGATGGTATCGACGAGCTCAGTTCAATCTCTTTGAAAAATCTATTATTGGCATTTTTAGCGTTTTGGCTAACCGCAATATTGACTCGAGATTTACCTGGGGCAATGGAGCTATTAATTTTACAACATTTAGACCTTTCCCCAGGGACTGGGTACGCGATTACTTCACTAACACGCTACATTGCCATTTTTCTCGGTATTATTATTGGTTCAGGGCTCATAGGCTTCGATTGGTCGCGTATGCAATGGCTAGTCGCTGCTTTGGGTGTTGGGATAGGCTTTGGAATGCAAGAGATCTTCGCCAACTTCATCTCAGGCTTGATCATCTTATTTGAAAAACCGATCCGCATCGGCGATACCGTGACGATTCGTAACCTCACAGGTGTAGTTGCGAAAATACAAACCCGTGCAACAACGATCGTGGATTGGGATAGAAAAGAAGTTATCGTGCCAAATAAAGCTTTTGTTACCGAGCAATTTATTAACTGGTCACTGTCTGATCCAATTACGCGTGTAACCTTATCAATCAGCGTTAAATATGTTGCTGACAGCGATTTAGTGACGAAACTTTTGTTTGAAGCGGCTGAAGAATGCGAGCTGGTTCTGGATAACCCTGCCCCCGAGGTGTTTTTCTTAACGCTCACCGCTGATAGTCAAAATTTTGAAGTACGAGCCTATGCAGCGGAAACCGCTCACCGCCTAACCTTAACTCATGATCTACATAATCGAATAAAGCAAAAATTCAATCATCATGGGATAGAAATCGCACATCCACAATTAGAGATAGAGATGAAAAAGAGACAAAGCGCACCTCGACGCCATTTCTATACCCCGAAATACAAATAAACCTCTAAAAAGAGGTTTATTTTAAATCGTTTCATATTACTGAGTTAGTACTATTTACTATCTCGACCTTCAGCCAGTTTGTTTTGCATTTGGATGTAGCTACCTAAATGCATCGACGCAGGTTTACCACGAAGGATGTATGGGATCTCGGTTTCAGTTTTCGCTTTACTTACAGGACGCATTCTTACATAAAGCGTTCCTAGCATATTTTTTGCGACAGCTTGGCAGCAACGATCGACAAATGAGAAAAAACGGCCAAAAACGCCAATCTTTACCCATAAGACGAATTGACTTAATCCAAACATAGCTGCTAGCGACCAATGTACTTCAATCATTCTACATACTCCCCTTACAGGTTTTCTCATCTGTGTGAGATAACAGGCTAAATAAACTAAGTAGTAATATGCCTATAAAAGTATTACGAAGAAGCCTGTGCCTGTAACTGAATTTAACCTGAATTGAATGCTAAACCCCTCAAACCGCCATTTTTGAGAACAAAGATTGCACGTATGACAGCCTCGATAATAAGGAACAAGATTGCAACACACACGCAAACAATAAAGCTAAGTCATTGATATTAGATCAGCAGCATTAAAATTACGCACGAATAAAATAACAAAATAACAACAACCAATACCACAATGAAGCGTAATATTGATGCAAATCAATATTATCAGTTTTAAACATTAATCACAGATGGTTATAAGAATTTACAAATAGAAATAGAAATATTAAGAGTTTTTACTACAAATAGAAGCACAATCGTGCAATTTAAAAGCAAAAAGCCCCAGCTAAAATAATCAGCTAGGGCTTAGTAAGAAATGTCTAACAGCTTGATATTCTCTTTACTTATAAAGAGTGGTTATTACGCTTGCTGGTAGTAACCCGGAACGCGGAACATACGGCGGCACATTTCAAGAAATTGACCATAAACAACACCTAGTGCACCTGAAACTACGGCATTACTTGCAACAGCAGTCATAATTTGATCGGTACCAGCGCCAACAACAAAAAGAATTGCGGCATATACTGGAGATTGAAAAAGTACATAAGCAATCATGTCAGAGACCGCTTTCATCCAACCGTTGCCAGATAGGCGCATCCCTTGGCGAATCACTAAATCACGAAACACGCCATAAGGCCAAGCTATCGCAATGTTCACGGGAATTGATAATGTTCGTGAAGCAAGAGATTGCTCAAACGTCATGCCTGAAATAAAAATCTCAATCAACATACCTGTAATAAAACTAAAAATTACCATTGCAAATGTATCAGCAGCAGCACTTCTTACGTTGAATTGCCCTTTAACAGACATGATGAGACCTCAAAAACTAGTATATATAACCATTGAAATTAGCTTAACCAGACCCTTACACTGGAATGTGAAGGTGTAAGCAGTTGATGTGCGTATTAGAACAGACTTTATTTAGAATTACACACCAAAGATCTTATATGTTTGTAAGTTTACTACTAATTTAAGGTAACTCTTTGGCATGATTTACTACGCAGGCAGCACTGACGTGCTACACGCGGTAAGTTCCCCCTCTCCTAGGCATCAAAAAAAGCATTTAAGTGATGACTATCTGCATCATTAGTTCGAGTTATCTGTATATTTACTACGGTATGGTAGAAGAGTGTTAATAGGGTGCTGAAACTTATACTTTTCAGGTATCAATAATTCGAAGTTTTTCACTTAACGCGACCAATCATAGGTGGTTGATAAATAAGCGATAAAAATAAGGTTTATTTTTGCTTATTGCGCGACTTTGTTTTTAATCACCATCTGGAAAATCACCTCGCCATAATAACCACTTAATCGATAAGTTTTCACTCATTTATACCCACTTAAACCTGAATTAGTGGGTTATTGTAAATATAATCATTTATAAGGTCACAACCTCTACGCACAAAAAAACCCAGCTAGTTAGCTGGGCTTCTGTGTTTCACCGTCAATCGCTATTATTAGCGCTCAATAATCGAAAGATTCTCTGGTGCAATACGATGGGTCCCTTCAATGTAATCCCCATGCATTCCGTTCGATAATGTGTATTCGACGAAAGATGCTGCCTGAACCGCTAGTTCCGTAGCCGCTGAATCGACAGAGCTATAATCGGCGTTTCCTTCAGATTCAGAGGTCGTTAGTGTACCAGCACCAATATTATGGGTTCCGGTTAAAAAGCGCGTATACGAACGATCCGTACTATTCAGCGTATTCTTCAGACCATATACTTCTTCCAATGGTGTGGCACCTGCCAATGGAAACTCCGTAGTATTCAGCGAGTAATAAGGCTTAAATGCAGAACCGTTAAAACACCCCATATCTTGACTAGAGACTTGACCAACCGATTCCGATGCAGACTTACAGACTTCATACATCGTTGGCGCCGTATGCTCAACTTTTATTGGCACCGTTTGATCTGCGGTTGTGAAGTAATTACCTGCAATGTTTTGTAGCTCTGGCTGCTCTGAAATACTCCCTGTTACCGAGAAAGATAAAATAGGTGTATCTGATAACTCGTCGCCGTAGTTCAGAGGATCTACTGTATCGACAACAGCCTGCATCAAGTACTGGAACTCGCTGAAGTATGCTTTAGCCATTTCATCTGACGCAGTTTTATAATCAGCAGGATTAAGCTCAGCATATTGACGAACGGCTTCAACACCCTCTAAGCCAAGTTCAGTGGCCATACGGGCATGAAATTCTGGCATAGCTTTAATTGAAGGAGGCACTTCACTGTGGCCGAGCCATACTGAGTTCATTAAGATCCCGCCAATACCACCACCTGGGTTAGCGAGAATGCTGCCTTTTAGCGCTAAGTCACTCTGTGCAACAACACCGCTGAAGCTAGCCCCCGCAATAGCTCCCATAGAATGCCCCATAACAAAGACATTATTCGTATCAAAACTATCTACGGTCTCAATACCTGCATCTTGATAAGTAAGGCCTCCCTCAAGTGAAGAACGAAGGTTTATCAAGTCTGCAATACTTTGCCGTAAATTATCACGTGACGTTAAAAGTGCATCGGCTTTTAAAAAGTTCTTCACATCCGCCTGTTCATGGCCACTAAATAGCCCACGTAAAGATTGGCTGACGTTTACTTCATAGCTACCATCATTATCAAAGTCGACCGCACGAGTATTGTGCAGTGGATGATCAATAGCAATAACTGCATATCCCTGGTTAGCAAGTTCTGCTTGAACGAAGCTATCGAGCAGTAGCATGCCACCATTACCAAATTCTTTGGCTGCAGTAATACCATGAGCAAACAAAACAACAGGCCAACCACTGTTTGGTTTAGGCGTGCGATCTGGGTTCGGCAGTACAACCTGAACATTCAATTGCTGCTTAGCTTGAGATTCAGGGAGCCATGGGTCAAACCGACCGCCAGAACCTTTTATTTGCCATGAACTATATAGAGGCTGACAGCTCTCTCGAGTATAACGATAGCTCTCAAAGTAGCTCTCATTATCATCAACATTAATGCCGTCAGTTTTAAACCAAAAACGAGCATTAGCTTGATTATTACTATCCACCACACAGTTGGATGCGCCCATCGCAGTTGAATCAGATAAATAATATGGCAGCTCTACTGTGGCTTGTAATTTACGTACACATTCAACCATTAACCCGTCGCCAAACGAACTATCGCAGAAATTCGGGTCGATAGTCGGATTCTCGATAATGCCGCCAACAATACCGCCAACAATTTTATCTAACACTTCTGGTGGCAAACCTGCACCAACCAAATGCTCTTCTGGAATATCATTAGATTGCAATCCATGACTATCTGATTCTGGTTTTGCAGCCAAATTCGCTAACACCGAGCCAATCGACTGTGTTTTAACCCCCGCGATATAAAATGTATTTTCAGGTTTTATATCTTCAAGCGCTAATTGAATAAATAAACCATCAATTTGGGCTTTATAAGCAGAGAGTAATGGATCTAACGGTTCAGAGAACAACAATTCATTGAAAGCCGTTGACGGTTTAACCGCATCACCACTGGTGCTTTGCAAACCATTAGATACAACAAAAATTAGCTGTGTTTCAGCTTCAAAAGGGCGTAAAGGCAAGACTTGTAGATGATTAAAGTCTGTCACCTGCACGGTAAAATCTCTACCGTACTTTAATTCACCATAGCCGCTGAAAGGAAAAGAGCGCTCTACAAATAGGCGTATATTGCCTTCAAAGCTATTTTTATCTAACTGAGAAACATCGCCTGTCATCGCCAGTGAAAACGGTGCTGTGGTAGACCAACCATCCAAGTCTTCTAACGAGCATTTAGTAGCGTTTTCTATCGCGCTTTCAGCTGCTGCACCATCATTCGTTGCACCACAGCCAAAGATAATGAGCTTATCATCGGTACTATCAATTGCATCTTCTCCAATGAAATACAGATCATTTGGCATCGGGATATTCGTATCATTGGCGATTAATTTGGTATTTTCCATCCCGAATGAAAACTGTAAGTTAGCAGGTGCTAGTGTTTTTCCATCACTGCTGTCTGAAGAATTACAAGCTGCTAAGGCACCCGCCGTTAAAGCAACGACCATGGCTTTAGATATTTGATTTAGTTTCATCATTTTCTCTCTGTTCATACTCTGCTCTCAGCGCAGAGCAAAGTATTACTGGAAGGAGTACGAATACTGCAGGGCGTATATCATGGCGGTACTGGTCGTGGTTTTGAAAAAGAGTCCCTCTTCTTCAATAATGTCACCCGTTTCACCCTCAAGGTAAGTTAAACCAAGATCAAGTTGGTGTGAGCCACGGTAATAGGACAGACCTGCGGAATACCAAATACGGTCAGAGTCAGGGATACTGGCAGTAACATGCTGGTCGGTTGGCGTTTCATCGTAGGCAATACCAGAACGAACGGTCCAATTGCGATTAATCTGATAGGTCGCACCAACTGAGTAACGGTTTGAGTCTTTCCACTCTTCCGCTTTTTGCAGACAAACTTTATCGCCCTCACCTGCTGTGCTGCACTCATCGCCCTTTGAGGTTGCCTTAATTTCTTGGAAGCTGCTCCAGCCGATATGAACCCAGCTATAATGAACCGCAAACTTATTGGTGAGCTGGTGATAGCCAGAAAGCTCCATAATAGAGGGTAAACTCAGTGTTAGCTCACCATCGGCACCTTCAACATAATCAAACAAGCCGTTACTGGTATTCATTTGAACGCCGCTGAATTCACCATCCATTTGAATGTCAGAAGCCCCCGTATAAGCAAAGCCCCAACGGTGGTTATTATTCAGCTGATATAGTGCCCCCAGCTTATAACCAAAACCGATACCGTTGCCTTCTAGGTTGGCAAACACATTGGTATCACCACCTGTGACCAGCTCTGCAATCGGTGAAAAACGATTAAGTTCAGCATGAGCTAATAAAATACTCGCACTGGCGCCAAGCGATAGCTGATCTGTCACTTCATAGGCAATGCTTGAATTCAAGTTAATGACTGTTACAGAGGTATCACCGGCTATTACACCAAAGTCTTCGTTCACTTCATCGCTGTATTCAGACGCAAGGCCAAAGTCAGCATAAGAGCCTACACCGACAGATAATTTGTCATTGACTCGGTGAGTTAAGAAGAAATTCGGCACAAAAGCCGGTGGCGCAGCTTCACTTTCAAATGCATCAACAGTCGTGCCTTTACTGAATTCAATTTGGATGTCCGGATCGATATAAGCAATACCAGCACTAACGTTAGTTCCCTGCAGTAAGCTTATCGATGCTGGGTTACGGGCTAGCGTCGCTGCATTGTCAGCAATCGCAGCTTCACCAGCAAATGCCCTACCCAAACCTGAGCCGGAGTGCTCAGCAATTTGAAAGCCTGCAGCCGATGTATAGCCACTCCAAAGCCCTAAACAACTTAGCGCCACTACTACTTGCTTTTTCTTCATGTATTTCCGCCTCTTGCTAGCCTTTTTTGTTTTTGGGTAGCGTATTAGCTCGCGTTGCGAGTCATTCGTTATGGCGGCAATTTACAGAACGTTATTCTATATATCAAATATTCAACGACAAAATTGTTAAGTGGAAAATTCTAAAAACACTAACTAAGTAATTGTTTTTACTATGGTAGTGTTAATACAATCGCCACGATAGAGCTTTTACTCCACTGCAACACAATGAAATCAAATGATTATTTAAAATGGCGTACGGTTTGTTTTTTAAGAAAATAATGAAAAATAAAAAAGGGGGGGATAGGTAATTTTTGCTTGAAGAAATTCAAAACATAAATGCTAGATAGTAAAAAACCGCCCTATAGGCGGTTTTTAAAATATGGCGGTGAGTGAGGGATTCGAACCCTCGATACGTTGCCGTATACACGCTTTCCAGGCGTGCTCCTTCAGCCACTCGGACAACTCACCAAATTGTAGGTTGAAACTTAAGATTTCAACAAGGCGTGTAATATAAGGTGGTAATGATAAACAGTCAATCATAAACAAGCAGGTTTGTCTTAAATGTTCATATTTATATCAACTAGCTAGATTCCTCTTCCAGCACTAACACCCTTGATACCAGCCTGTTACAATAACGCTAAACGAAAACAGTAATAGTTGCCGCTAACTGCCACTATTGAGTGATCCTATTATCCTGAGAGAGTCCTATGTCTTCATCTTTACGTGAGTTGCTAAATAATCCGCAACTGGCTGAGCAACTGCTTTCTGAAGCCCAAACCAATGGCTTTGTTGTTGCAATGGCTGCTGCTCCGCATTTAATTAACCCTAGCGAGTGGCTCGCTTTCATGTGGGGTGGAGAAGAAAACTCACCATTCACAAGCCAAGAAGATCTTGAAGCGTACGCTAACGCGATCATCAATCTATGGAATGAAAGCCGAGAAGCCCTATTAACCGGTACATGGCAGTGGCCAGAAGGCTGTACACTCGACGATAAAGAGATTGTCTCAGCAGCAACGCGTGAATTCTCTGAAGGCCTACTACAAGGCTGGCAGTTAGCACGTGACGACTGGGATACAATCATGCCAGAGGATAGCGAAGACAATGCCCTGTTAGGGGGTGTATTGCTTTGTTTCAGCCTGCTTTATGATCCAGAGAACGCGATGGAAGCATTGTCTCAAGAAGGCGCTGATGGGTTGGCACAATTCGAAGAGATTCATACGTCAGTGCCAACCATGCTAGCGGGCTTAACGCTACGCGCACATGCAATCGTTGAAGAAGCATAATACCTCGCGATAATCGCACAAAAAGCAAAAAGGCGACCTGAGGTCGCCTTTTTCATATATCAATTAGGGTGTAACCGTAAGTGACTACTTCTGTTGC
Source organism: Photobacterium makurazakiensis (assembly GCF_050336715.1). Taxonomy (NCBI): domain Bacteria; kingdom Pseudomonadati; phylum Pseudomonadota; class Gammaproteobacteria; order Vibrionales; family Vibrionaceae; genus Photobacterium; species Photobacterium makurazakiensis. The sequence continues at coordinate 292,718 of NZ_JAKJSJ010000009.1, forward strand.
AGCTGTGCCGCAAAATCCAGCATACGATTAAGTGGGATCAATGATTTAACCCGCAATGCTTCATCAACAAAAATTTCATGCTGCTCACCACCAACACGCAAACTTTGCTCAATCGCTTTCAGGCCATTCATTGCCATCCACGGGCAGTGTGCGCAGCTACGGCAAGTCGCGCCAGCACCCGCCGTTGGTGCTTCAATAAGCTCTTTGCCTGGCACCATTTGCTGCATTTTAAAGAAAATGCCTTTATCTGTTGCCACAATTAGCTGCTGGTTCGGTAGTTCTTTCGCCGCTTTAATCAGTTGGCTGGTAGAGCCAACAGCATCAGCCAGTGCAACAACACTCGCAGGTGACTCTGGATGCACCAAAATAGCCGCATCTGGATAAACATTTTTCATGTCACGCAGCGCTTTGGCCGAGAATTCATCATGTACGATGCACTCACCCTGCCACAACAACATGTCAGCACCCGTTTGTTTTTGAATGTAAGAACCTAAATGGCGGTCTGGCCCCCAAATGATATCTTTACCTTCACTATCAAGGTGCTCAACAATCTCTAATGCAATACTTGAAGTTACAACCCAATCAGCACGGGCTTTAACTGCCGCGGAAGTATTTGCGTATACCACAACCATATGATCAGGGTGTGCATCGCAGAATTCGGAGAATTTATCAGCAGGGCAACCAAGATCGAGCGAGCACTCAGCCTCTAATGTTGGCATCAAAACATGCTTTTCTGGTGTCAATATTTTTGCTGATTCACCCATGAATCGCACCCCACAGATCACCAGAGTCTGTGCTGGGTGTTGGTTACCAAATTTCGCCATTTCAAGCGAATCACCAACAAAACCACCAGTCTCTTCTGCCAATGCCTGAATTTCAGGATCGGTATAGTAGTGGGCGACAAGCACTGCGTTCTTTTCCGCAAGCAATGCTTTTATTTTAGCTTTATACGTCTGCTGTTCATCGACAGTCAGCGGGGTCGGCTTAGGTGGAAACGGGTAAACCATTTCTGAAGGGTCAAATGTTAGGCTCATGGCTCAATTGCTCTGTCTGCTGTCCTTATACCAATCCGGTCATTATACACTGCAAACTCATTAAGATGCACGGATCAAAAAAGGCCAGAAAACTGGCCTTTTTAAGTACCTCAACAGAGGTGCAGGAATTCAAATACTTGAATTAGATCAGAGCTGCTTCAAATTGTTTGCTGCTTGTCGCGAACTCGTTGAATCAGGGTAGCTAGATATCACCTCTTGGTAATACTTCTTCGCTTCCTCTGTTTTCTTACTACGCTCAGCAATAATGCCCAACTTCAACAAGGCATCTGCTCGCTTGTTGGAATCGCTAAAGCTTGCTACAGCTTTAAACTGCTCGTCGGCTTCAGGTAATTGGCTTTGAGTAAAGAAAAGTTGCCCTAGCCAGTAATGTGCATTTGGCTTATAGGCAGACTCAGGGTACGTGGTGAGAAACCCTTTAAATGCAGTAATTGCTCCCGTGTAATCTTTTTCTTTTAAGATCAAGTTAACGGCAGACTCGTAAGCTTCGTTTTCACTTAAATTACTGGAGTAGGTTTCAGACGATTTGCTTTCTTCTGCAGGCGTAGCTGCAGACTTCGCTTGCGGTTGGCGACTGAGCGCATCCACGTCACGATACAGTTCACGCTGACGTTCTAGCATTTGACTAAGGTCATGGCTATTACGTTCAACAATGCCGCGTAATTCATCCATTTCGGTTGACAGCTGATCCAACTGTCGCTGCATACCCAGCTGCACTTGGTTGCGAGCCTCAATCATCCTTTCCAGACGTTCTAGGCTACCGCCCTGCGCACTGTTACCACTTAATTCAGTAACAGGAGCAGGTGCGGCGACCACATGGGTCGCCGCACCAACCAGCAACGTTAATGCGATAGAGCGCATTGTGTTACTGTTCATAATGTTAACCTTCGATTAGTAAACAAGAACCGAACGACGGTTCTTCGCATAATCAGCTTCAGTGTGGCCAAGTACTAGTGGCTTTTCTTCACCGTAGCTAACTAGTGAGATTTGGCTAGCTGAAACACCCAGAGTCTGAAGGTACGTTGCTACAGCATTTGCACGGCGTTCACCCAGTGCAATGTTGTACTCAGGCGTACCGCGCTCATCAGCATGACCTTCAACAATTACTTTTACAGCTGTGTTATCACGTAGGTAATCTGCGTGTGCTGTTAGCATCTCTTGATAGTCTGGTTGAATCTCAGAGTTATCAAATTTGAAGTAAATTGTTTGCTCTTGACGTAGCTCTTGGCTGCGTAGCTCTTGCTCAGAAAGTGCTGCAGAACCTGAGTCAACAGGTGTTGCAACTGTTGTTGACTGCTCAGTTGCTGTACCAGTATTTGTTTCAGAAGCCGCAGAACTATCAGTGCTTTCGCTCGAACTACATGCCGCAAGAGTAAACATTGGCAGCGCAATTGCCAGTCCCTTTAAAACTTTATTCAGTTGCATTTCTTTTTTCCTTTTTTATATCTAAATGCTCGAATTTACAGGAATGGTCCCCAAGCTGGAGCCCTCACCCGACCGTTCGTTGCAGGTAACCTTGCTTTGAATCGTCCATCAATCGACACTAATGACAGCTCGTTCGATTTATTATTCACTGAGCTGTAAATCACCATGCCGCCGTTTGGCGCAATACTTGGTGATTCGTCCAAAAATGTCTTTGTTAAAATCTGTACAGCACCGGTTTTTAAATCTTGCTTCGCAATGTTATAACCAGCATCAGACCGATGAACCATCACCAAAAACTTCCCATCTGGTGTCAATTGACCACCTAGATTCTGACTTCCTTGCCACGTAAGGCGCTTAGTCGAACCATCAGCTAAATTTACTCGATATATCTGTGGTTTACCACCTCTGTCTGAGGTGAAAATCATCGAGTCGCCAGAGGGATCCCAAAATGCTTCAGTATTATTAGCTCGGCCTCGAGTAATCTGCGTCAGCTCTTTAGTTTCTAGGTCTTTAATATAAACCTGTAAACTACCGCTCTTTGACAAGACCATCGCTAGTTTTTTACCATCAGGCGAGAAGCGAGGGCTACCATTGTGGCGAGGATATGAGGTCACCAATTCGCGAGTGCCCTTATAAATATCCATAATAAACAGCTGGGCTTGTTGGTTCTCAAAGCTCACATAAGCCAATTTACTGCCATCAGGCGACCACGCGGGTGACATCAATGGTTGCTGAGATTGCAGCACTAATTGGGCATTGTATCCGTCGTAGTCAGCCACTCGTAATTGATATGGATATTGGGATTTATCATCAATCACTACATACGCAATACGCGTTAGGAAAGCCCCTTTTTCACCAGTCAGCTTTTCATAAACCCTATCAGAAATACGGTGCGAAAATTGGCGTAAACGCGCTTCTTTTACCGTTGCTCGGCTATTGATTAGCAGATGATCTTTCGTTAGTACTAGCTCACCATTTTCAAGCCCACGGCTCTCACCACTGGTTAACTGTCCACGTACCAAATCAATAAGCTGGTAGTGAATAACGTAGTTACCATCGGCATTTAAACTAACTTTCCCTGTAACCAGCGCATCAACACCAAGCGATGTCCATGCGTTATAGTTAACTTGCTCTTCACCGTATGGGGTTTGTGGCATCTTGCTCGTTGCCACTGGCGAAAACTTACCGCTTCGACGTAAATCAGAAGCAACAACTGCCGATATATCAGTCGGCATTTTGCCTTCACCTTCCCATTGGAAAGGCACTACCCCAATCGGTCGTGCAGAATCAATACCTTCAGTAATGACCAATTCCAATTCAGCTTGTGCTACTTGGCTAAAACTCAGAAGAGCAATACACAAGCCCATTAACCAACGTTTCATAACAACTCCTTCATCATTGTGGGCTTACAATCAACCGAATACCGCGCAACCTTTCGATTACTGCAGGGTCTTCTGGCATCGGGAACTGGCTAACTTTTACCACCGCCGCTTTCGCTGCTCGGCATAAGTTACGATCACCTTCTTCTTCAGAGGCATCAAGTACCAATCCGTTCGCTGATAAGCGCATACGTATCACACACTCTTTACCAATAAAGCTACGCTCTACTAATAAATTTTGTTGGATCATCTGAGTATAGATAGCGCCATAGCGCTGGGTTTCATCAGCAACAAATTGTCCCCTCGCTCCACCACGCTGTTCAGTTTCAGCCTCAAGCCCAGCAAACATATCGTTCAATGCTGCTTCTTGTTGCCGTTGAGCCTCGCGTGCAACCTCGGCTTTACGCTCCGCTTCCTTACGTGCAGCTTCAGCCTGTCGGGCTTCTGCTTCGGCTTTTTTCTTCGCTGCTACCTGAGCTTGGCGTTCTTCTTCCGCTCGCTTCGCTTCGGCTTCAGCCTTACGCTTGGCGGCTTCGGCTTGACGCTGTTGCTCAACTTGCTTCTTCCGCTCAGCTTCTGCTTGGCGGGCTGCTTCTTGCTTTGCTTTACGCTCTGCTTCCGCTGCAGCAGCTTGTTGGCGAGCAACACGAGCCGCTTCATCGGCTTTACGTTTTTCATTATCAGCCTTGCGCTTTGCTTCCGCGGCACGCTCTCTTTCGACTGCAATACGTTTACGCTCTTCTTCTGCATCTCGCGCGGCTTTTTCAGCCTTTAACTTATCCGCTTTTAGCTGGCGTAACCGTTGCTCTTCGTTTTGACGCTGCTGTTCTAGTGCTGCTGCTTGCTGCTCTAATCGCTTTAAGCGATCTTGTTCAGCTTGCTTTGCCGCTTCTCGTTGCTGGCGGATACGCTGAGCTTGTTGATTTACCAACGCCGGATCAACAACTACCGCTTTGATAATGTTGCCCGCCGGTTCGGGTTTTGTCATAACGAAATCCGAACCCCACAACAGCATTGCGACCAGTAAACCATGCATAAGTAACGAAATAATGACGGCGGCACTGTAGTCGTTCTTCTTCATCCTACCCGCCTATTTACTGTTCCAGAGGCTCAGTCATCAAGCCAACAGATCCAACACCAGCCTGATTTAGCGCATCGAGCGTCTCAATAATATATGAGTACGGTGCACGAGCATCCCCACCCACAAGTACGGTGGATTCAGGGTTGAGCTGCAATTCAGCACGTACTCGCGTCAGTAGATCATTAAGCCCAAGCCCACGGATCATATCCTGATCATCGACACTCAAACCAAGATTGCCATCTTGACTCACCTCCACAATGATCGGTGGCTTATCGCTATTTTCACCGATCAATTCAGCAGCCGTCTGGGCTGTCGCGGTGGCCGGAAGATCGACATCGACCCCTTGGGTAATAAATGGCGCGGTGACCATAAAGACGATCAGCAATACAAACATCACGTCAATATAAGGTACAACATTGATCTCACAAGTTATTTTACGCTTTTTGCGTTGATAGGCCATGCAATTTACTCCTGGTGAGCAGCAAACGCCTGGCGGTGCAAGATGCTAGAAAACTCTTCCATAAACGTTGCATAATCGTGCTCAAGCTTTGACACTTGATTTGTCAGCTTGTTGAAAAACATAACGGCAGGGATCGCGGCAAACAAACCGATAGCCGTTGCAATCAATGATTCAGCAATACCCGGAGCAACCATTTGTAACGTCGCTTGCTTTACCGCACCAAGTGCGATGAAGGCGTGCATGATCCCCCACACTGTCCCAAACAAGCCGATATACGGGCTAATTGAACCGACGGTCGCCAAAAATGGCAGGCTAGTTTCAAGCTCTTCCACTTCGCGCGATAAGGCAACACGCATAGCACGCCCCGTGCCTTCCATGACCGCTTCTGGCGCCTTGCCATTGTTGCGATGCAGACGAGCAAACTCTTTAAAGCCCGCATGAAAAATTTGTTCTGTACCCGTTAGGCTATCTTTACGAGCCTGAACTTCTTGGTAAAGTTGCGATAGGTCGACACCAGACCAAAACCGATCTTCAAAACGCTCCACATTCGTCTTTGCCTGCGATAGTACTTGAGAGCGCTTGATAATCATGGCCCAAGATGCAACAGACATGCCCACCAAAATAAGCACGACAACCTTACCTAGCAGGCTCGCCTGCAGAAATAGGTCTAAAATCGAAAGTTCAGCGTTCACTTAGATATCTCCGACATAATTTTTTCTGGAATCTTAATAGGTTTCAGGGTATCAGGATGCACACAGGCTACCTGAATCAGTGCTTTACACAATATCAGCCCCTCATTGTTAACTAAAACCTGACAGAACTCGATAGAGGCACGACGTATATTATTCGTCCATGTCTTTACAACTAATTGTTCGTCCAGCTTGGCACCTTTGAAGTAGTCAATCTCTATATGACGAATAACAAAGCTGGCTTTAGAAGCAAATAGGTCGTTAAGACTGACACCATAACTTCTGAAGAGTTCAGTTCTGGCTCGTTCAAAAAACTTAATGTAGTTGGCATGATAAACAAGCCCACCTACATCCGTATCTTCGTAATAAACCGTTATTGGCCATTCAAAGGCATTGTCTTCGGTCATGATTTCCTACGTTGTCGTGGCTACCTACTTAGAATCAATCATGCAGGTATCTACAGTTTGTGGCTTACTATACCTAAATTGCTTATCAGAATGGAATTATCCTGTGACGAACACTTACAAAACATTCAATTTTTTGACGTCTCGGTCACTTAATCCCGCTCATGAATAAATCATGGTATGAATAGTTCATCATTCTTTGACTGATTTTTAGTCACCTAAAAAAAGCCCAGTGCATGGCTGCACTGGGCTTTTTCAATTTTTAACTTATTACTTAGTCATAATAGCCACTGCTATCAACCTAAGCGAAGCCACATAATATAAAGCAAAATTGGCAATGATAAATACGGGGTAAAAAATACCTGCCAGTACCAACGGTGCGGGACAAACCCAACGCCGAAGACCATTGCTGCACATGATGCCCATATCAAGGCTGGCGAGATCACAGGTCCAAATCCGCCAATCGCCTGAGCAAAGAGTGTAGGTTCCCAAATCACCAGCCCAGCTGTAGCCAATGACATCATTAATGCCAACAACCGCAGTAGAGTGAAATCTACCCACTGATGAACACGCTTCACCCAGAGATTGAGATTACTCACCGGTCTCTTTATCCATATTTTCTGTCGCTTCTAGCCACAACGCGTTAATGATACCGAACGAGCAAGCAAGCAGCACACCCAGGATCCAAGCGAAATACCACATAGTCAGTCTCCTTAGTACAGTGAGTTCTTGTTGTCTTCGATATATTTGGTATCAAGGCGACCAAACATTTTGTAGTAACACCATGATGTGTAACCCAGAACGATTGGTACCATTACCGCAGCAACACCAGTCATGATGTTCAGTGTTAGCTCAGATGAGGTTGCATCCCACATCGTTAAGCTGTGTGCTGGTACAAGGCTTGATGGCATTACGAACGGGAATAATGCAAAACCCGCAGTTAAAATCACACCAGTCATTGTTAGGCTTGAGGTAACAAATGCCAATGCACAACGGTTAGCACGTGACAGTAGTAACGTCAGAAGAGGCATAAATACCGCTAGAGCAGGCGCAATCCACAATAGTGGGTAAGCATCGAAGTTATTAAATAACGCACCAGACTGACGAATGACTTCTTTCGTTAGTGGATTTGAAGGTGCATCCTTAATGATTTCCGAAGTAATTACGTAACCTTCAATGCTCTGAGCCCAGATACCAGCAATCGCAAAACACGCTGCAGTCGCGACAGAGGTGATCATCGCAACACGACGAGCACGCTCACGAAGAGCGTCAGTGGTTTTCATTTGCAAATAAGCAGCACCTTGGGTCGTTATCATTAAGATACTGACGATGCCACATAATAATGCAAACGGGTTAAGCAAACCAAAGAATGATCCTTTGTAGGTCGGGACCAAAAACTCACTTAATTCAAACGGTACGCCCTGAAGTAAATTACCGAACGCAACACCAAAGATAACGGGTGGAACAAAGCTACCAACAAAGATCGCTTTATCCCATGATTCACGCCACTGTGGGTTTTCAATTTTAGAACGGTAGTCAAAGCCAATTGGACGTAACCAAAGTGCCGCTAGCGTTATGATCATTGCAAAATAAAAGCCGGAAAATGCCGTCGCATAAACCAGAGGCCAAGCTGCAAATAGCGCACCACCAGCAGTGATAAGCCATACTTGGTTACCATCCCAGTGCGGGGCGATTGAGTTGATCATTACTCGTCGTTCAGAGTCTGTCTTACCGATAACGCGAGACAGCACACCAACACCCATATCAAACCCATCGGTCACAGCGAAGCCGATGCATAACACACCGATCAACACCCACCAGATGAATCGCAATACTTCATATTCAAACATTGCTCAGTACTCCCTGCTTATACTTCAACTTGACGCGAAACTGCATTCTGTGCTGAATCGTTCTGTTCAAAATGGTAGCGGCCTGTTTTCAAGCTGCTTGGACCTAGACGAGTAAACTTGATCATCAGGTACATCTCAGCAACTAGGAACGCTGTGTAAAGAGCAATAATTGCAATTAATGAGGTAATAACATCTGACGGTTGAAGATGTGAAACGGCCATCGACACCGGTAAGATTTCACCAACTGCCCATGGTTGACGTCCATACTCAGCGACAAACCAACCAGCTTCGATAGCAATCCACGGCAGCGGTAAACCGTATAATGCTGCTTTCAGAACCCATTTGTTTTCAGTGATCTTATGACGGCAAGACTGAATAAATGCAGCACCAATAATACCAAGCATAATAAAGCCACAAGCAACCATGATACGGAAGCTCCAGAACAACGGCCATACTGTTGGGATTGAGTCATCAGCAGCTTGTGAAATGTGCTCATCGGTTGCATCAACAACATTGTCAGCATATGGCTTAACCAAGTAGCCATAGCCTAAATCGTGTTTCACCGCGTCAAATGCTGCAATGTTTTCTGGCGTTCGTTCACCAGCACGTAGTTTTTCGAGTAAACCATAAGCAACCATACCGTTACGGATACGTACTTCGTGCTCGTCTTTCAGATCACGTAAGCCAGTCACTTCAGTATCGATAGAACGGGTAGCGATAATGCCCATTAAGTATGGGATTTTAATCGCGTAATCGGTTTCCATCGTTTCCTGGTTCGGGATACCAAACAGCGTGAAAGCGGCTGGTGCTTCTTCTGTATGCCACTCTGCTTCAATCGCCGCTAGCTTAGTTTTCTGAACATCACCTAGCTCATACCCTGATTCATCACCAAGTACGATTACAGATAAAATAGATGCAATACCGAATGCAGCTGCAATCGCAAATGAACGACGAGCAAACGCAATATCACGGCCTTTTAGGATGTAGTACGAACTGATAGACAGAACGAACATCGCACCTGTTACGTAACCTGATGCAACAGTGTGAACAAATTTCACCTGCGCAACTGGGTTAAGAACAACTTCCGCAAAACTTACCATTTCCATGCGCATGGTTTCGAAGTTGAACTCTGCACCAACAGGGTTCTGCATCCAACCATTCGCGACCAGAATCCATAGCGCCGAGAAGTTAGAACCAAGAGCAACTAACCAAGTGACAGTAAGGTGCTGACGCTTAGATAGACGATCCCAGCCAAAGAAGAATAGGCCAACTAAGGTAGATTCAAGGAAGAAGGCAACAAGTGCTTCGATAGCCAAAGGCGCACCGAAAATATCACCAACGTAGTGAGAGTAGTAAGCCCAGTTAGTACCGAACTGAAACTCCATGGTAAGACCCGTGGACACACCAAGGGCAAAGTTGATCGCAAAAAGCTTACCCCAGAACTTGGTCATGTCCTTGTAGATTTGCTTTCCGGTCATTACGTAAACTGACTCCATAATGGCAAGCAAAAATGCAAGACCAAGAGTCAAAGGGACGAACAAAAAGTGGAACATCGCAGTTAATGCGAACTGTAACCGCGATAGTTCGACGATATCAGTGAACATTGAGAACTCCTTTTTTCGCCAGGCTGAATGGCGACAGTACAACAACAAGTGTACCGATGGTTGGGCGTAGCAAAGTAGCTAACATAACCGCAATTATTCACCTTCCTGGTTGCTCGTTAGTTATAAAATAACGGCATCCTTGATATGTTGCGATCCTGTACCAAATTAGTTAATTTGTTGTTAAGCTACAGCTAATAAAGTCATTGCTAATATTACTTACATTCGTGATTGGTCTCAATGAATTTATCGCACAATTTTCCTTGACGAATATCAAGAAATATCGCTCAAAATTTAACCGACTGCCGTTTAGTTGATTTAGATCAAGCAAACACGCTCTCAAAATAACAACCAGAATTGCTAGTAAACTCAAGGTTTATCATAACTTTCAGCGTCAGATTCATGCCCTTTCACATTCTGTTTTAAAACGTCATATATCATCAATACTGACCTTAGAAAAAAGACAGAATCAACTTGTGACTCAGCTCATACATCAATAATGAAACCGATAAATAAGCCTGATTTAATGGGCTATATAAAGATCCCACCCACGCCAATCACATTAGTTAATCTAATCCAAATGGATAATAATAATCTCTTTTTTCATTAGGCAAAACGCCTATAATCAGCCGCAGAAACAAATTATGCCACCCAGACAATAAAAGTCGCCTTTTGCGTGGACTGTATGCTGTTTCCCCACAATTGATAATTTTAGATGAGGAAGTAGTTATGGCTCGTTTTATTGAGAAAGTAATTGCGTTATATCAGCCAAGTTTTACAGAGATGTACCAGAATCACGGCTAGAAAACGCTCACTAAACAAGCGCCATTCTGCCTGCACGCTTGCATTCACCGAGCAATTCCGGTTTAACCCCTCTGTTATTTGTCATATAAATGTAAATTTAACACGGTGACATGTATCAAATTGCAAGCAAAGATAGTACATAACAAAAAGCGAGGCCAACTGGCCTCGCTTTTTGTTACATTATGCATACATCTTTTAGCTGTCGAAATTGTTACTTTGACTCTGGAATATCTAAGCCAAAGTGCAAATAGGCACGATGAGTGGCAATCCGCCCACGTGGCGTACGCTGAAGGTAGCCTTGCTGAATGAGGTATGGCTCCAGTACATCTTCGATGGTATCTTTTTCTTCACCGATTGCCGCAGCAAGGTTATCGAGCCCCACAGGGCCTCCCATAAACTTGTCTATAATTGCCATCAGCAACTTACGGTCCATATAATCAAAACCGCTACTATCCACATCTAACATATCAAGTGCTTTACTCGCAATATCAGGGCAGATATGACCATCGCCTTTTACTTCAGCATAGTCACGCACACGGCGTAATAATCGGTTCGCGATGCGAGGCGTACCACGCGCCCGCATGGCGATTTCCATTGCACCTTGAGGCTCCATCGATAAATTGAGGCAATTTGCACTCCGTTTAACAATGTCTTTAAGGTCATCCACTTTATAATACTCAAGGCGCTGAGTGATACCGAAGCGATCACGCAGTGGCGACGTTAACGAGCCTGCGCGGGTTGTTGCACCAATTAAAGTAAACGGCGGAAGATCTATCTTAATTGAACGAGCCGCAGGCCCTTCACCAATCATAATATCTAACTGGTAGTCTTCCATTGCCGGATACAAGACCTCTTCAACCTGTGGGCTTAAGCGGTGGATCTCATCAATAAATAAGACATCATTTTCTTCAAGGTTAGTCAGCAACGCAGCTAAATCACCCGCTTTTTCAAGAACTGGACCTGATGTTGTACGAATACTTACGCCCATTTCATTGGCAACAATATTAGCCAATGTTGTCTTACCTAAACCTGGAGGACCAAAGATCAATAAATGATCCAAAGCCTCATCACGTAACTTTGCTGCTTGTATGAATATTTCCATTTGGCCGCGAACATGGTCTTGGCCTTGATAGTCATCTAGCAGTTTAGGGCGAATCGCGCGGTCAATGACATCTTCTTCACGGGTGGTAGGAAAGTCATTAGCAACCAGTCGGTCAGCTTCAATCATAATGGCCTACCTTTAGACCATCGAACGCAGTGCATCACGAATAATCGCTTCACTTGTCATGTCTGGTTGAACAACTTGTGCAACCACTTTTGATGCTTGCTGTGGCTTATAACCAAGTGCAACCAATGCACTTACAGCTTCATCTTCCGCACGCGCAGCAGAAACAGTATCTTGTACTGGTGCATTTGAAGCGGCAGTATCAAGCGCAGGGGTAAACAAATCGCCTTCGCCCCACCCTTTAAGCCGGTCTTTCATTTCAACCACTAAACGTTCTGCCGTTTTCTTTCCGACACCCGGAATTTTAACCAAGGTCGTGATATCTTCGTTTTCAACACTTAGTACAAACTGACTTGCCGTCATAGCTGACAAGATAGCCAACCCTAACTTAGGTCCCACACCGTTAGCTTTAATCACTTCGCGAAAGAGCTCTCGCTCGCTCTTTTTATTAAAACCATATAAAAGTTGAGCATCTTCACGCACAACAAAATGAATAGAGAGTACGGCTTCTTGGCCAACTTCCGGCAATTCGTAAAAACAGCTCATTGGCATTTGGACTTCATAGCCAATGCCACCGACTTCAATCAGGACTTCAGGCGGTTGTTTTTCGATTATGGTTCCACGTAGTCGGCCTATCACAGCAACTTCTCTTTATTGATTCACAAAATAGGCTTTAGGATAGTAAAGAGCTGGATATATATCCAGCTCTTTTTACCCATCATTGTGTATTAGGACTATCTCTCACCAACTGCACTATTTAGGCTTGAAGCCACTCCTTTAAGGTTCTCAACTTGCTTGGCAAGCTGAGCCCCCTGCTGGGCAACAGAATCTGATACTTGGCTGGTTTCAACAACACCACTTGCCACCGCACTACTGGCAACATTTAATTCTTTCAGTGACTCGACCTGATGCCCCATCGTATCAGCAAGTTGGGCGACATCATTGGAGATAATACTGACCTGTTCGATAATACCTGACAACTCACTCGCGGTTGCCTCTATAATCGCTTTTCCCTGCTCCACCTCTTTGCGGCTTGTTTCAAGTAACGCACGGATCTCTATCGCTGAGCGGTTACTTTTTGCAGACAGCTCCCTTACTTGATCAGCCACTACAGCAAAGCCACGCCCTTGATCACCTGCACGAGCCGCTTCAATGGCTGCATTCAATGCTAATAAATTCGTTTGCTCCGCAACAGACGTAATCAAATCAGCGACTGACATAATTTCGGCATTACTATTTAGAATTCGAGCAATGGCATCAGTCGATGCATATAATGACGCAGAACTTGTTTCCGCCTGACGGTGAATAGTACTGCTTCGAGATTTTAGTTCCGTGACAAATTTATCTGACTCATCGATACCGACAGTGAGCTGCTGTACTTGCTGATTCATTTGTTCAGCAGCACTTGCTTGTGAGTCACAATTTAAATTTAAACCGCTAACTTGCTGGTGAAGCGTTTGAGATTGCAGCTCCAAACTATTTGCAGCTTCGGTTAATTGGCTAGCATTCGCAGTGGCTTGTTGCAGCACCATACTTAAATGTTGTTCACCTTCACTGGCCTTTGTCGCAATGTTTTGACTGGTTTGGCGAGCAGTTTCGGCTGCGAGAATCGCACTTTGCCGCTGACGAACGGTATAGGCCTGCGCAACACCAATAACTATCAATGGCATCATAATACCGGACCAAACATCAAGCTGCTCTGCCGTTGCCGTTAATTCAATAAGTGGGAAGTCATACCCTGATAAGGCTTTATCAATCATCCATCCGGTTGTGACAACCACAATAACGGTCCATATCCCTGCCATGATAGGCCTTGCCGCAAGAAAGAATGCCACCACGAGTAAAGGCATCCAAAAAGCTTGGGTCGAGGCGACTATGCCGCCGCTTTGATAGACGATATTGAAGGCATGCACCACCATCCCTAAAAAACCAATATTAAGCGCTGCTTCAGGTGCACGGAATAGACGCAATACCAATCCAGCGAGCAATTCACAACCAATAAGGAAGACTGAAGTCATTATTAGTAAATGATGTCCGTAGTTCGACCATTTGATTAAGCTATAAAGTCCGACAAATAATGAAAGTAGAGTAAAGAAAAGGAGGGTGTCCACATAACGCGTATCTTCCTCTTGCCAGTTATGTGAAGTCGGCAAGAATAATGCCCGCCATATTGCAAATGGGGTCATGAAATATGTTCCTTATATTATAGTTGTATGACCTCTGACCAATATATGCCACTAAACAATATATTAACAAACAAAAAAAGCAGCCGATGGCTGCTTTTTGATCTGAATCTCATTCTAATAAATCACATAATAACGGGTGTAATTTATTGTTATTGCTAAATTAACGATAACGGCCGCGCTTCGCTCCCCGAGCTTGCCCTGCCATCGCAATTAATGTTTTATGTGTATGTGCATGGCAAATTGCAATTGCTAGCGCATCTGCAGCATCAGCTTGTGGCTTACCTGGCAGTTTAAGGACTGAACAAACCATATGTTGCACTTGCGCTTTATCAGCCCCGCCCGAACCAACCACTGCTTGCTTAATCGAACGCGCTGCATATTCACTGACCGGTAAATCGGCATTGACGGCAGCAACAATAGCGCTACCTCGTGCTTGGCCTAGCTTAAGTGCCGAGCTGGCATTCTTACCCATAAATACTTCTTCGATGGCAAATGCATCGGGTTGAAACTGGGTAATGACTTCGGATACACCGGCATAAATTTGCTTAAGTCGACCCGGGATATCATCAACAGAGGTACGGATACAACCACTACCGAGATATTCAAGATGACGCCCAACTTGTCGTATTACACCGTAGCCGGTGATCCGCGAGCCGGGGTCGATCCCTAAAATGACTGACATTCAGTCATGCTCCTTCATCAGGAGACTGCGAGACAATGTAACCCAGACGATTACAGTTGCTCTGCAACCTCATCAGAAATTTCACCATTATGGTAAACTTCCTGCACATCATCCAAATCTTCTAGCGCATCAATCAGACGCAGTAATTTGGGTGCTGTTTCAACATCAAGTTCAGCTTTCGTTGAAGGCACTAACGTTACTTCCGCGTTCTGTGCTTCAAACCCAGCCGCGTCTAGCGCATCCTTAACTACGCCAAAATCAGATGGCGTAGTGAACACGTCAATAGAACCATCGTCATTGGTTTCTACATCATCAGCACCGCCCTCTAGCGCTGCTTCCATAATTGCGTCTTCGTCTAAGCCTGCCGCGTAAGAGATCACGCCTTTCTTATCAAACAAGTAGTTTACGCTACCATCCGTACCCAAGTTACCATTGGCTTTTGAGAATGCATGGCGAACACCTGATACGGTACGGTTGCGGTTGTCGGTCATACATTCAACCATAACCGCAGTGCCTGCTGGGCCGTAACCTTCATAGATCACGGTCTCCATATTATCGTCACCCTCACCACCAGCACCACGGCTGACAGCGCGGTTTACGGTATCACGGGTCATATTGTTTGATAATGCTTTATCAATTGCAGCGCGCAAGCGCGGATTGTTATCAGGCTCAGCACCGCCCTCTTTAGCGGCAACAACAATCTCACGGATTAATTTCGTGAAAATTTTACCGCGTTTCGCATCCTGTGCGGCTTTACGGTGTTTGATATTGGCAAATTTACTGTGACCAGCCATTTCATTCTCCGGATTTAATTGAGCTATCAATTGCTCAAGTTTCACACTATGTAGGGTATATACATTAGAAACAAAAACTGGCCTTTCGGCCAGTTTGTTTTCAGTGCAATTTATTATTCTTGCTCTGCGTCGTCTTTCTTCGCGAGCGCCACTGCAATCGCCAGTTCTTCTAGCGATGCTGGGTTAGCCAAGCTCGGTGCATTCGTCAGAAGACATGAAGCCGCTGTTGTTTTCGGGAACGCAATAACATCACGAATGTTATCAGTACCACATAGCAGCATCACCAAACGGTCTAAACCAAATGCTAGACCCGCATGCGGTGGCGTACCAAACTTCAGTGCGTCAAGTAGGAAGCCAAACTTCGCTTTTTGCTCGTCTTCTTCAATACCCAGAATGCTAAACACTGTCGACTGCATTTCTGCATTGTGAATACGAACAGAACCGCCGCCCACTTCATAGCCGTTGATAACCATATCATAAGCATTTGAGTTTGCCGCTGCAGGGTTAGCCGCTAGCTCTTCAGGTGATACACCTAAAGGCGAAGTGAATGGGTGGTGCATTGCATGCAGGTTACCTTCATCATCTTCTTCAAACATTGGGAAGTCGATTACCCAAAGTGGCGCCCAAGCGCTTGTGTCCGTAAGCTCTAGATCATTACCCACTTTCAGACGAAGTGCGCCCATCGCTTCTTCAACAACACGCTTTTTGTCTGCGCCGAATAGAATGATATCGCCAGATTCCGCTTGAGTACGATCAAGCAGCTGTGCAACAACGTCTGCATTTAGGAACTTAGCTACTGGAGATTGAACACCCTCGAAGCCTGCTTCACGGTCGTTCACTTTCATCCATGCCAAGCCTTTCGCACCGTAGATACCAACAAACTTGGTGTACTCGTCGATTTGCTTACGCGTTAGTTTTGCGCCACCCGGAACACGGATAACAGCAACACGGCCTTTTTCATCATTCGCAGGACCAGAGAATACTTTGAAATCCACGTCTTTCAGAATATCAGCAACATCCACAAGCTCTAGCGGGTTACGTAGATCAGGCTTGTCTGAACCGTAACGGTTCATCGCTTCTGCAAATGGCATAATCGGGAATGTGCCTAGATCTACGTTTAGTAGCTCTTTCCACATTTCAGTGATCATACTTTCAGTCATTCCACGTACTTGCTCAGCAGACATGAACGATGTTTCGATATCGATCTGTGTGAATTCTGGCTGGCGATCAGCACGTAAATCTTCATCACGGAAACACTTAACGATCTGGTAGTAACGGTCAAAACCAGACATCATCAGCAATTGCTTAAATAGCTGTGGTGATTGTGGCAGTGCGTAGAAGCTACCTTTATGAACGCGGCTTGGTACTAAGTAATCACGTGCACCTTCTGGTGTCGCTTTCGTCAGTACTGGCGTTTCAATATCAAGGAACTCGTTAGTGTCTAGGAAACGACGAACAAAGCTTGATGCTTTTGCACGTAGCTTAATACGGTCGCTCATTTCTGGACGACGAAGATCTAGGTAACGGTACTTTAGGCGCTGCTCTTCAGAGTTTTTCTGGTTGAAGTCAAGCGGTAACACGTCAGAGCGGTTGATGATTTCTAGGCCACTAGCCAGAATTTCAACTTCGCCCGTCGCCATGTCTTTGTTCACTTGGCTTTCAGGACGAACACGTACTTCACCCGTTAGACGGATACAGAATTCGTTGCGCAGTTGGTTGGCGATTTCGAATACTTCTTTCATATCCGGATCAACAACTACCTGAACAATACCTTCACGATCTCGCATATCAACAAAGATAAGACCGCCTAAATCACGGCGACGATTAACCCAGCCGCATAACTCTACTGTTTGCCCTGCTAGGGACTTGTTCAGGTGACCACAATATTGGGTGCGCATATGAAATTCCCGATCTGTTTACTAACATTCCTAAATACATGGCAGGCTAGCAACCTTTAACCATGTACCGGCTGAATCCTTCTCGGCCAATTTGGTTAAACTTCACGCAATACGGTGAGTTAACAGGTGCCGAGAGACAAAAATAACGAGGTATTATATACCCAAGTACGCCTAACATGAACCTTGCATCTTGAAGTAACTATCTTGAAGTGGTCATCTCGAGGTAACTTTGATCCCCGTAAAAACTCACTGTAGGTAAAATCCGGCCTCGAAATCAACTTAATTTCCCCACGGTTACTGGCAAACGTTGACCGAGCACGAATAAAATATGCAAAATAGCCCCAAAGTTAAAAGCTTCTGGTTAATAGGCACTTAATTCAACGTATTCGTATATAGCAGGAACTAACCGATGGATAAGACAACTTCCACAAACCAGCTTGATAAGAAGATTAAGAAGCAAAAGCTCGGTTTTATGATCACCCTTTGTTGCTCTTTACTCCTCGCAGCACTGACCGTATTACGTTATGCCAGTGGTGTTAATGCTTGGTGGATCACTGGCGCCGCTTGTATTTTGTGTACTGTAGCCCTTAAATTTAGCCACTCGTCTTGGCAGAAAAGCATTAACCTGAAACAGTCGAAGGTTAAAAAATAATGGGAATCAATAAATTCATTTCAAGCAGGTAATGGCAATGACAATACCTTTACCCCGTCCAATTTTACTTGGTTTGACCATGTGGTCTCACAGTCACTGGCAGCAAACGTTATATGGCCGTGGATGTAAGTCTGGTGATCGGCTCGCGAAATACGCTGAGGTATTCCATACTGTCGAGGGCAATACAACCTTCTATGCTACCCCAGCGATCCGAACGACTACAAAGTGGAATGATGCCACCCCGGATGATTTCAGTTTTACTTTCAAGCTGCCACAAGCGATTACCCATCAAAATAAACTGATGCATTGCGATCAGCTGCTTGCTGATTTTTTCACCGTGATGTCCCCTGTCACCCATAAAGTCGGGTTGTGGAAAATTCAGTTGCCGGCACAATTTGGTCCAAGTTCACTGCCTGCTCTCGAGAAGTTCCTGCAACGGCTGCCTAAACATTTTCCTGTTGGCGTCGAAGTTAGACACGCCGCCTTTTTTGCCAAAGGGGAAGAAGAAAAAGCGCTGAATCGCCTACTGGTCGAACATAACGTCAACCGCATTATTATGGATAGCCGACCTGTTTTTGCTGCGCCACCAACCACCCCGGCAGTGATTGATGCTCACCAGAAAAAACCCCATGTGCCAGTACATGCTATTGCCACAGCCAATCACCCAATGATCCGTTTTATTGGCCACCCCGACGAGGTAAGTAATGACGCTTTTTTTGAAAATTGGCTTAACCGATTACCCAAATGGCTAGATGAAGGCAAGCAGCCCTATTTGTTCATTCATACCCCAGATAACAATCATGCCCCTGAGCTCGCTGTTCGGCTTTACCGCCAATTACAGCAAAAAGTTACCTCAAGGTTACTTCCTGATGTTGAGCTACCAACACAAACGCCAAGCCCACAGTTCAAGTTGATCTAACTGAATTACCAGTGACAGCACACAACAAAAACTGCAGATAAAAAAGCGCTTCACCACGCATGGTGAAGCGCTATATACAATATGTCGTTATTACTGAAGCATTTGACCGTTGTACTCCCCAGTCAGGGTTTCCAAGTAGGCGGTAATTTTGCTGATTTCAGTGTCAGTTAACCGAACCCCAACCTGATAATAAGCCATCTTATCAACAGCCTTTTCGAGTGTCGCAACACTACCATCGTGGAAATAAGGTGCAGTCAGGGCAATATTACGCAGTGTTGGCACTTTGAATCGGTGCATATCACCAGGGTTACCCGTTACATTGTATCGACCAAAATCAACATCAGTGACGTTGCCTCGATTGGCAAAATAGTCATTCTTTAATCCCATAACTTCGAAACCTTGGCCACCCATCGCTTCACCAACATGGCAATTGGCACATTTATACTGTTTAAATAGTGCATAACCATCTTGCTCTGTGGCATCCAGTGCCAAAACGTCCCCACGCAAGAATTGGTCAAAACGACTGTTCGGTGTCACCAACGTTCTTTCAAACTCAGCAATGGCATCGGTAATGGTGTGCTCTGTAATTCCTTCGTCATAGATAGCAGCAAACGCTTCAATCATTTCCTCATCATCCATCAACTTATCTGAAATTTGATGCCATGAATCAGACGCCATCTCTAGTGCGTTCAATGGTGGGCCGCCAGCCTGCTCTTGCAAGTCAGCAGCTCGGCCATCCCAGAACTGGTGTGTATTGAATGCCGAGTTAAATACTGTTGGCGCATTAATTGGGCCTATCGCATTATTAACACCCAGCGAAGTCGTCAGGCGATCGACACCACCCGTTTCTAATGAGTGGCAACTTGCACAAGAAACCGTATTATCACCAGATAAACGCGTATCATGAAAAAGTTTATCGCCTAATTCAACTTTCGCGCTATCAACCTCAAACACCGTGCGAATGGGTTGAACAGCGTCATACTTAAACTCTTTTGCAATATTCACTTGGTTATGATGACGAAGACGCTCCTCCTTTACCCAACGCGTAAGTGTCGTCGTTTCTTCTGCGGAAAGTTTCGAACGCCAGTGCATCGCGAGATAAAGTGCTGGTGGCATGCTGCCATCATCAAGTACCGATTCCAACTTCGCCAGCTCAAGCTCTGAAACTCGCTCTCCGGCGTTCACCTGCTCCATCATCGCTTCAATGTTGAAGTGACGCATACCCACTTCAACATCTTTATCCATCAATTGTTTAGCTACGGGAAGTTGACCATAAAAAGGCATGTCACTATCACTGGTATGACAGTACGAACAGCCATTATTATTCAAAATAGCAAAAGCTTCAGTTGATAGTTCACTGATTGTCTGTGCCTGCGCATGGGCTGCGCGACTTTCACTCAAACGCTGATCATAATGATCGACGACCGCCACTGTTGCAAAATAGGCGACCACACCAAGACCGACAACAACCTTAAATTTATTCACGACCTAATCTCCCCATAGAATTTAAGGAAAAGGTAAAGATCTGCTATAAATCTATCCAATTGAAAAAAGTGGACGCTGCCATTGAAAAATACGATAAAACAACTGGTTAACAGTCTTAGTATTGACCGTGCCAATTAATAAGCGGAATCTTACTTTATTGATAAGCACCTCATCACATACTCGCAACATATGTTTTGTTACAAATATAAAGATACATAACCTTGTTCAGACACCGTTACCATTCAGAAACTATTATTTATCGAAGAAAATCTATAAAGACAAATGCCCTCATTTTCTCTACAATACGCGACCTTTCAGGGTGATGGATCACCTTTGGTTAAAGATAAACAAATAGTGCTTTGAGCACGGTTATCTATTAACCCGATATGTTGGATCCCAGTTCTTTTTATAGATAAGAGGTTCGTGAGAATGGCAAGTCACGACAATATTTTTGCAGCGCCCATCGAAAAAATGGGTGACTTCACGTTTGATGAACGTGTCGCTGAAGTGTTTCCAGATATGATCCAGCGTTCAGTGCCGGGTTATAGCAATATTATTTCTGCGATTGGTATGCTTGCCGAGCGCTTTGCCAAACCTCACTCTAAAATTTATGATCTGGGTTGCTCTCTGGGGGCCGCAACGCTGTCGATGCGTCGCCATATCAACCAAGAAGGGTGTGAAATCATCGCTGTCGATAATTCAGCAGCGATGGTTGAGCGTTGCCGCTTACACATTAACGCATATCGCTCTGATACGCCGGTCTCGGTTATAGAGGCGGATATTCGTGACATCGACATTCAAGATGCATCCGTTGTTGTACTGAACTTCACTTTACAGTTTCTTGTTCCTGAAGATCGCCAGTCACTACTAGAGAAAATCTATGCAGGATTACGTCCTGGGGGCATCTTGATCTTGTCCGAGAAATATATTTTTGACGATGAGCGCTCTAACGAACTGCTTATCGACTTACACCACGACTTCAAACGAGCCAATGGCTACAGCGAGTTAGAAATCAGCCAAAAACGAAGCGCCATCGAAAATGTGATGCGCCCTGATAGCATTGATACCCACAAACAACGCTTTGCAAGCATTGGCTTCAGTAGTTCTGAAGTATGGTTCCAGTGCTTTAACTTTGGCTCTATGTTCGCGATTAAATAAGGTTACCTGTTGTTTATGTTTAGTTTTTCTGAATTCTACCAACTTCTCGCTCAACACGAGACACTTCGCCCTTGGCTAAACACGTTGCCAAAACAGCTAAGTGATTGGGAGTCTGAAGCGCATGGTGATATGAACCGTTGGATGCGCGCCCTGAAAAAATTCCCAACAGATAAGCCTGATATCATCGATATCAAAAAGGAAGTCAGCGTTTGCAATGACGGTGGCATCGCCGATGGTGAGCAAAAGCGCCTTGAAAGCTTATTGCGCCTTCTTCACCCGTGGCGTAAAGGGCCTTATAACGTTCATGGCATTCACATTGATACCGAATGGCGCTCTGACTGGAAATGGGACCGTGTTCTACCTCACATTTCCCCATTAAAAGGGCGTAGTGTTTTAGATGTTGGCTGTGGTAACGGTTACCATATGTGGCGAATGCTTGGTGAAGGTGCTGCACTGACCGTCGGTATCGACCCATCAAATTTATTCTTGATTCAATTTGAAGCCATTAAGCGTCTTATGGGTCAAGATAACCGTGCCTTCTTATTGCCTTTAGGTATTGAAGACTTACCTGAGCTTAAAGCCTTCGATACTGTATTTAGCATGGGCGTGCTGTACCACCGTCGTTCACCGCTTGATCATATCATCCAGTTAAAAAACCAACTGCGTAAAGATGGTGAAGTTATTCTGGAAACATTGGTCATTGATGGTGATGAAAACGCGGTCTTAGTACCGACACATCGTTATGCCCAAATGCACAATGTATACTTCTTCCCTTCTGCAAAAGCGCTAAAAGTATGGATGGAGAAATGTGGCTTTGTTGATGTGAAAATTGTCGACGAATGTGTCACGAGTATCAACGAACAGCGCTCAACGGAGTGGATGA
This sequence comes from Photobacterium makurazakiensis, assembly GCF_050336715.1. NCBI lineage: Bacteria > Pseudomonadati > Pseudomonadota > Gammaproteobacteria > Vibrionales > Vibrionaceae > Photobacterium > Photobacterium makurazakiensis. The sequence goes on from NZ_JAKJSJ010000009.1 coordinate 315,345, forward strand.
CAAACAATTCATTACCTGAATATTTGGATCCAAATGATCCAACTAAAACTATTGAAGGATACCCAGCACCGAAACGTGCCGTGCTAATTGCTCGAAATCCTGACTAAGTACTGACAAGGGGGTGCTGTTAGCATCCCTTTTTCTACGATAAAATATTGCCGACTATAGAAAAATAATTCCTTCCGGGAGACATAATGCTTCGCCGCTATGTGCCATTACTTACCCTAGCTATCCTTTCTGGTTGCACCCTAACACCGCAACAAGATCAAGAAAAAACCATGCTTGCCATCAATACGATGGAAGATCGCGTTAATTTCCAACTTGCAACTATGATTAAGCAAATAGATGAGCAAAATGAATATATTGCAAATCTGGAAAAAGAACTATCATCAATATCAAAGGAAATGACTGTCAGCAATGCTAATTCGCTGGCCTTAGCGCCTCTTCAAATTGAGGAAGAAGAGCCAATCGCGGTTGAAGCAGTTAACGTCAACACACGTGTTGCCCATGGTAAAGTAATTTTAGGTGAAGAAGAGTGGGTCTGGATTGACTCAATGACAGCATTCTTTAAAGCACGAATTGATACAGGCGCCACAACTTCATCACTGAGTGCAACGGATATTCAGATATTCGAACGTGATGGTAAAAAATGGGCGCGCTTCAGTTTAAATCACACCTCTGATGAAACGGCTGAAAAAGCTGAAGTTGTTGAAGCCCCCGTTATCCGCTGGGTTAAGATTCGACAAGTCAATGCCAGTGAAGCCGTTCGCCGCCCTGTTATTGAAGCGTGGGTAAAATTGGGCGATCTTCACGAAAAAGCACAATTTACCTTGGCAGATCGCAGTCAAATGACCTATCCAGTATTATTAGGTCGTGAATTTTTCAAAGACATCGCATTAGTTGATGTCGGTAAAAAATTCGTTCAAGGAATGAATGAACAGCAAGTACAAAAAAACTAATAACAATTTGATGAGGATGTCATGACGTCAAGAATTCCGTTTTACTTTTTAATCACCCTGCTAGTCATTGCGGGTACTGCTCTAAGCATGTACCGCCATGATATTTATGGCGTGCCGTGGACGCCAGGTGAAGAGCGTGCAATGTGGGAGCTCGAATCCCGTATTGAATTTGATGCTATTGGTGACCCAGTCAAAGTTTCGATGGCGGCACCGGAAACTCAGCAAGGGTTCACTCAAATAGATGAAAGCACCTCATCGCCAGGTTATGGCGTAGCGCTCATTGACACCGATAAAGGCCGCCGTGCTGAATGGTCCATCAGACAGGCCAGCGGTAAACAAATTTTATATTACAAAACTCAGATGTTAGTCGATGATCAGGCTAGCTTTAAAGAACAACCGCCAAAAGGCGATACTGTCGCGGTTAGCTTGGATAACCCTCAACAAACCGCAGCAACCGCCCTATTGGATCAAGCCCGCAACCTTTCCGCAGATAACACCACCCTAACCCGTGAGCTCATTAAACAGTTTAACGACCGCAACAACCAAAATGCATCGTTATTGCTAAATAACCTCAGTCGTGAAAATGCCATAATTAATCTTCTCTCCCTGGAAAGCATTCACGCCCGAATTGTGGGGGGTCTACAACTAGAAGATGGTCGCCGTCGTCAAAGTATCACTCCAATGGTTGAGGTTTGGGACGGCCAACTTTGGCAGCTTTTTGACCTTCAAACCGGTCAAGAAGGCAAACCTGATAATATTTTATTATGGAATCAGCAAGGGCATTCGCTACTTGATGTCATCGGTGGCCGTAACTCTAATATCAGCTTCTCTATTATTGCCCAAGATATTACGCCACAACAAGCAACCCGCGAAAAGGTACAGGCAGAAGACTTACTCAACTTCTCGATCCATAGCCTACCGGTTGAAGAACAAGCAATGTTCAAAACCATTATGCTGGTTCCTATTGGTGCGCTGATTGTCGTGTTCCTACGGATCATTATCGGCTTAAAAACCTCGGGAACCTTTATGCCGGTGCTTATTGCTGTGGCATTTGTACAAACCCAGCTTATTACCGGTATCCTCGGCTTCTTACTCATTGTCGGCACCGGTTTGGTTATTCGTAGCTATCTATCGAAACTGAACCTATTGCTGGTAGCCCGAATATCCGCGGTGATCATAACAGTCATCATGATCATCTCGGTGTTTACCGTTGTCGCCTTTAAGATTGGCTTGGTTGAAGGGCTTTCTATTACGTTCTTCCCAATGATCATTCTTTCTTGGACCATTGAACGTATGTCGATTCTTTGGGAAGAAGAAGGGGCAAAAGAAGTGTTAATCCAAGGTGGTGGCTCATTACTTACCGCTATATTGGTTTATCTTGCAATGACTAACCCGTTGGTTCGTCACCTAACTTTCAATTTCATCGGTATTCAGCTGATTATTCTCGCGTTAATTTTAATGCTTGGTAATTACACCGGCTACCGATTAAGTGAACTTCGCCGCTTTAAACCGCTTGTGGAGGACTAACGATGTCACTGTTGTCACAGTTTACCTCTCCATTCAAGCTACGCGATCGCGGCATTATGGGGATGAACCAACGTAATCACAGCTATATTGGCCGATACAATGACCGTAGCCTTTACCCACTGGTTGATGACAAGCTAAAAACCAAGCTCATCGCTAAACAAGCCGGTGCGACAGTACCTGAATTGATTGGTGTCATCGACAGCCAAGTGTACGTAAAACGCGTTCACGATATGGTGAAGAACTGGCCTGGTTTTGTCATAAAACCTGCTCAGGGATCGGGTGGCAAAGGCATCTTAGTTATCATTCGCCATAAAGATGGTGTTTATGTCAAACCATCTGGTGCTGAGATCAACAAGCAAGATGTTGAGCGTCACATTACCAATACCTTAGCGGGCTTGTTCTCGCTAGGTGGTAAAAACGATGTTGCGATGGTTGAGAACCTCATCCAATTTGATGATGTCTTCGATGGTTTTAGTTATGAAGGTGTGCCTGATGTGCGAGTGATCGTATTTAAAGGCTACCCTGTCATGGCAATGATGCGTTGTTCAACATCCGCTTCAGATGGCAAAGCGAACTTGCACCAAGGTGCTGTTGGCGTTGGTATTGATATTGCGACAGGAAAGGCGGTTCGTGCGGTGCAGTTTGATCAGCCAATTGAACATCACCCTGATACCGACCGCTTACTGAGTGAGCTCGCGGTACCTGATTGGCACAAGCTCTTAGCCCTTGCATCAAGTGCATGGGAAATGACAGGCCTAGGCTACATGGGTACCGATATGGTACTCGATAAAGTCTACGGTCCCATGGTGCTTGAACTCAATGCGAGACCAGGGTTGGCTATTCAAACGGCTAACGGTGCAGGCTTATTACCTCGCCTTCGGCATATTGAAAATTTGGGTGTTCCCGCTAAACCACCGACACCTGAAGAGCGTGTTGCCTACGCTGCAGATCAATTTGGCATAAAACCTACATTCTAAGCTGCAAGGTTATCAATAACTAAGCAAAGATATGGTATGCAAATATAAAGCCTTGGCATTTTTGACCAAGGCTTTTTTATAACTGTTTTTTGTGGCAATAATACCCATGGAGATCGCTGGAATTACTCACCGTCAAGGAACTCACCATGGCAGAAACACCTTTGAACCACCTGTTTGAACAACTCGTCGATAGAACCCAAAGCAACAGTATCAAGTGGAATAAATACAAAGGGCAAGATATCTTGCCGATGTGGATAGCGGACAGTGACTTCAAAGTACCAGAGGCCATAACGGCGGCACTACATCAACATGTCGACCATGGGGTCTTTGGCTACGGCAGTGCCCCTGAAACGCTCACCGCATTGTTAGTCGAGCGTATGGCTGAACTTTACCAATGGCATATCGAGCCAGAATGGATCGTGTATTTACCGGGGCTGGTTTGCGGGATCAACTTGGCTGTGCGCTCACAGACCTCGCCTGAGCAAAGTGTATTATGCCCAAGTCCTATTTATCCTCCCTTCAAATCATCCATAAAGCTTGCTAACCGACAGCTTTCAACTCTCCCGGTTAACCTTGAGCAGCAGCGCTGGTTGATGTCGCTTGATGATGATGCTGCAACCCCAAACTCAACCTTAATGCTCTTTTGTAACCCATTAAACCCAGGTGGCACGGTTTACAGTAAAGATGAGCTTGAGTCAGTCTTGGCTTTTGCCGAGAAACATGATCTTACCGTGTGTTCTGATGAAATCCATAGCGACCTCATCCTTGACCCAAACTGCAAGCACATTCCATTTGCAAGTCTAAATGACAGTGCAGCTAATCGTTCAATCACCCTGATAGCACCCAGTAAAACCTTCAATATCGCGGGTCTCGGTGCTTCAATGGCAATAATTCCGAACCCGAAAATACGTCGACAGTTTATCAAGACCAAGGCGGGCATTGTCCCCGATGTGAATGTGTTGGCTTATACGGCAGCAGAGGCCGCCTATGCACACGGTCAACCCTGGTTAGATAATCAACTCGCTTTCTTACAGGATCATAAGGCGAAGCTCGAGGATGCCATCAATAGCATGCCCTATTTAACACTCCACCCAATTGAAGGGACTTATCTCGCATGGATCGACGCCTCTCAGCTGCCGGTACCTTCTCCCTTTAAATTTTTTGAACAGGCTGGTATCGGGCTTTCTCCAGGTGCTGATTTCGGGAATTCAAAATTTGTCCGTCTCAATTTTGCCTGCCGCACCGAGATACTTGATGAAGCTTTGCACAGAATGCGTGTAGCAATCGCCTCACTTGAAAAATAAACCTTTTTTCACTAAAGAAATTCAAACTCGCACCGATATACCTCTAAGTAGCAAACTCTTTGCTATTTTAATTTCGGTGCGATTGAATGCAGATCCATACATTAGACAAAGCACAGCTGATAAGCGAAGTGCAGCTAGGTACACACCTCAACCATGCGGTTGAAGGTGGGCGCCGTGCTGACTTTGGATTAATGCTTGCGATGTTATCGCCCGACTACCTTGAAACAACCCCCGTTGATGCACTGCCGAAGCCCGGAAAAACAGAGTCAGAACTTCGCGCTTATTTTGAGCTGCAAGACCCACAACCTTTGACCACCTCTGAACACTGTTATGAGAATGGCGCGCGACAAGCCCAACTATTTCAAGACAGTGGCTTGGCAGATGTACGTTTACTGCAAGGCCTACAGCCAACAGCCCTTACCTTTCCACCGCAAGGGACTAAAGGCATGCCAGAAGAGATTTACCACAACCTCTCAGGACATGAACGTCGTCTTTTACCTCCGAAAGAAGACGCAACCATTCAAGCATCACCGCAAGATTTATACCTATCACTGATTCAAGCAAAACGCTTTGCTGAGATGCACCAAAACTAGCGTGCCGCCAACTTAGCCCTCAAAGCATTAGATCGTGAATATGTATAATTAATTACCTAAACAAACCAAATGCAACCAATTGCACTTAAATCTATCCTTCATCACAAAATCGTTCATTTCGTGACCACCCTCATAGCTTTGTTATCAAGACCCCGCACTACGATCACAGTTCACTAACATTTAAAAACAGACAACGGCACTTTGGGCGCATTTTCACAGTTATGTTACTGATAACGCCGTAATGTTAGGTTAATTATTTGTAAGTAGGTTGATTCAACCTTAGTGCTGAATACTCGACTAAAGCTAAACTTCAGCCAAATTGAGATAGGAAGAGTTATGAATATTGCTCAATCAGTCATACTCATTACTGCTGCAGGCAGCCCTTTAGGCAAGGCAATTTCACTTCACTTTGCCTCTTTAGGAGCGAAGCTTGCATTGGTTGATGTACGTCAGTATGAACTACAGCAAACGCTGAAAGCTTGCCAGGCGATTGGGGCACAGTGTCAATCTTATCTTATTGCCGATCAATCAGAGCCTTCTATCGCCACCATGATAGGTAACGTTCATCAACACTATGGTCAAATTGATGTGCTCACCAACTGCTGGCTAGGGGCTGAACTACCATCACTACTAAGCCCGTCAGCCGTTGATCAGTTCAGTCGCTCAATGGCAGAAGAAGCAACGTCATTTTTCACTTTTGGCAAGCAAACGGCCCACTACATGCGTGAGCACGAATGCCGAGGAGTCATCATTAACTTGGCAGTTAATGAGGGCAACTCACAAAACATGCTCAATTCTGGCTCTAAAGCGATGGTTTCCGGCTTAACCCAAAGCTGGGCCAAAGAGTTAGCGGAGTTCAATATTCGTGTCGGTGGCGTTGTCCCATTGACGATTAATTGTCCATCGTGTCAATCAGAGCACAACAGCAATGTCGTAAGTTTACCGATGCAGTATGAAATCGTAAGAAGTGCAGAATACATCGTTGCTAACGACTACTTCAACGGCAGAATGATTGAAGCAGAGGTCAGTTAACCTACTGGTTATGTAAGCTGAACCTCTACGATGAAATGACTCTGATGTTGTTTAACCAATAAATACAGATATAAAAAAGCCCGCCAAAGTGGCGGGCTAAATAATAACTGCATTATGCGCTAGCAATAATGATGATTAAGCTTCAGCTTTCTCTTTCTTTGCTTTAGCTGCTGGTTTTTCAGCAATTGGCTCAGATTTCTTGATTACTGTTGTACCTTCGAACGTTTCACCTTCAACGTATGCTTTACCGTAGTAAGCCGCTGTTAGTACGTCTTTCAACTCACTGATTAGTGGGTAGCGAGGGTTTGCACCTGTACACTGGTCATCAAACGCTTCAACAGAAAGGTCATCTAGCTTCGCTAGGAAGTCAGCTTCAGGAACACCTGCTGCCTGGATAGACAGTGGGATATCTAGGTCGCCTTTCAGCTCTTCTAGCCATGTTAGAAGACGCTCAATCTTCTGTGCAGTGCGGTCGCCAGCTTGTGACAGACCCAAATGGTCAGCAACTTCAGCATAACGACGACGAGCCTGAGGGCTAGCATACTGAGAGAATGCTGTTTGTTTCGTTGGGTTATCATTTGCGTTGTAACGAACAACGTTAGAGATTAATAGTGCATTCGCCAAACCATGTGGAATGTGGAATTCAGCACCAATCTTGTGCGCCATTGAGTGACAAACACCTAGGAAGGCATTCGCAAACGCGATACCAGCGATAGTCGCGGCGTTATGTACTTTCTCACGTGCGATTGGGTCATTTGCACCATTCGCATAGCTTGAAGGTAGGTATTCTTTCAGCATCTTAAGTGCTTGCAATGCCTGACCGTCAGAGTATTCGTTCGCTAGAACAGATACGTAAGCTTCTAGTGCGTGCGTTACTGCATCGTAGCCACCGAAAGCCGTTAGCGACTTAGGCATGTTCATTACCAAGTTCGCATCAACGATGGCCATTTGTGGTGTTAGTTCGTAGTCTGCAAGTGGGTACTTAGCACCAGTCTTGTCGTCAGTAACAACAGCGAAAGGTGTAACTTCAGAACCTGTACCAGATGTAGTCGTGATACATACAAGCTCAGCTTTCTTACCCATTTTCGGGAACTTGTAGATACGCTTACGGATATCCATAAAGCGCATTGCTAGTTCTTCGAAGTGTGTTTCTGGGTGCTCGTACATTACCCACATGATCTTCGCAGCATCCATTGGTGAACCACCACCAAGAGCAAGAATGACGTCAGGCTGGAAGCTCTTCATCGCTTCTGCACCTTTTTCAACAACAGAAAGCGTTGGATCCGCTTCGACATCGAAGAAGGTTTGAACTTCAATACCTTGAGCTTTAAGTAATGATACTACTTCGTCAGCATAACCGTTATTGAATAGGAAGCGGTCAGTTACAAGGAATGCACGCTTCTTATCTTCTAAATCACTTAATGCGATTGGAAGGCTGCCACGGCGGAAGTAAATTGATTTAGGTAGTTTATGCCACAACATATTTTCAGCTCGCTTCGCTACTGTCTTCTTGTTGATAAGGTGCTTAGGACCCACGTTCTCAGAGATAGAGTTACCACCCCATGAACCACAACCAAGAGTTAGAGAAGGCGCTACGTTGAAGTTGTAAAGATCACCGATACCACCGTGAGTCGTTGGGATGTTTACAAGAATACGTGCAGTTTTTAGTTTGTCGCCAAAGTAACGGATACGGTCTGCGTTAACATCTTGGTTTGTGTATAAGCCAGATGTGTGACCGATACCGCCAAGTTCAACCATTTTAACCGCTTGTTCTACAGCGTTCTCAAAAGAAGACGCGCGGAACATACCTAGAGTTGGAGACAGTTTCTCGTGTGCGAATTCGTCTTCAACACACACTTCTACGCCTTCACCGATTAGGATCTTCGTATTTGCAGGCACTTTAACACCTGCCATATCAGCAATCTTAGTTGCAGGCTGACCAACGATATCTGCGTTTAGGTTACCGTTGATAAGCAGCACTTTACGTACTTTTTCTGCTTCAGACTTAGTCAGCACGTAACCGTTGTGAGAAGCAAAACGCTCTTTCACTTCGTCGTACACTTCATCCATAACGATAACAGCCTGCTCAGAAGCACAAACTACACCGTTATCGAATGTTTTAGACATAAGCACAGAGGCTACAGCACGCTTAATGTCAGCAGTTTCGTCAATAACTACTGGCACGTTACCCGCACCAACACCGATAGCAGGTTTACCTGAAGAGTAAGCCGCTTTAACCATACCTGGACCACCCGTCGCAAGAATAAGGTTAATGTCATCGTGCTTCATTAGCGCATTTGAAAGCTCAACAGATGGCTGGTCGATCCAACCGATGATATCTTTTGGTGCACCTGCGGCAATAGCAGCATCCAGTACCAATTTCGCAGCATCATTTGTTGAGTTTTTAGCGCGAGGGTGTGGCGAGAAGATAATTGCGTTACGTGTTTTAAGGGAGATTAGTGATTTGAAGATTGCAGTAGATGTTGGGTTAGTTGTCGGTACGATACCGCAAATGATACCTACTGGTTCTGCGATAGTCATGGTGCCGAACTCTTCGTTCTCTTCCAAAATACCGCAAGTTGGTTCGTCTTTGTATTTGTTGTAGATAAATTCTGAAGCGAAGTGGTTTTTGATAACCTTATCTTCAACAATACCCATACCAGATTCTGCTACAGCTTGTTGAGCTAGAGGAATACGCGCGTTATTCGCAGCAAGAGAAGCTGCACGGAAGATTTTATCAACCTGCTCTTGAGAAAAAGTAGAAAACTCTTTCTGAGCAGCTTTGACGCGGGCAACCATTGCATCTAGTTCAGCCATATTTGTTACAGGCATAGTTAACTCCTAACTTAATATTGAAAACTTTTTAGTAAGGATATGTCTTACATCCTTGGGGGGTTATCACAGCGTCTTGCTTACAAATCGATAACACACATACTTAGTAAATCGCTTTCAAAACTGATTATATTATTTCACGCTGTGAAAATAATTGATTTAGATCACTTGTAACCATTTAGGATTACACTTTGTCAAAATTTGATCTCAACCACTCTAAACCAATAACTTAAAAGGTGACTATGAGACCTTATCGGTTGAAAAACGACCTTTTGCATTTTTTAGTAGCATTACGCTGCGTTACATATTACGTAATAATTCTACATAAACGATCATACCTAAACTTATTCGTGATCATTATCACGTTATCAAACCTTTGCAAGAATGATTTGTTTCACCTTTGTAGCACAAAACTTACCCACTAAGGGTAGCCGTAAAAAGTAGCCGTTCACAGGACAGTAACAACACATTTATAAATTACTTAAAATAACGGGGGATATAACTATTTTTAATTGGTACTCAGCAATCGTTTGGCTTAAAGTATCGCCGATCAATAACTCATCACTGTATTACTCGAAAGTTTGCCCTATGGATCGACACGCTTTTCGCCTGCCTTTCTTTCTGCAAACCAACAACGGTTGCCTATACTGATGGGTGTTGAGTAACGAAGCCTGCTTCTTTATATACTTCAATTAGAATACTAAAAATGCAAACACTCGAACTTGCCATTTTTCTGCAATTTTTTGTCGGCTTAATTGCTGCCGTTAACCCAATCGGCATTATGCCCATTTTCGTTTCGCTTACCGCTCACATGAGTAAAGAAGAACGAAATAAAACGGCTTATACTGCCAATATTGCCGTTACTATTATCCTGACGGTTTCATTGCTAGCAGGCCAGTTTCTACTGGACATGTTTAGTATCTCGCTGGATTCATTCCGTGTTGCGGGTGGATTGCTACTACTGACTATCGCCTTCTCAATGATGAGCGGTAAGTTGGGTGAAGATAAACAGAATAAACAAGAAAAGTCGGAATCAATTAGTCGAGAGCAAATCGGCGTTGTGCCTCTTGCCATGCCACTAATGGCAGGCCCTGGTGCAATCAGTTCTACGATTGTTTACGGCTCGCGTTATCCGAGTGTTACCAATACACTCGGTATCGCCGCCACCATTGTGATATTTGCTTTCAGCTGTTGGCTACTTTTTAGGGCCGCACCCATTATTGTTCGCTTCTTAGGACAAACAGGAATCAACGTGATCACGCGTATTATGGGCTTAATTTTGGCTGCATTAGGTATTGAATTTATCGCCAATGGTCTGCGGGCATTATTCCCCGGCCTCGCATAACTGTCGGCTCAGTTAAGCTTAATATAGAGGGGCAAGGCTGCTTGCCTCTTGTAAATTCTCTCCTCATTACGACCTCTCACTTCATAGTTTTACCATTTGCTTATATCCTTAGTAATTATCACCTAAGAAACAAGGCACTATGGTTACTCTCAATCGGCGTCAGAAAATTTACCAAGTTATTTTCGGCACCCAAACCAAAGCAGGACAGCGCTTTGATGTTGCACTGATTATCGCAATCCTCTGCTCTGAACTGGTTCTAATTCTGTCATCGGTTAGCAGTATAGAAACCCACTATCCAACGGTACTTTTCGCTCTTGAGTGGCTCTTTACAATTCTATTTACCATTGAATACTTGTTTCGCCTCTACTGCTCTCCTAAGCCATGGGCCTATGCTCGTAGCTTTTATGGCATCATCGATTTAATCGCCATACTACCTAGCTACCTTGCTTTCCTCTTCCCTGGGTCAAATTACCTTTTAATTGTTCGCTTGATCAGGGTAATGCGGATATTCCGGATATTGAAGCTCGCACGCTTTCTAAGAGATTCTAATATTCTGTTGCGTTCGTTATTGATGGCTCAGCGGAAAATACTCGTTTTCTTCAGTACCGTCGCTATTCTCGTGACAGTATTAGGATCATTGCTTTACGTAATTGAAGGGCCAGACAATGGCTTCACCAGTATTCCTACCAGCATTTATTGGGCTATCGTCACCATAACAACGGTCGGTTATGGCGATATCGTACCGCAAACGGATCTGGGTAAAACGTTAGCGTCTATCACCATGTTACTTGGGTATTCTATTCTTGCCGTGCCAACCGGGATCATTACAGCAGAATTGAGCCAAGAAATGAAAACACAGCGTGATCTCATTCGCTGTATGAATTGTTCAACCAGTGGTCATGAAGAAGATGCCGATTATTGCCGTAAATGTGGGACTGAATTGCCGGAAAAAATATAATTCCTCATTCACAATAACAGGTATTAAAAAGCCGGAGTAAAAACTCCGGCTCTTAGAAAGCTAATTTAACGATTACACAATGACTTACTTACGACGCCAAGTCGTACCTTGTGGGCCATCTTCTAAGATGATCCCCATCGCAAGTAGCTTGTCACGCGCATCATCGGCAGCGGCCCAATCTTTGGCAGCACGTGCATCAAGGCGCTGTTGGATCAACGCTTCAATTTCAGCGACATCATCATCTTCACCAGCGCCACCTTGAAGGAAAGCTTCTGGTTCTTGTGCAAGTAAGCCAAGAATATCAGCCAGTTCACGAAGACGTGCGCCCAATGCTGAAGCCGCAGCTACGTCATCTGTTTTTAGACGGTTAGTTTCACGCGCCATATCAAACAGTACTGAGTATGCTTCCGGCGTGTTGAAGTCATCATCCATTGCTTCTTTAAAGCGAGCAACAAACTCTTCACCACCAGCAGCTTCAACTGATAGATCTAAACCACGTAATGACGTGTAAAGACGCTCAAGTGCAGATCGCGCCTGCTTAAGGTTATCTTCGCTGTAGTTCAGCTGGCTACGGTAGTGACCAGACATTAGGAAATAACGAACAGTTTCAGCATCAAAATGGCCAAGCACATCACGAATAGTGAAGAAGTTACCTAAAGACTTAGACATCTTTTCACGGTCAACCATGACCATACCACTGTGCATCCAAGTATTCACATACTGAGAGCCCGTCGCACAGCACGATTGCGCAATTTCGTTTTCATGGTGCGGGAACTGAAGATCTGAACCACCACCATGGATATCAAAGTGATCACCCAAAATTGCTGAGTTCATCGCTGAACACTCAATGTGCCAACCCGGACGACCAGCGCCCCATGGTGATTCCCATGTTGGCTCACCCGGCTTCGACATTTTCCACAGTACGAAATCAAGTGGACTACGTTTCGCCGTTTCAATATCAACACGTGCACCCGCTTGAAGCTGGTCAAGATCTTGCTTAGACAAGCGACCATATTCTTCAAACTTGCTCACTTCGAACATGACATCGCCGTTACTCGCAACGTATGCAAAGCCACGCTCAATCAAACGCTCACACATCGTAATAATTTCAGCAATGAATTCTGTCGCTCGTGGTTCGATATCAGGACGCTTCATGCCTAGCGCATCAAAGTCTGTGTGCATTTCACCGATCAAACGTTCAGTCAAAGAATCACAGCTTTCACCATTTTCAGCTGCACGCTTGATGATCTTATCGTCGATATCGGTAATATTACGTACGAACGTTAAGTCGTAACCAGAGTAGCGTAGGTAACGAGAAACCACATCAAAAGAAACAAAAGTACGACCGTGACCGATGTGACATAAATCGTAGATGGTAACCCCACAGACGTACATGCCTACTTTACCAGGCTGGATGGGTTGGAATGCCTCTTTCTGTCTTGTAAGTGAGTTATAGATCTTCAACATGTCTCTTCGGTACTCATTTTGGGGGGTTACGGTATAAGGAGGTAATTACACCTTTATTGGCTGTTTAAGGCAAGGAAAAATGCCTTTCTAACGAATTATGACTGCGTAAAGAATGCAGACCGGCCACATATTCGACCATCAATCCTTCCCTTTAGATCCATGCCAACTAAACATCCATCATCTATAGTTAGGCAAAAGGCTAAGTTTTCACCTATTTAAGCCTCAGAACGCTATCAACACGAGTTAATATTGACGCTCAAACCGAGTAAGATAGAATCCAAGACTTAAAGCAACGTACATCCATTAAAGGACAATCTCATGGTAACGCTTCACACTACTTTTGGTGACATCAAAATTCAGCTTAACACAGAAAAAGCGCCTGAAACGTGTGCAAACTTCCTGCAATACTGTCGTGAAGATTTCTACAACGGCACTATCTTCCACCGTGTAATCGACGGCTTCATGGTTCAGGGCGGCGGTATGGCGTCTGGCATGGAAGAAAAAGAGACGCGTGCTCCAATCAAAAATGAAGCAAGCAATGGCCTAAGCAACAAAGTAGGTACATTGGCAATGGCTCGCACAATGGAACCGCATTCTGCAAGCTCTCAGTTCTTCATCAACGTGAACGACAACAAGTTCCTAGACTTCAAATCAGAGACGCCTGATGGTTGGGGGTACTGTGTGTTTGCAGAAGTTGTTGAAGGTATGGACGTAGTAAACAAAATCAAAGCTGTTTCTACTGGCAACTGGGGTTATGTACACCAAGACGTGCCTGTTGAAGATATTGTTATCAACAGCGTAACTATCGAAGAGTAATTATTCACAAAGGGTGGCCTCTGTGTCACCCTTCATTCCTATGACAACTCTTTTTATTTCAGATCTGCACCTAAGTGCTGATCGTCCAGATATTACCGCTTGCTTCCTTCAGTTTATGCAGCAAGAAACCCGAGGCATTGATGCACTCTATGTACTTGGTGATTTGTTCGAAATGTGGATTGGCGATGATGACGACTCCCCTTTTCACCAACAAATCAAACACGCCTTCAAGCAATTAACTGATAGCGGTGTACCTTGTTACTTCATTCATGGCAACCGAGACTTTCTAGTTGGTAAGCGTTTTAGCCAAGAGACAGGTGTGCAACTTCTGCCTGAGCATACGGTTGTCGACCTGTATGGACAGCCGACCCTACTCTTACACGGAGATACATTGTGTACCCTAGACGAAGGCTATCAACGCTATCGAAAAAAAGTACACAATCGTATTATTCAATGGTTGTTCTTTCGTTTACCTCTACGCTATCGCCAGCAAATCGGCAATAAAATGCGTAGCGGAAGTAGTGAAAACAACCAGATGAAAAGCCTCAGCATCATGGATGTTACTGCTGAAGAAGTTGAGAAGGTTATGCTCGATAACAGTGTTCAACAAATGATCCACGGGCACACTCACCGCCCCGCAATCCACCAACTTCAAGTAGCAGGGCTTCCCGCTGAACGGATCGTATTAGGTGACTGGTATGATCATGGCTCAGTATTAGTGTATTCCGCTGACGGCTATCAACTTGAAACACGCGACTTCCAGCTAAACGGCACGAATAAATAGCAAAAAGGTACGCATTGCGTACCTTTTTCATAATAATTGCCTGATGGCCTAGGACTCTGCCAACTGTTGCGAGACCACGCTTTTCTCTTTGAGCCATGAGCGATACATGGTAATAGAGGTATATAACACCACCCCGATTACTAACCAAGCCAGCAAATGCATATCTAGCGATTTAACCAAATACGCCGCGATCACTACACCGATAGGACCCGTAATTGCCACCACTAGTGCCGCGCGGCTATTGATCCGGTTCATACGAATAAAGCCACCAGCAGAGAAAAAGCTTAAGAAAGCACATGAGCACATCATAATAGGAAACGCAGCCAGCGGGTGCATGCCCAGCAAGTAGACCAAAGTCATACATGGTGCATATAAGCCAATGCCGACTGTCATCAATGCCCCGAACAAGAAGTTACCAACGACCGCAACGGCCAACTTCCAGCCCGATAAACCTAACGCCATACCACCCAACGGGAATAACTCTAGCTGACCGGCCAGCATCAGACTGGCAACCACGAGCAAAGCCCCTGCCATCACAATCCGGATTAACTGACGATCCCAGCTCGACACCAAACGAGCACCCACTGTCGCACCTAAGCATGCAGCGACCACCATTGAAACCAAAGTCATAGGATCAACGTCGACT
This sequence comes from Photobacterium makurazakiensis, assembly GCF_050336715.1. NCBI lineage: Bacteria > Pseudomonadati > Pseudomonadota > Gammaproteobacteria > Vibrionales > Vibrionaceae > Photobacterium > Photobacterium makurazakiensis. Next base: position 330,585 of record NZ_JAKJSJ010000009.1, read on the forward strand.
GCTGTTAGGAAAATCAGAGATTGTATGACTGTGGCCAACACTGCCTGACAATTCAATGTGCCGGGCAGTAGCTTGTCATCAACCAATTTAAATTGTTTATAACCAGCCGTTTTAATGGCAAAACTACCGACACCAAGGGTGTCACAAAAATTGGCAAAGCCACCAATAAGTCCAATAGGGAGAATTTTAGTTTGAGCTTCCTGCTTTCGGTTTTTGCGCCATGCCATTAATAACATAGTCACAAACACACCAGCACCTACAAGCAATCCCGCTTGTATGACCATAAATACAGTCATGAATCATTTATAATTTTAGCGAACGAAGTACCATTATTTATCAATATGATAAATAATTCCATGTTCTAAATCAGTTGTACTTGCTCTTACATAAGTAACACTGTTTATATGTGCAAATATCTGTAATACTAATACCAATTGTTCAGACATCTATTTGTATGAATAACAGCATACAATTTTATCTGATCGTTTCTATTTGATACTTTTTCATGAAATCATATCTTGCTCGCCAACCAGTGATGAACAGGGACAAGGAAACCATTGGCTACGAATTATTATTTCGGGATGGCCCAAATAACGCCTTCCCCAATATTGCCGATGAACAAGCGACTAACCGCTTACTAGCGGATAACTTCCTGTCTTCGAGTACAACAGATATTACCGCAGGCCGAAAAGCGTTTGTAAATTTTCCTTACACCAGCCTTGTTAACCGCACCCCACTCCTGTTTAAAAAACAATGTTTCATTATTGAAGTCCTGGAAACGTGCGAGCCGACGGATGAATTACTAGAAGCGATCATTGAATTAAACCAAAAAGGGTACACCTTAGCCCTTGATGATTTTGTTCCTTCACCGCAGTGGAACCGTTTTCTGCCCTATGTTCATATCATCAAATTCGATATTCGAATTACGCCGATCGAAAAAGCTAGTTTTTTCATTCAATTTCACAAAAAAAGTAAACTGATATTTCTGGCAGAAAAAGTTGAAACCCAAGCGGAGTTTCAACAATGCTACGATGTGGGGTTCCACCTTTTCCAAGGTTACTTTTTTAGTAAGCCAGAAATGGTGCGTCGTAAAACATTGTCACCTTCGGCACTAACGACACTACGGTTATACAAAGAGATAAGTCAACATAACGTTGATTTCGATAAAATAGAAAAGATTATTGCAACCGATGTATCGCTTTCATACAAGTTACTCCATCATGTTAATAACATAACCTACACCCGTGCAAAGCCAATATCTTCATTCAAACAAGCCTTGGTATACCTCGGAGAAGAAAAGCTCAGGCGTTTTATTATGTTTGTGGCAACATCGCATGCCACTGAAGATAAGCCAGCCTCTTTATATAGCCTATCGATACAACGAGCACGCTTTTGTGAACGCCTCTCGCAGCACCTTGAGCCGAAGATAAGCCGTAATCACGCCTTTTTAACCGGATTATTTTCGCTACTAGATTCAATGCTAGATCAACCTATTGAAGTATTGATAGAACAACTGCCTCTGGAAGCAATTGTTCGTCAAGCGCTCGTGTACCAACAAGGTAAACTCGGCTGTTTATTGCGCTTAGCAATCGCCTATGACAATGCTGACTGGCAAAAAATCAAACTTATTTGTCAATCATTGAACCTCAGTGAATCTATCGTTGCAGAACTGTACTTAGAGTCCTTAAAATGGGCGACTATTTTTGAGCGAACAGTAACCGAGTAAACCATGGCCCAGCAAAGTTTGTTATGTCCCTGCGGCAGTCAACGCTCTCTCGCAGAGTGCTGTCAACCTATCCATCAAAATCCAGCGAATGCCCAACACCCAGAGCAACTAATGCGCTCACGATACAGCGCACATGTACTCGGCCTTGTTGATTATGTCGTTGCTACTTATCACCCAAGTTGTGAAGCAGAGCAGCACCGAGACGCAATAGCAGATTCGGTACATAGTGAATGGCTTGGTCTTGAAATAATCAGCAGTGAAATTGCCAATTCTGGCGAAGGTTTCGTCGAATTCAAAGCGTACTACCGTGACGGAGAAAACGAATACTGCCTTCAAGAACGCTCGCGATTTTTACAAGAAGACAATAATGGTCAGCGTCAATGGTATTATATTGATGGCGAATACCCTGAACCAGCTTCCACATCAGAAGTAGACAGTCGCCCGGCAGTTAACGAAAAAGTCGGTCGCAATGACCCTTGCCCATGCGGTAGTGGTAAAAAACACAAAAAGTGTTGCGGCTAATCCTCGTTAAAGCTCCCTGCCTTACCTTTGCTAAGGTAGGGTATGGCTCCTTTATATAGGCTCCCCCCCCCATCAAAACGTCGATCTTTCCCCCAAAAATCACATTTTAGATCAAACTYTACTCAACCTTTTCCTTCGTTTGCCGACTAAATAGTGACCAGCACTTTTATTCTGAAACGATGATGATGAGGTAATGACATGATAAACCCTAATAACAATCTCCCACTGTCTGCCCAGAAACAATTAAAAAAAGTCACCCAAGCATCACCTATCAGCGAGCGAAAACAAAAAGTTGAGCCAAAAGCTGAACCAGAAAATGAAGAACAAAAACAGCAGCCCAAAAAACGGCCGCCTAAAGGCCTGCTAGATATCTATGTGTAAACGGCAAAGGGCTTCACTCGAATAATGCTAACAGCTTGTAACGAGCACTTATTTAATAGCCTTGAACCACATTAAAAACCATGGCAGATAAGGCTAACTTTTGAACTAAATACGATAAATCCAGATATGAATTCATAAGCCTCGAAGAAATTTAATAAATCCGTAAAAATACCATTGCAAAATAAAACCAGCTTCGTTAATGTGATTAACAAGCAAGCGTTAATAAAGATTTAGACAGAGTACATATTTATGCGTATCCCAATGGTTAACCTACATCACCATCATCATCCTGATTAGTCTTTCGGGAGGATACGCCTCGCTCTGGAAGACGCAAAATTCTCTTCCAGCGGTCAGCGAAAAATAAAATTCAGACCCCCGGAAGAGCAATCTTCCGGGGGTTTTTCAATTTTAAGCTCAACATCGAGTATAGGGATTTATACAATGCAGACACAACGACTTCGAATTGCAATTCAAAAGAAAGGACGCTTAAGTAAAGAGTGCCAAAATCTACTCAAGCGCTGTGGCGTAAAATTCAATATGGTGGGCGAGCGTTTAGTCGTTCACGCCGAAAACATGCCTATCGACCTACTCCTGGTACGAGATGATGATATTCCAGGTTTGATCATGGATGGTGTGGTTGACCTTGGGGTTATCGGCGAAAATGAGCTTGAAGAAGTCGGTTTGGAACGTATTGCCCGTGGTGAACCCGCAGAATATACGAAGTTGCGACGTCTAGATTTTGGTGGTTGCCGCCTGTCTATTGCTGTCGATAAAGATACTGACTACAACGGTCCACAAGATCTACAAGGTAAGCGTATTGCAACGACTTACCCGCAGCTTGTTAAGCGTTACATGGATGATCTAGGCGTAGAGTTTAGCACTTGTATGCTCAATGGTTCAGTTGAAGTCGCTCCGCGTGCTGGCTTGGCCGATGCGATTTGTGATTTGGTTTCAACCGGTGCAACACTTGAAGCAAATGGCTTAAAAGAAGCCGAGGTGATTCTGCGTTCGAAAGCGGTATTAATTCAACGTACTGGTGAATTCTCTCCAGATAAGCAAGCGCTTATCGATCGCCTTTTAACCCGGATGCAAGGTGTTATTCAAGCGAAAGAATCGAAGTACATCATGCTACACGCGCCAACAGATCGCCTTGAGCAAATCAAAGACCTCTTACCTGGCGCAGAAGATCCAACCGTAATGCCACTGTCACAAGATAAAACTCGCGTAGCCATTCACTTAGTGAGCTCAGAAAACCTATTTTGGGAAACCATGGAACAACTTAAAGAGTTTGGTGCTAGCTCCATTCTTGTTCTACCAATTGAAAAAATGATGGAGTAAGCCATGAAAACGGTTGTATGGCAATCACTCAGCGAAAGCCAACAAGAAAGCCTGCTTGAACGCCCCGCTATTACTGAAGGGGCTAACATCACAGCGATTGTTGCCAATGTGATTAACGATGTTCGTCAACGTGGCGACCAAGCTTTGCTTGAGCTAACTGAGAAGTTTGATGGGGTAAAGCCTGACTCAATTAAAGTCAGTCAAGAGGAAGTATCTGCAGCATCGGCACGTTTAACGAGCACGATGAAGCAGGCGCTCCAGCAGGCTTATCAGAATATTGCGACATTTCACAAAGCACAAAAGCAGCCAACGCTACGCGTTGAAACTCAGCCAGGGGTTGTGTGTGAGCAAGTCACTCGCCCTATTAACTCTGTGGGTCTATATATTCCAGGCGGCAGTGCACCATTACCATCAACCGTATTAATGTTAGGCGTACCAGCACAAATTGCAGGTTGTCGTGAAGTTGTTCTTTGTTCACCACCACCGATTGCCGATGAAATACTGTATGTGGCCGAACTATGTGGCATTACTGAAATCTACAATGTTGGCGGCTCACAAGCGGTTGCTGCAATGGCTTACGGTACAGAAACCGTCGCTAAAGTAGATAAGATTTTTGGCCCAGGTAATGCTTTCGTCACCGAGGCAAAGCGCCAAGTCAGCAATGACTTTCGAGGTGCGGCTATAGACATGCCAGCAGGTCCTTCAGAAGTATTAGTCATCGCAGACAGTACAGCAGACCCCGACTTCATCGCTGCAGACTTACTTAGCCAAGCCGAGCACGGACCTGATTCTCAAGTGGTACTTGTAACACCGGACCCGAGTATTGCCGATCGCACCGCTGATGCTATTCAACAACAACTTAAACAATTATCACGTGCCGACATTGCCCGTGAAGCACTGGGCTCAAGTATTCTAATCATTGCTGATAGTCTCACCCAGTGTGTGTCAATTTCGAACCACTATGGTCCTGAGCACCTCATTGTGCAGACACGTAACCCTCGAGAGTTAGTATCGCAATTAGACAACGCGGGTTCGATTTTTCTGGGTAATTGGTCACCAGAATCGGTCGGCGATTACGCTTCAGGTACAAACCACGTACTACCGACATACGGCTATACCCGTACCTATTCTAGTCTTGGCTTAGCTGATTTTTCTAAGCGTATGACGGTACAAGAACTTTCAGCCAGTGGCTTAAGTGAATTAGCCCCAACAGTTGTCACTATTGCCGAAGCTGAAGGCCTTGATGCACATAAGCGAGCAGTCACCATTCGTATGGAAAAATTGGCCGCACAAGCTGACAAACAAGCTAATTAAGGGATATACGATGAGTATTGAACAACTCGCAAGAAAAACAATACGAGAACTCACGCCTTATCAGTCAGCTCGACGATTAGGCGGAAGCGGCGATATCTGGCTAAATGCCAACGAGTCTCCTTTTGTGAACGAATACAATATCAAATGTGAACGCCTTAATCGCTATAGCACATGCCAGCCGAATGAGTTAATAGAAGCCTATGCTGACTACGCAAATGTTCGTCCAGAGCAGATACTCACTTCGCGTGGTGCCGATGAAGGTATCGAACTGCTAATCCGCGCTTTCTGTGAACCAAACCAAGACAGTATTATTTATTGTCCTCCTACGTATGGCATGTATGCCATAAGTGCAGAAACCTTTGATGTAAAAACCAAAACTGTCCCGCTTACCAGTGAGTGGCAACTTGATCTTAATGCTATTCAAGCCAACTTAGATAACACCAAGCTGGTTTTTGTCTGTAGTCCCAATAACCCAACAGGCAACCTAATTAACCGTAATGATATCGAAGCCCTACTCGATATGACGGCGAATAAAGCACTGGTTGTGGTTGATGAAGCGTATATCGATTTCTGCCTAGAAGCGACGACAGCCAATTTACTCGACAGCTATCCTAACCTCGTGATTTTACGAACGTTATCAAAGGCATTTGCACTTGCAGGGCTTCGTTGCGGCTTTACGCTTGCGAACCAAGACGTAATAGAGTTGCTGCTCAAGGTTATTGCCCCTTACCCCGTGCCTGTTCCCGTAGCAGATATCGCAGTACAGGCACTGTCACCAGCAGGCAAGGCAAAAACCAAATTCCAAGTACTGGATATCAGTGCCAACCGTGCATATTTGCAAGCCGGTCTCGGCATGCTCGAAGGCGTCACCGTTTATGAAGGCTACGGCAACTATCTACTAGTGAAATTCCTCGATGCCGATGCCTTATTCAACGCACTGTGGAATCACGGTATTATTCTGCGCCGTTCACCAATTGAAAACTGCATTCGCATCAGTGTCGGCAACCGTGACGAATGCGAAAAGACGCTGGCCTTTATTCGCGAGCAGCTAGGAAAGAATTAAGTATTAAGGACGTACATTGTGAGCAAGCAAAACATTTTATTTATTGATCGTGACGGTACACTGATTGTTGAGCCACCAGTCGATTTTCAAGTTGACCGTCTTGATAAGCTAAAGCTAGAGCCTTTTGTTATCCCAGCCCTACTGCAACTGCAAGATGCTGGCTATAAACTGGTAATGGTAACCAACCAAGATGGTCTTGGTACCGACAGCTACCCGCAGGCTGATTTTGATGCCCCGCATGACATGATGATGGAGATCTTTGAGTCTCAAGGCGTCAAATTCGACGATGTATTGATCTGCCCGCACTTCGAAGAAGACAACTGCAGTTGCCGAAAACCCAAACTGGGTATGGTGAAAGATTACTTGCAGCAAGGCAAAGTCAACTTTGAAACCTCAGCAGTGATTGGTGATCGCCAAACAGATCTTCAATTAGCAGAAAATATGGCTATTCGAGGTATTCAATACAATCCTGAGACGCTAGGCTGGCAGCAGATCGTTAAAGATCTTACCACTCGCCCTCGGATCGCAGAAGTTGTGCGTACAACCAAAGAGACCGACATCCGGGTTAAAGTAAACCTTGATGAATCTGGCGGCAACCGTATTGAAACTGGCCTTGGTTTCTTCGACCACATGTTAGATCAAATTGCCACTCACGGCGGTTTCCGTATGGAGCTAACGGTTGATGGTGACTTGCACATTGACGATCACCACAGTGTGGAAGATGCCGCATTGGCATTAGGGGAAGCCCTAAAACGTGCGCTAGGAGATAAACGCGGCATCGGTCGCTTTGGCTTTAGCCTGCCGATGGATGAATGCCTAGCACAATGTGCATTAGATTTATCTGGACGCCCTTATTTGAAGTTTGATGCGCAGTTCAGCCGCGAACAAGTTGGTGATTTATCAACAGAAATGGTATCGCACTTCTTCCGCTCACTCACTGACACACTAGCGTGTACACTGCACCTCTCCTCAGACGGCAACAATGATCACCACATTGTTGAGAGCTTATTCAAAGCCTTTGGCCGCACGTTACGTCAAGCTATTCGGGTTGAAGGTAATGAGCTACCAAGCAGCAAGGGAGTGTTGTAATGAGTACCACAAACCAACAGGTTGTGATCATTGATACCGGCTGTGCCAATGTCTCTTCTGTTCGCTTCGCAATCGAGCGACTTGGTTATGCCGTCACGGTCAGCAAAGACTCAACGGTTGTACTGGCTGCTGATAAGCTGTTTCTTCCCGGTGTGGGAACAGCAAGTGAAGCGATGAAAAACCTCGAGGAGCGTGATCTGATCAACCTGGTAAAACAGGTTGATAAACCACTGTTGGGCATTTGTCTCGGTATGCAGTTACTCGGCCAGCTATCTGAAGAGCAAGGCCAAAATGGGACTGAACTTGTATCATGCCTTGGTCTATGTGATGCGCCTGTGAAAAAAATGGAGGTCGGTGAATTACCGCTACCTCACATGGGTTGGAACACTATCACGCCAGAAGCAGATCACCCGCTATTTAAAGATATACCTGCGGGCAGTTATTTCTACTTTGTTCACAGCTACGCCATGCCTGTCTTTAATATGGAAAATAGCCAAACCAATGGCGGCCGTACTATCGCCCGCAGTGATTATGGCAACGCCTTCACCGCTGCAGTGCAGAGCGGTAATTACTTTGGCGTGCAGTTTCACCCTGAACGTTCAAGCAAAGCAGGCTCACAGCTGATTCAGAATTTTCTTGAAATGTAAGGACACCAAAAGGATTTGTTATGATTATTCCCGCGCTAGATTTAATTGAAGGTCAGGTTGTCCGCCTGTTTCAAGGTGACTATGGCAAGGTAACCGAATATAAGGTCGACCCAGCCGAGCAATTTAATCTCTATCATCAAGCTGGTGCAAACTGGCTTCACCTTGTCGACCTTACTGGTGCCAAAGATACTTCAGCTCGTCAGCTTAATTTAATTCAGCAGCTACTTGCCAGCACACCAGCCAATATTCAAATTGGTGGTGGTGTTCGCACCGAGCAAGACGTCGCAGATCTGCTCAATGCTGGCGCACAACGTGTCGTGATCGGCTCCACGGCGGTTAAACAGCCTGAGCTTGTTAAAGGCTGGATGGAAAAATATGGTCCTGAGCACATCGTGCTAGCACTGGATGTCAACATTGATGCTAACGGCAATCGTAAAGTCGCAGTATCTGGTTGGCAGGAAGATTCAGGAGTGACGATTGAAGCACTACTGGACGATTTTCTTAAAGTCGGATTGAAGCACGTGCTGTGCACCGACATTTCACGCGACGGTACACTGGAAGGGTCAAATGTAGAGCTGTACATCGATCTGTGTCAGCAATACCCACAGGTACAGTTCCAGTCATCCGGTGGCATTGGCTCGCTAGATGATATTGCAGCCCTAAAAGGCTCTGGTGTGGCAGGGGTCATTGTTGGTCGGGCGCTATTGGACGGTAAATTTACTGCAGAGCAAGCTTTTACTTGCTGGAATGGATAAGGAGTAACACCATGCTAGCAAGACGTATTATTCCCTGCCTTGATGTCCGTGACGGTCAAGTCGTGAAAGGCGTACAATTTCGTAACCATGAAATAATCGGTGATATTGTACCTCTCGCCAAACGCTATGCCGAAGAAGGTGCCGATGAGTTAGTATTCTATGATATTACCGCCTCGAGCGATGGTCGCGTAGTAGATAAAAGTTGGGTCGCCCGTGTCGCAGAGGTAATCGATATCCCATTCTGTGTCGCAGGCGGGATCAAGTCAGCTGAAGACGCGAGCCGTATTTTGCAGTTTGGCGCCGACAAGGTATCAATCAACTCACCGGCACTGGCCAATCCTGAACTCATCACCCAGCTTGCTGATAAGTTTGGTGTGCAGTGCATTGTTGTTGGTATCGACTCCTACTTCGATGCCGATACAGGTAGATATCAAGTCTACCAATTTACTGGTGACGAAAGCCGTACCAAAGCAACACGTTGGGAAACCCGTGATTGGGTTGAAGAAGTTCAGCGTCGTGGCGCAGGTGAAATTGTACTAAATATGATGAACCAAGACGGCGTTCGTAATGGCTATGACCTTACCCAACTGAATATGGTGCGCGATGTTTGCCATGTGCCACTTATTGCCTCGGGTGGCGCTGGTGAAATGGTGCACTTTGCCGATGCCTTCAACAAAGCGAATGTTGATGGCGCATTAGCAGCTTCAGTATTCCATAAACAAATCATTAATATCAATGAACTTAAGCAATACCTGAAACAGCAAGATGTGGAGATCCGACTATGAGCCTAACAAGCAGTATTAATTGGGATAAAGTAGACGGATTAGTCCCTGCTATTGTCCAAGACAACACCAGTGGCCAAGTCTTAATGCTTGGTTACATGAATGACGAAGCGCTGAATAAAACCCTTGAAACCAAGCAAGTTACATTCTGGTCGCGTACCAAAGAACGCCTTTGGACGAAAGGGGAAACCTCTGGCAATGTGCTGCAACTAAAAAGCATTAAGCTCGATTGCGATCAAGACACATTACTCGTGCAAGTTGACCCTATAGGTCCAACTTGCCACTTAAACACTACGACCTGTTTTGATGGCGATACTGCGCAAGAAGGCGAAGCACAACAGCCAGCCTTGGTGTTCCTTCATCAACTTGAACAAGTCTTATCTGCTCGTAAAGGTGCAGATCCTGACTCTTCATACACCGCAAGCCTTTATGCCCGCGGTACCAAACGTATTTCGCAAAAGGTGGGCGAAGAAGGCGTTGAAGTCGCGCTTGCGGCAACGTCGGGTGACAAGGCGGAGTTAGTTAACGAATCAGCAGATCTGATTTATCACCTTGTTGTCTTGCTACAAGATCAAGGGCTATCGTTGGCGGACATCACGAAGCGTTTAGAAGAAAGACACAACAAAGCATAACGCTTGCTGTCCACTTCACGAACAAAACAACCTTATGAGTATAAACAGCCAAGAGAGTGACTATTGGCTGTTTTTCTTCCCAACATCAGCGTCTAACTTTGGTGCGATAAAGAGAATAAGACAGCGCTAAAAACAAACAGAAGCTCGCTGGAACATACAACGCATAAAACTGAAGGTAATTAAAGGAGTAGGCCCCAAGCGCACCGCCAGAAATAAAGCCCAAGATAATTAACAGAAACAGTAACGCCTTTCTTTTATCAAATGTCTCACCCCTTATTTTTGCGCCAAGCATAATGCCTAAATCGGTAAATATTCCCGTCACATGCGTGGTTCGAATGACGGCACCGCTATATTTGGTCGCGAGTGCATTTTGTAGTCCACAAGCCGCAGAAGCCCAATATAGCCCACCAAAAGAGTTTTTAGTTAACAAATAAGCGGCACAAAAAAGAAAAATGGCTTCTAACGTCAGTACACCGCTGTAATTACGACTTAACTTTAGTGTGCCACCATGTAGAAAGTAGCCTGATATTGCAGAGCCAATAAGAAAACTAAATATGATCGCAAATAAATAAAATACATCACTCATTGAAGAGTTTACAAACCCAGTACCTACCAATGTCGCTGTACCGGATAAGTGTGAAACTGATTGATGCTGGAAACCCAATAACCCTGCAGCATTAATAAAACCAGCAACCAATGCGAGTACGAAAGCCCCAGACTCGACCCAACGGGGTAATTTAGATATCACGATATTCCTTAGATGTCAGGCCTCGTTTAGCGATATAGAGATGGCTAAATTTAGAGCGTGAGAAAAAGTGGGCTATCTTAAATCTGTTCAAGTAACTTGTTAAGTAATAATTATTGAGCGTAATACCCCCCAAAAACATCACTTCGGATAACTATGCGCTATTCTCCGGATAAAACATCAGCTTACCCGCATATGCATATTTATGAGTAATTTTACATGGCAAAATCAGAAAACTAAGATTAAGAAAAGTGGGAGAATTTACGAGGGAATAAATAAACAAGCCTCACGATTGTAAGGCTTATTTGTTTAAATAAGTGAACAAAACAAAAATGTAAGTGAACGGCTTACATTACATTCATCATTATTTTATTAACGACCGAGTGCTTCTTTGTAGTGTTTGCGACACACTGAGACATAGCGATCATTACCACCAATCTCAACTTGATCACCATCGGCAATTGCACGGCCAGTTTCATCTTGGCGGATCACCATATTTGCTTTGCGACCACAATGACAAATGGTTTTTAACTCAACCAACTTATCTGCCCAAGCCAGCAAGTAGCGGCTTCCTTCAAACAACTCACCACGGAAATCACTGCGTAAGCCATAACACAACACAGGAATATGGAGCTTATCGACGACTTCAGTTAATTGATATACCTGCTCTTTGGTTAAGAATTGGCATTCATCGATTAAAACACAGTCTATCTTTTGTGCATGCTGAATATCTTGAAGGCGTGCATACAAGTCATCAGCTGAGTTAAATAATTCAGCTTCTTCTTGCAAGCCAATACGTGAGCTAACTTTACCTTTGCCAAAACGATCGTCGATAGAGGCAGTAAAAATGACAGGTGTCATTCCACGCTCGCGATAGTTAAAAGAAGACTGTAACAGTGTGGTTGACTTACCCGCATTCATTGCAGAGTAATAGAAATACATCTGGGCCATTAAGCTTCCCTAGTCATACGATTGGTGCATAAAAACTGCCGAGATGCTACAGAAAAGCCATAGAAATTGAAAGGAGCAAGCGCAAGAGTCAGCACATTTCTTACAATTTTCATAGCGTTCTACTACTCATGCCGGCCAGTCATTAAGCAGCGCTTTACGGCGAGCGATTGTAGTTATTCACCCTAAGCCGTAACCATAAAAAAAGCCTGCAAAACGCAGGCTTTTCATTAACAATGTGGTTTAAGCCATTAAGCTTTCGCTGTCGCAACTTGTGGGCGACGCGACAACCAAGATAACGCTACACACGCTAAGATAAAGGCGAGTGTTGCTGTCATAAAGGCCACAGCAAGTGAACCTGTAAAGCCTAACACTAAGAAACCAATCGACGATACAACAGCCACAGACAACGCATAAGGTAGCTGAGTAGATACGTGATCGATATGGTGACAACGCGCGCCCGTCGACGACAAGATAGTCGTATCAGAAATCGGAGAACAGTGGTCACCAAAAACTGAACCTGCTAGTACTGCGCCCAGCATTGGTAACATAAGCATAATGTCGGTTGCCGCTGCTAAGTCACCTGCGATTGGCAGCATAATACCGAACGTACCCCATGACGTACCGGTAGAAAATGCCATAAAGCCAGCAAGCATAAATAAGATAACAGGTAGGAACATTGGGTTAATGCTACCTTCAACCAAGGTTGATAGGTATTTACCTGTTGCCATATCACTGATCACGCTACCAATACACCACGCAAACAATAAGATCAGAATCGCACCAAACATTGACTTAGCACCAATCCACAATGTTACAGCAACATCTGAAGCAGGAAGGCGCTGACGCAGCACTGGAATAAGGGCAGCAATAAATCCGATAGTACCACCATAAACAAGTGACATGCCTACATCGGTATTTTCAAAAGCGCCAAGAAGGTTAAATGCCAAACCATCAGCTGCAAGTGCTTGGTATCCTGTAAAGATCATAAAGAAGAAAGTGGCAAGGATAAGAGCAACAATTGGCATAACCAAATCAGCAACACGGCCATTTTGGCTTTCTTCAATTTCTAGTTCGTCATTTAAGTCTTTAGCACGCTTGTCTTCATCACCTTCATCGAAGCCACGGCAATGACTCGCATCTAGCTCATGCTTTCTCATTGGGCCCACATCAATCTGGAACCAAGCCACAACAAACACCATGATCAATGCAAAAACAGCATAAAAGTTCATCGGAGCCAACTGAACAAACGCGCCTAATGGCGTATATTCAGTCACACCATGTGATGCCAGAATGCCGCCAATCAGCGTAATAATGTATGCCCCCCAGCTTGATGCCGGCATTAGCACACACATTGGTGCAGCAGTTGAATCCAAAATATAAGCAAGCTTTGCACGTGAAACGTAATAGCGATCTGTTACTGGGCGTGAAATAGAGCCAACAGCTAAACTATTGAAGTAATCATCAACAAAAATGAAGACACCTAAGAATGCGGCTAATAACTTCGCACCACGCTTACTTTTAATTTTAGTCTGCGCCCACTCAGCAAATGCTCGTGTACCGCCAGAAAGCGTTAGCAAGGCTGTCGTCATTCCTAATAATACCAAGAACGCAACAATGCTCATATTCCAGCTGTTAATAGCACCGTCATCGATAAATAGCCCGAATGCCGTCGTGCCAATATAACTAGCTGTGTTTCCAATAGAAAAGTCTGTCAGCAAGAATGCACCAAGCACTACGCCGACACCCAAAGACACTAAGACGCGTCGGGTTAAAATCGCAAGAGCCAATGCTACCAAAGGTGGTAACAACGACATTGAGGAATGTGAAAAATCTACAATATTCATGATCTCTACTACAACCGATCCTGGTTGGAGATCTACTGTTGGCACGACTTCATGTCGTGATTAAGAGAGTGTAAGGAAGAGAAGTTACCCTTTTCCGACTCCACAGTAGCGCTCCATAGTTAATGTAATTATATACTATGGCAGTGCTGTCCCTATTCGGTGACAACCCCAGCAAACAAAGTTCGATAGCCTTATTTACTTCGGCATTAGCTCCTTTCATAAACCCTCATCGGAATCACCTCCGGTTTATTACTTATAGATAATGCGCCTCTACCCTTAGTCAAGGAATGGTTGATTCTACGGAATAGAAATCCGATTGCAACAACTTAACGTGAAAAAATTAACAGAAATAGTGAATAGTCTTGCTGCCATGGTTAAAAAAGACACAATACCCAAGTGAGCTTAAAGATAATTTAAAACAYGCCCATTTAATATGAAACAAATGGCAAATATAGTCACAAAAAAAGCCTTTTACTGAAGAATCTGACTGTAAATACCCATTACAATTTATTACAAATGAGAATTCTCCCCGCTAAATACAAAAAAAACAAATCAAGAATACATTTTTTATTTGTCATTCACTGACTAAAAGTATTATTATTGCAATTATAGAATTGTCACTGCTATTATTATTTTTATAGTTTTAGACCAACAGGAAATAAAAAAATGTCTGATGCAATGAAAGCACTATTAAACCTTCGTAGTCTTCGCGCACTTTCTCGTGAATATTCTCTAGAACAACTTCAGGAAGCACTAGAAAAGCTTCAAACAGTTGTTAGTGAGCGTGAAGAATCTGAAGCTGAAGAAATCGCGAAAGAAAAAGAACGTACAGAGAAACTAGCTCAATACCGTGAAATGCTTCTAGCAGACGGTATCGATCCAGAAGAATTACTTTCTAGCCTAAATAAATCACCAAAAGCAAAACGAGCTCAACGCCCAGCTAAATATAAGTTCATCGATGAAAACGGTGAAGAAAAAACGTGGACTGGCCAAGGCCGCACACCAAGCGCATTGAAAAAAGCACTTGATGAAGGTAAATCTCTAGAAGATTTCGAACTTTAATAACTTTACTCTTGTTGTTAAATTCTAATGAAAACCCAGTTTAAAACTGGGTTTTTTTGTTTCTAACTCAYTCAATAACAAACCTTTACTACCAGTAAGGTACATTGGTAAACTCATTCACAGTATCAATTGCTTGCCTTTTTACCCTGTTTTTTATTTCTTACACATTGTTATATTCCTTTATCACACTCAGTTATTTCCGTTTATATATATAGACAAATATATTCACGAAGAATAACCTTTCCTGACACGTCATTGCGCGGCTGGTATAAAAAACCAGACAATGAAGTCTGGTTTAGTCTGCTATGTAATTGCTGCGTATTGTTAGCGTATCTGATCCGCTAAGTGACTCACCGCTAGAGCAAAATAGTGAGAGCGATTCCACTTGAGTAACGACTGATAATTACCATATACCAAATATGCCCTACCTTGAGCATCATCTGGTTGAATAAGCCAGGCGTCTATATCAACTTGAGGTAATGCTTGCCCATTAAGGCGTCTAACACCTTGCTGCTGCCAATCTGAAAGGGAGCGTCCCTTCTCTTTATCTGCACCTAATGCATCACGGTTAATAGTATTTGGAATGCTAACTTGGCGTCCCCAAGTATAATCATCATTCCAACCGGCCTGCTTTAAGTAATTAGCGGCAGAGGCAAAAACATCAGCTTCTGTTTGCCAAATATCAACCTTCCCATCGTTATTACCGTCAACGGCATAAGATAAAAATGAGGTTGGCATAAACTGTGGCTGCCCCATTGCACCCGCCCATGAACCTTTCATATTTTCTGGGCTGATATGTTTAGCATCTAATATTTCTAATGCCGCCATAACTTGGGTACGGAAGAAGGACTCTCTACGTCCTTCATACGCTAATGTTGATAAAGCTTCAATAACATTATAATTTCCCATTAAGCGACCGAAATTACTTTCGACCCCCCAAAGGGCAACAATAAACCGTGGTTGAACACCATATTGTGCTCCAATCCGGTCAAGTGTTGTTTTATGCTTTTGATAAAGATCATTAGCTTGTTTTATTTTCCAATCAGGTACCGCTCTTGGGATATATTCATCTAACGTTAATTTTCGTTCAGGTTGGTTTTGATCCGCTTTTACAGCGCGCTCAATAAAAGTAATTCCATCAAAAGCAGAATTGATAATTGGCTCTGAAATTCCTTTTTCTTTAGCTTCTGCTTTTAGCCCTTCAACATACTTGTCGAAGCCATCATCCGCAGCCATTGCTGCAGATGAAAATCCTATTCCTAGGGCCACTAAGGCCGATATCAATCGCTTTTGCATACATTTACCTTTATGTATTTTTTGCTGCTTTCTCAGCTTTATACTCTTCTAGCAAATTCGTTATAGGAGGCGGCACTTGCAGGTAATAACCCGTACCACCCAACGCTGCCTTTACCTTCTCTATATCAGCTTGAGCTAACTTCCGCTCACCTTCAAGTTTCAACACCATCACAAACTGAGGTATACCAAAGGCCGCCATCAACTCTTTTGGTACCGCAGTAAAATCATCTTTCTTATTAATGTACAAATATGTACCGTCTTTCTTCGGGCTTTTATAAATAGAACACAACATACGAATCAAACCTATTCGTTATAATGACTCATCATTCAGACCACAATATCAAAGAATCATTCCCTTCCTAAGGGCAATCTTCCATTTGGATGAGACGGTTGTCTGAATTTCCAACGCAAAAGCAAGGATAGCTTGCTGATATACGCTTGGGAATATAACATGCTAAGTACCTAGAGATAACGTACCCGAACGGCTAATTTAGCGACAGTCGTCCTACTTATATGGCAAAGACAGCAGAATTTAAAGGAGGGTCATTCACCCTCTCCGCCCTCCACCTAGTGGACAGCGACATAGAAAAAGCAGCCGACTTTTTAAAAAAGAAGGTAGAACAAGCACCTAATTTTTTTGCTGCCGCACCTGTCGTTATTGATATCAGTCAAGCAGGTAACAGCATCGACTTTTCACGGTTGAAAGAAAGTGTGCAACTTGCAGGTATGATCCCTGTTGGCATCAGCGGCTGTAAAGGTGCTGATCGGCAAGAGGCGGCTAAAAGTGCCGGTTTTGCCATCATGAATGCTGCCAAACAGGCGAATGTCGCTGAACCTATGATGGAGCCAACAAGAATAATCCGAAATCCGGTACGTTCTGGCCAACAAATTTATGCAAAAAATTGTGATTTAGTGGTTATGAATCATGTTAGCGCTGGCGCTGAAATTATCGCTGACGGCTGTATTCATATTTACGGTACATTGCGTGGGCGTGCAATTGCAGGGGCAAACGGCCAACAACAGGCCACAATTTTTTGTAAAAACGTCCAATCAGAACTAATCTCCATAGCTGGTAACTACTGGTTAAGCGATAAAATTCAGGACGAATTCTGGGGTAAAGGTGTCGTTATCTCACTTGCTGAAAATAATTTAAACATAGAGCATTTGGCTCTATAACGTTTGATAAGGAATTAAAGATGGCACGTATTATCGTTGTTACCTCTGGTAAAGGCGGCGTGGGTAAAACAACCTCTAGTGCAGCGATTGCATCGGGTCTTGCTCTATCGGGCAAAAAAACAGCGGTGATCGATTTTGATATCGGCCTGCGTAATCTCGACCTGATCATGGGCTGTGAACGCCGTGTTGTATATGACTTTGTTAATGTGATTAACGGTGAAGCAAACCTTAATCAAGCACTGATCAAAGACAAGCGTGTAGACAATCTTTTTGTCCTGCCAGCTTCTCAGACTCGCGATAAAGATGCATTGAGTAGAGAAGGCGTGGAGCGTGTCTTTAGTGATATGGCTGAGATGGGCTTTGAGTTCATTATTTGTGACTCGCCTGCAGGCATCGAAACCGGCGCACTCATGGCGTTGTACTTCGCAGATGAAGCGATTGTCACCACGAACCCTGAAGTCTCCTCTGTACGTGATTCTGACCGTATTCTCGGTATTCTTGACTCTAAATCTCGTCGTGCAGAAAATGCCGAAGCGCCAGTGAAAACGCACCTATTACTGACACGCTATAACCCAGCACGTGTCACCTTAGGTGAAATGCTAAGCGTATCGGATGTAGAAGAAATTCTCCATATTCCTCTGTTAGGTGTTATCCCTGAGAGTCAGGCGGTCTTAAATGCATCAAACAAAGGCGAACCCGTTATTTTCGATAAAGAATCTGACGCTGGCATAGCATATGAAGATACTGTTGCTCGCCTACTTGGAGAAGAACGCCCATTCCGTTTTCTCGATGAAGAAAAGAAAGGCTTCCTAAAACGTCTATTTGGAGGGTAATGAACTATGGCTTTGCTAGAATTCTTCCGTCCCAAAAAAACAACAACTGCAAGCTTGGCAAAAGAGCGTTTGCAAATTATTGTTGCGGAGCGCCGTTCAAGTGATCAAGGCACACCGAGCTATTTACCTCAGTTGAAAAAAGACATTTTGGACGTGATCCGAAAATACGTTGAAATCAACCCTGAGCAAGTAACAGTCAACTTAGATCATAAAGAAGAAGACTTATCAGTGCTAGAACTGAACGTAACGCTCCCAGACGAAGATAAATGATCTGACCAAGCGCTACACTAAAAATATAAAGCCCTCACTGCTTGCTATTCGTTACTCGTCATAACATAGCAGTGAGGGCTTTTTGCCAAATGCCCGAAGCTCAAGCTTATTTGTCTAGCAGAGGTAACACTTTCTCTTCAAATAATGCCTTACGCCACGTTTTAAGCATATCAGGCAAGTCATCTTGTGGACGCTGCTGCTTCCACGCCCAAGAGATAAGCTGATTAATTTGTTTTTTCGATGCTAAAAACTCTGGCATTAAACCCGTTTCAGATTCAACGCGAGTCACAACATCTTTTAGCGTTTTCACCTTTTGCTTATAACCAGTTAAATCGACCAAGCGAACAATTTTGTCTGGGTATTGTTCTGGCAACATATCTTCTGCGTCATAAACCATTTTTAATAAACGAGTACCGTGGCGCTGCACTTCCATCGGCTCAAAACCTTCACTACCCATTACAGCTTTAGATTTAATGTTGTAACGAGCAAGCTTCCACAGGTTGAGTTCTTTAACAACAAAGTTCAACGCTAAATCACGCTTGCGAGCTTCCAATAATCGCCATCTTGCCACTTTCTGCAAAACAGCCAATTGCTTAGGATTGAGTTGCCATGCATTTTTGATATCAAGGTAGGCTTTATCAGGATCAACAGTTTTGATGCGCTTTAACATCAGCCCCGCGCACTCTTGCTCTAGTGCTTCAGACCAGCCCTTTTCTTCCACCAGCGGTAGTAGCTTTTGATATAGCGGCATCAAGTAGTATACGTCAGCAGCGGCGTAGTCTAATTGCTTATCGGTTAGGGGACGAGCCATCCAATTGGTGCGCGCTTCGCCTTTATCAAGCTCGACACCAAGGAAGTCTTTCACTAACGTTCCAAAGCCAGCAGAGACACCATAACCTAAGAAAGATGCCATCACTTGTGTATCGATCATCGGCACAGGTAGGCAGCCCGCATAATGCTGGAAGACCTCTAAGTCTTCACCGCAAGCATGTAGCACTTTAATGACAGACTGATCACGCAGCAAATCCCACAGCGGTGTCATGTCTTCGATCTCAAGTGGATCGATTAATGACAGTAATTCACCATCGAATAACTGAATTAAACCCAGCTTTGGATACAAAGTACGGGTTCGAACAAACTCGGTATCAAGCATTACCGCGGTTTGGTTTCGAGCATGCAAGCACACAGTTTCCAAACGGGTTGTACTTGTGATTATTTCAAAATTCACTATCAAATCACCAATAAAATGCCGGCGTATAGCCGGCATTAGAATATGTAAACAATACGCTAAGCCTTAGGCTTTTTGTTGTTGCTTTTCAGACTCTTCACGCAAAACACGGCGCAAGATTTTACCTACATTCGTTTTCGGTAGTTCATCATGGAACTCAACAATTTTCGGGATTTTATAACCCGTTAAGTGCTCACGACAATGGTCGAGTAGTTCTTCACGTGTAAGACTTTGATCGCGCTTCACGATACAAACCTTAACCACTTCACCTGAAATTTCATGCGGCTGGCCAATCGCTGCAACTTCTAACACTTTACTGTTAAGCGCAACAACGTCTTCAATTTCATTCGGATAGACATTAAAACCAGAGACCAAAATCATGTCTTTTTTACGGTCAACGATATGCAAGAAACCTTCATCATCGAAACGTACAACATCACCAGTAGACAACCAACCATCATCCGTCAATACTTCTTTGGTTGCTTCAGGGCGTTGCCAGTAGCCTTGCATAACCTGTGGGCCACGAACCTGCAGCTCGCCCACCTGATCATTAGCTAATACTTGTCCTTCGTCATCAACAATTCGTACCTCTGTTGATGGAACAGGTAAACCAATAGAGCCATTATAGTCTACTAGATCATAAGGGTATGCCGCGACAAGTGGAGAACACTCAGTCAGACCATAACCCTCAAGCAAATAGTTATTCGTGGTTTCTTTCCACTTTTCAGCAACAGCACGTTGCACCGCCATACCACCACCAACAGACAAGCGAAGGTTGCTGAAGTCGATTTCATGGAAATCTTCATTATTCACAAGTGCATTGAATAAGGTGTTAACACCCGTGATCGCAGTAAACGGATAACGTTGCAGCTCTTTCACAAACGTTGGAATATCACGCGGGTTAGTGATCAGTAGATTTCGACCACCCATTTCAACAAATAGTAAGCAGTTTACGGTCAACGCAAAAACATGGTAGAGCGGCAATGCGGTCACAATCAGCTCACGGCCTTCGGTCAGCACTGGTGCATACGCACCTTTCGCTTGCATGACGTTCGCCAACATATTGCGATGCGTTAAAATAGCCCCTTTTGCTACACCTGTTGTACCACCGGTGTACTGAAGAAAGGCAGTATCCTCACCAGACATAAACGGCTTAACATATTGCATACGGCGGCCTTTTTTAAGCGCCATACGCATCGAGGTAGCATGCGGTAAATGATACTTAGGTACCATCTTTTTGATGTACTTCACCACAAAGTTTACCACTGTACGCTTTGGACGAGACAGCTGATCACCAAGGCTAGTCAACACAACATGTTGAACATTGGTGTTCTTAACCACCGTTTCTAACGTATGAGCAAAGTTTGAGACAATGACAATGGCTTTCGCGCCAGAATCATTTAACTGATGCTCCAACTCTCGCGGGGTGTACAACGGGTTAACGTTAACCACAACACAGCCAGCACGTAAAATACCAAACAACGCAATTGGGTATTGCAGTAGGTTTGGCATCATTACTGCGACACGATCGCCTTTTTGCAGTTTAAGTTCATTTTGCAGATAAGCAGCAAATGCACGGCTACGCTCTTCCAATTTACGGAATGTCATAACCTGCCCCATGTTAATGAAGGCAGTCTGATCAGCATATTTTTGTACTGATTGTTCAAACATTTCAACTAACGACGGGTACTGATCAGGGTTTATTTCTGCCGGTACATCTTCCGGATAGCGGTTAAGCCACACCTTATCCACTTTGCACTCTCCTCATTTTTATTGGTGACACGCCACCACTATGCTATAGGGTATATAAGTCATCTAATTACGACATACTACAGCACGTTTACTGAATAATTAGCACCTAACAATTATACTAGGGCGTTAAATTGTGAACTAAACAGAGTAATCTGCTGGATCACTGCTCGCGGGCTTTCAAGGTGACAATGATGTCCACCATCCACCTCATGCTGGATCATATTTTGCCAATTCACTTGCTCAAACGGGTCAAGTTTCAGCTGGCGATAGCCTTGACGGCCTATGATTGATAATACGGGGCATGCCACTGAAGCTACCATCGCTAAAGCGTGATCTTCTGCCATACGGTAGAGAGAGTCACAGCGTAGCCGATTATCATGCCGCCAGTACCAACGACCATCTTTTTGGTAAGTGGCCCTTTGTACTAACGGATAAAGTTGTTCTGATGTCAGGTTGTTAATATTACAGCGCAAATCCAATGCCTGTTCAAAAGACGCCATTGACCGCTTTTGTCTATGTGTTTCTCGTTCACGAAAACGCTGGCGACTGAGCAAGCCCTGCCTCAAACGCTGGGGAGCCAAGCTAGCACCTTCACTCAACGGAGCAAGACCTTCAATAAGGATCAGTCCCTGCACTTTTTCGCTAAATGCTGCGGCATAACACACCGCAACTAGCGCACCCAGAGAGTGCCCTAAAATAAATACGGGGCTTTCTGATAACAAATCGACCACTTGGTTTAGATCATCAGCATAATCAACAAAATGATAGTAATTGTCGTTCGATCTAGCTTCAGACAAACCGTGACCGGGCCAATCAAGTGCAATTAAGCGATAGCTTTCGGCTAATGATGTAAACAACGGCGAAAAGCTCGCTGCGTTATCTTGCCAGCCATGAAGCAACAACATAATTGGTTTATCGGTAGGAATAGCCTGCAATGGCATAGCCATGCTCACGACCTGCTGTGGGTACTCAAATGAACACAAACCTTCAAGCTTGGTGGCAGGTAAATGAAATTGAATACGCTGCATATATTGGCTCATTTACTGTGTTACTCGCTCCCGGACTTCACCGCGTGATAGGCCGTAACCCAGTTGATTCACTGGGCAGCGAGTACCAATGCAATTGTTAAAGCGGTCGAAGTCATCAAACCAAATTTCTTGTTTTACTTGCCACAGCTGGTTGCCAGTTACGTCAATGACAGGGAATTGATAAGCAAATTGCCCCACAGTACCCTGCTCTTCGCCTGCAACCTTGCCAGCAACAGAAATTAACTTGCCCATGCTGTACTCAAGTGGCTCTAGGAAACCATCAACATAAGCAACAAAGCGGTGTTGTGGCTTTGCGTTCAATTTCGGCTTGCCATCTTTGCCGATAGGTAACGCCACAATTTCTAAGCGTGTACGTTCCGTACCATTACTAATTGCAGCAATAATGCCGCCTAAACGTACTTCATGGCCTATATTTGCTTCAAGTTCACTCTTCAATACGCTTACATCGGTGACTGGTGTCTCCGTTGTCGTATGGAGGCTTGGCGGCAACGAGGCGCAGCCTACCATAAAGGCCGTAACCAGCCCAAGAAATAGCGTTCTAAACATCAGAAACTCCAATATAAGTGGTGAATATCCAAACAACTTAACGTAAGTACTCAATTGGCTTAAACATAGAGATCGACACCGACCATCGCAGACAATTCATCTTTTCGTTGTTGGTGCATAACCCCCATGTAAGATGCCATTGCATCGCGGTTCTTACCTTCAGGCTGATCATACTGAATACGAGAGTGGGCATCTTGAATTAATTCAGGATCGCGAACGCTTTGAGCAACGGCTTGCGCCACCACGGTCGGCTGGGAGGTAATGGATGCCGATGATGGAGTTGCTTTCGCCTTCGGTTGGGGCTGGATTGTTACGGGTAAGCGCTGAATAGAAACCATAGAAACTGTCCAGTTAGCCTAGTTAAGTTTCATCAAGGCCACGCCATGTCGATGACGCAGCCTTGCTCGTATTTTTATTGCGGCCGTTTATTCACGTCCTGGCAATTTCTTCCATGTCACGGTATCACGTACATAAACGGGGCTGGCGTCTTCTGCTGCCACCGCCTCACCGCGGGCTAATGCGTACCGAGCTAAATGCACCATATCCGCTGAATCTGGATACAAAATAGAACCTTTTACTTGCACTGCGTGTAACTGTGCTAACAATTCAGCATAGCTATCCCAGCCTGTACCAGCCGTGAACCAAGTACCGTTTTCGGCTTGGAATTGGTCGACTAAGATCTCTGGTTTAACAACAATTTCCCGATCTTTACACTGCCAATCACCGTCTGCTTGACGAATATACTGTCCCCAGTATATTTCACCCATACGGGCATCAATGGCAGTTAAGACTTGCTCGGCTTGGTGAGTACGATAAGTGCCTTGAGCCATGGCTGCAAGCGTTGAAACCCCAAGCATGGGTAAGTCAGCGCCAAACGCAAGCCCTTGAGCAATGCCAATTCCGATACGTACACCCGTAAAGCTACCTGGGCCACGACCAAATGCCAATGCATCCAGTTGGCTGAGGCTTACACCACCATCAGCTAAGACGGCATCAACCATAGGTAAAATCTTAGTAGTATGCTCACGCGGGGCATACTCACAGCGAGAAATAATGTCGTCACCGACCATAAGGGCAACGGAACAGTTTTCAGTTGCAGTATCGACTGCAAGAATTTTGGTGCTCATTCAAGCCTCTGAATGCTGGTCTTCATGGTTAACTGGCACTGTAGTAGTGCCATTCACCGAAGACAAAAATTGGCCAACGCTTTCCACATCGCGAGTACGTGGAATAGGCGGTAGACTTCGTAAAAATACTGCGCCATAAGGGCGAGTAACCAAACGGTTATCACAAATCACTAATACACCTTTATCTTTTTTATCTCGAATCAGGCGGCCAACCCCTTGTTTAAGGGTTATCACGGCATCAGGGATTTGCACTTGCGAAAAAGGATCGCCACCACGTAAGCGGCAATCCTCTATTCGAGCTTTCAGCAACGGATCATCCGGTGCCGTAAACGGTAATTTGTCGATAATAACACAGCTTAAGGCCTGTCCTCTAACATCAACCCCTTCCCAAAAGGCTCCCGTAGCAACTAGCAAAGCGTTACCACGCTCAAGGTATTCGGCTAATAGCTTCTGCTTTGTTGTTTCGCCTTGGACTAAAACCGGTAAATCGAGCCTTGCGCGGAAACCTTCTGCTAAGTCTCTGACCATTTGGTGTGATGTACACAAGAAGAAACAACGACCATTATTTTCTTCAATTAACGGTGAGAGCATATCCACCAAGCGATCTGCAATCCCCGTGCTGTTAGGCTCAGGCAAAAAGCGAGGTACACAGAGCAGGGCCTGCTCCGCATAATCAAAAGGGCTCTCTAAGGAAAACTGTTGCTTTGGTGTTAAGCCAAGCCGCTGACTAAAGTGGCTAAAGTCGTCATTTACCGCGAGTGTCGCAGAGGTGAAAATCCATGCTCCACCCTGCTGTTCCATTTGTTCATGGAACTTCTCTGCGACCGATAGCGGTGTAATATTCAGACTAAAATGACGAGGGGTACATTCATACCAATACGAATAACCCGTTATGGAAGTATCACACACACGCTTCAAACGCGCTTTTAATAACGTTGCCCGTTCAAAAGCTGTATCCAGTAACTGGCTTCGGCCTAACGCAAGTTTTAACACTTCATGCGTTAAATCTAATGCGTCCGTCAAACGGGTGATCTCACGCTGAATCGCGGGGCTAGTGATCACTTCTCGCCAATTACCGCGAAAACCAGGGTCACCCAGTACAATACGCATATCAGCCGCCGCTTGTGATAAGCGATCAGCCGTTTTTTGCAACTGCCTCATATCTTTGGCTTCAGTGCGATAGCCAATTTCAACGTCTTTTGCCAGCTCTTGAATTTGGCGGCTCGACAAACTTTGGCCAAAATACTGGCTCGCAATATCAGGCATTTGATGAGCTTCATCAAAAATAAAGACTTCAGCCTCGGGGATCAGCTCACCAAACCCCGTTTCTTTAATGGCCAAGTCAGCCAGAAATAGGTGATGGTTAACCACCACGACATCCGACTCCATCGCTTGACGCCGGGCTCTGACCACGAAGCATTCTTCATAAGATGGGCACTCTCGCCCAATACAGTTATCATTGCTTGAGGTGATCATCGGGATCACTGGGCTATCTTCTGCAATAATTTCACACTCACCTAAATCGCCGCTCTTAGTCGATGATGACCAAGTGCGTACCTGAACCAACTGGCTCAATAATTTAGGATCGGAATGTATACCGTGGCTCTCCGTGATTTGTCGACTCATTCGATCGAGACACAAATAGTTAGAGCGACCTTTTAGCAATGACACGCGCCCGGTAAAGCCCAGTGCATCTGTCATTAACGGTAAATCACGATGAAACAATTGCTCTTGCAGGTTCTTTGAACCTGTTGAAATAATGGTTTTCTTACCGCTAACCAAGGCCGGCACCAAGTAGGCGAACGTTTTACCCGTTCCTGTTCCCGCTTCAACCACCAGCTGATCTTCTGCTTTTATCGCATCGGCGACAGCCTGAGCCATGTCGATTTGAGGCTGACGAGCTTGGAATCCGGGAATGGCTTTATCGAGTGCGCCACCTGAAGCAAAAAATTTAGCTATCATCGCAATATGAACATTGGTTATTTATACAGTAAGACAGCTGCCCATTATGCCAACTATACACAGTGCCGACCACGACTAATTCAAACAGCACCGCCCAACTCGCAATTCCCATTGACTCAACAAGGCACAAGTTACTGATTTAACCTATCGCCAGCCAGTAACTTGTGCTTGCCGCTAGTCGCCTATTTTTCCATGACAATGTCATCTTGGGTGGAATCAACAATAGCAAGCAGCTCTTGTTGTTCTTGCTCTGGTACTTCATATTTATCAAAGACCCCTTTAAGCAACACCACCATATGTTGCCACTCTGCAACCGAAATATTTAAGTGGCTATGTGACTCTTTCATTGCACGGCCATGGTACTGACAAGGGCCCCCTGTTGCCTGACAGACCATGCTGGTAACGTGATATTTTAAATAAGCGGCGGGTATATTTTTGCGCGCATCATCAATCGCAGGGTTCGCATTCAACGTGTCATCGACCACCATGACATCAATAAAATCACTCACAACCGCAGTAATCGGTGCCAAACCACCTAAGCGGTTATATAACGATGTTGGATCATCTGCCGCCTTTGTTTCGGCAACAGCTGTATTCATCAAAGTAAATGAAACTAATAAACTAAAAAGTAATACTCGTTTTCGCAGAAGGCCTAACATAGGTCGATCCTCATTAATGTCATTATCACCATGCATTAAATCCATTAACTCAATACGTTTTTCTTTGACCCTGAAAACAATCCCATGTAAATAAAAGAAAGGATTTCCTCTATTTTAGTGCAAGGAACAGCATGGATAAGAAAACTCTCCTGACAGATTGCCCAGACGCAATGGGCCTGATCTCGAAAATCACCAATATTTGCTACAAGCATCAGCTCAATATTGTGCATAACAATGAATTTGTTGATCACTCCCATAACCGTTTTTTTATGCGCACAGAGCTTGAAGGGTATTTCAACGACGAAACCTTCCTGTTTGATCTCGATCGTGCTTTACCAGAAAGCAGCCACCGCCGACTCGTTGGCCCCGAGCGTAAACGCGTCGTGATAATGGTGACCAAAGAGGCACATTGCCTTGGCGATATCTTGGTTAAAGCATTTGATGGGACATTAGACATTGATATTACGGCGATTGTGGGTAACTACGATCACCTAGCCAAGCTTGCAAAAAACTTTGATATCCCCTTCCACTACGTTAGTCATGAAGGGATAAGCCGAGAGGAACATGAAGCGCGCTTACTCGATGCAGTGGGTCAATATGATCCTGATTATGTCGTTTTGGCAAAGTACATGCGAATTCTAACCCCGCACTTTGTTGCTCAATTCCCCCATAAAATCATCAATATTCATCACAGCTTCTTACCGGCCTTTATTGGGGCGAAGCCATATCAACAAGCTTTTGAACGTGGTGTGAAGATTATCGGCGCCACGGCCCACTTTGTGACCAACGATCTTGATGAAGGCCCAATCATTACGCAAAACGTCATCCCTATCGATCATAACTTCAGTGCCACTGATATGGCACGAGCAGGGCGTGATGTCGAAAAATCGGTACTCAGTAAAGCGCTTGGGCTAGTACTTGATGACAAAGTCTTTGTTCACGGAAACCGCACAGTAATCCTTTAGGCCTGAGCGTGATGATAAAAAGCGAAAGACCGAGCTTTCGCTTTTCTCTTTAGCAATACCAGTAACCATTTCGGTAATCGTTATGCCTGCTCACTCTCAATAACGGCTTTTAACGAACAAGGGTGTAGCTTGATACATACCCCGCCTTTTTTGAATGCATAAGTTGGGTTTGCTAAGCGCTCATGCTCCCCCGATGGGCAACTGGCCTTCACTTTTATGCCTTTA
Source organism: Photobacterium makurazakiensis (assembly GCF_050336715.1). NCBI lineage: Bacteria > Pseudomonadati > Pseudomonadota > Gammaproteobacteria > Vibrionales > Vibrionaceae > Photobacterium > Photobacterium makurazakiensis. Next base: position 358,524 of record NZ_JAKJSJ010000009.1, read on the forward strand.
TCGTCGAGTGTATTCCACGAAGCTTTAAGATCTGGAAACGTTTCATCCAATACCACTTTCAATGCATCGGTACTGGCAGCCTTAGCAGACACAACAAACTCAACATGCTCCCACCCTTCTTGCGGATAAGCTTTATCGCCAGGATAAGGCAACTCTAGCGCCTCAATCGTCCAGTTTTTAACCGTTATCGGCGTGTGAAAGCCTATAACAATAATTGGCCGGCCATTAATTTCATTATTTGACCATTCTTCACCATAGGATAACCAAGCCTGGTGTAGTTGCTCCGCGGTTTCCCAATCATTAACACGCAGTGCAATATGGTCAGCTTGATGGTTTTCTAGTGATAGGCCTATTTCACTCGCAAGTAGCTCAATTTTAGCCATGAAAGTCGGTAATTGTTCCAGCATCTGGGCTGGCAACAAACCTTTTTGCTCAAGCGTCTGCATGTTTTTTCTCCAATATTGTTCTCATGAAGCAGAAAGCCTTTTATATCAAAAATAAACCACTTAAACGCCCCATTGTTTCGAACGCATAATTATCCATAGTTTTCATCTTGATGAAAGTACGAGCTACGCCAGTACAGGCCTTGTGGCATCTTGACTCGTGCATAATTTTCATTCGCTTAGGAATGTAAAAAAAAAATCGCCAACATTCGCCTTTTCACCTTGCCAAACGCCCTAAATTTGTGGGTATTATTAGGGTAATGCAACCAGCGTATTCAAGATGCCCCCCTCGACGCCTTTGAGGTGGCTCCGTCAAAAATACTCACGTTAACTAAAACCCCTTTGGTGCTATCTTTATAAACCAGAGAACGTGATTATTTTTGACGGCAATTACACTTGAATACGATGACGTTTTTGCCTCGCTAATATTTATTGGCGTTACGAATGATTTAAAGGATAAGCGTGTGAACATTCAAGCACTAATTAACGACAAAGTCTCCCAGGCTCTAGAAGCTGCAGGAGCACCTGCGGGTAGCCCTGCTGCTGTTCGCCAGTCTGCGAAAGCTCAGTTTGGTGATTACCAAGCTAACGGTGTCATGGGCGTAGCCAAAAAAATTGGTACTAACCCTCGTGAGTTCGCACAAAAAGTTATCGAACAGCTAGACCTTGATGGTATTGCTGAAAAAGTTGAAATTGCAGGCCCTGGCTTCATCAACATTTTCCTAAGCAAAACTTGGCTTGCCGAGCAAGGTGAAAAAGCACTTGCTGATGTACGCCTTGGTGTCGCTAAAGAAGAGCAACAAACCATTGTTGTCGATTACTCTGCACCAAACGTAGCAAAAGAAATGCACGTTGGTCACCTACGTTCAACCATTATCGGTGATGCTGTTGTACGTACTCTTGAGCACCTAGGCCACAAGGTTATCCGTGCCAACCATATCGGTGACTGGGGTACACAGTTTGGTATGCTTATCGCAAACCTTGAACGTGTTCAGAAAGAATCTGGCGAAGTTTCAATGGAGCTATCAGATCTAGAAGCCTTCTACCGTGAATCTAAAAAGCTATACGACGAAGACGAAGAGTTCGCAGCGCGCGCTCGTGGCTACGTGGTTAAGCTGCAGGGCGGTGACGAGTACTGCGCTGAAATGTGGAAAAAGCTTGTTGACGTTACGATGATCCAAAACCAGCGTAACTACGACCGCCTAAACGTATCACTAACACGTGATGACGTTATGGGTGAGTCAATGTACAACGACATGCTGCCAACTATCGTTGCTGATCTTAAAGAAAAAGGCCTAGCGGTTGAAAGTGACGGCGCTCAGGTTGTTTTCCTTAATGAGTACAAGAACAAAGACGGCGAGCCTATGGGTGTTATCATCCAGAAGCGTGACGGTGGTTTCTTGTACACCACGACTGATATTGCTTGTGCAAAATACCGCTATGAGCAGCTTGGCGCCGATCGTGTACTTTACTTCATCGACTCACGTCAGCACCAACACCTGATGCAAGCATGGACAATTGTTCGTAAAGCAGACTACATTCCAGAAAGCATGAGCCTAGAGCACCACGCATTCGGTATGATGCTAGGTAAAGATGGTCGCCCATTTAAGACACGTGCCGGTGGTACAGTCCGCCTTGCCGATCTACTTGATGAGTCAGAAATTCGTGCCGCGAAGCTAATCGAAGAGAAAAACCCTGATCTAGATGCTGCAGAGAAAGCGAAAATCGCAAGCACTGTAGCAATGGCTGCTGTGAAGTATGCAGATCTGTCTAAGCACCGCACAACAGACTACATCTTCGATTGGGATAACATGCTAGCGTTTGAAGGTAACACAGCACCGTACATGCAATATGCATATACCCGTGTTGCTTCTATCTTTAAGCGTGCTGACGTTAAGCTGGCTGATCTTACTCACCCAGTTGTTATCACCGATGAAAAAGAACAAGCACTACTGTCGACGCTTCTTCAATTCGAAGAATCTATTCTTGCAGTCGCTCGTGAAGGTCAACCACACCTGATGTGTACTTACCTGTTTGAATTGGCAGGTAAATTCTCTAGTTTCTACGAAGCTTGCCCAATTCTAAATGCTGAAGAAGACGTGAAACAGAGCCGTCTAAAATTAGCACTATTAACAGCAAATACAATCAAGCAGGGTCTTGACCTTCTAGGTATCGAAACCCTAGAGCGTATGTAAGCAAATTAAAGCTTTAATTTATAATTAAATCACTAATATTTAAAAGCCTTCTAGGGTATTCTTAGAAGGCTTTTTATTTTTTTAAGACATTTTTATCAAAACAAAAGCGACTGGAGTAAAGTCATATTTGAGAACCAAAAAAATTAAACTTAAGACTTATTCCTGTGAGTACACAACATAAAAACAATAATATTAATATTGTGCCAACCTAACTAACAATTTTAATTCCATATCAGTTGGCACTGCATTAGCAAAACCAGTCAGCCCTCTTAGTAGGCGCGCTGGCTAACTTATAATGGAATATGGTTATGAGTAATGACAACTTTGCCGAATCAACAGAGACGCTCAAAAAAGCGGTTCCTCTAATGATTAAGCACAAAGTACCAACAACACCGACTAATTATGCGCTTTGGTATACCTATACATCTCAGCAGATGCCGCAATTAAACCTCGCGCTAGAACAAGGAATTAAAGAACTAGGGCACTGTACCCCTACTCTGTGTGATACCGTTTACCAAGAACACCTTGCCAGTGAAACTGACAAAGATATTACCCAGTTAAAACTGAGCCTGACCGCGATGGCGCAAGAATTATCACATAGCATGATAGAAACACTGTCTGAGACTGAAAGCTTTCAGCATGTCTTAGAAAGCACTTTTTCTAAGCTCGAAAACATTAATAAAGACGGCCTTTCAATTGAAGAAACAATTGCTCTGGTAAAAGGGTTAATCGCTGAATCACGCCAAATTCGTCAGTCTACCGGTTCATTCAAGGGGCAATTAAATTCGGCACAACAAGAGATCACTACTCTTCGAGAGGCTTTGAAAAAAAGTCAGATATTGGTCAATGAAGATGCACTAACCGGGATCAGTAACCGCCGAGCGTTTGATCGTGATATCGAAAGCTACCACCAAAGCCAAATTCCGTTCAGCTTAATCATGCTTGATATCGATCACTTTAAGGAATTTAATGACAACTTTAGCCACATTCTCGGCGACCAAGTACTAAAAGCGGTTGCTCGTCGCCTAGTTGCTTGCTGCCAAGACTACGCCAAAGCCTATCGTTACGGAGGAGAAGAGTTTGTGGTATTGCTGCCTTACAAATCACTTTCTTCAGCGCGCCAACAAGCCGAAACGATGCGTAAAACAATAGAGCGTATCTCTGTTCTCGATAAACGTTCAGGCGAAAAAATCAATACAATTACGGCTTCGTTTGGCATTGCTTGCCATTTAAACAACGAAAATAGTCGCCAAATTATTGAGCAGGCCGATCATTACCTCAACCAAGCAAAGCAACTAGGTCGAAATCGCGTACTGCCTCTTAATGGATAAGTGCATTTCAGCTTGATAATGCAAGCAGACATACCAATCGAAATAAAGACACATTGCTTTATCTCGATTGGTACACGCGCTATTCCCACTTTTTTCAGTAACGCTACTGTCCGAAGCGCTGTCCGCCACTATGTAGCCATGTAAGCTCTTCTTGTGTGGAAAGACGACCATAAACAGAGTTTCGGTGTGGAAAACGGCCGAACCGTTTCACGACATCATGATGACTAACGGCGTACTGATAAAAGCCTTCAAATACCATCGCATGGGCTGGTGATACTGACTGGCGTAAGCGGTCAAAACGAAAAACGCATTCTTCCTGATCTTCGATCGCTTCTGAGTGCTCTAGTGGTAAATACAAGAATACTCGCTCTATTGGGCTAAGCTGAGCATCTTGGTTTTGTGCTAATCCACGTTTACAAATCGCAAGCGCTAAAGAATCATAACGAAAAGCAGCACTCAAACCTCGGTAAATATTGCGCGTAAACTGATCCAATAATATCACCAAAGCCAGTGTTCCTCGTGGTGAGTCCGACCAATGTCCAAGCTCTCCAAGCCCCGCTCGACTCACTAACCCTTGAAAACGACTGGCAATTAATTGGTCAGTATCTTGCCCCCCTTGAAACCACAGGGCATTTCGGTCTGTTGCTGTTACTTCTTCTTGTAACTCTCCAAACCAAAAATCCAGTACTTCTTGATATTCAGCCACCATGCACCCACTCCTACCTTCATATCGCAATAATAATAAAATGCTCATACGCGCGACTCATGCGTACTAGAAGTAACGTCGAGTGTACGCATAAGCCATTACTCTTGTTATGTTTTCACACTACTTGACTAATGACAGTGCTGTTCCTTATCGTTATCCTAACCTACTCATTCGCGAGAATGATGCGATAAAACGTCAGCATGTGAGCAGCGCAATACATTTAAGGAATATCATAATGCAATTTACACTCCATTCGAGATTAGCAGCAGATACCAACGTGCTGGGCAATTTACCTTTATGCCAAGTTTTGCTCTCGAAAGAAGCACTTGGACCATGGTTAATCTTAGTTCCACGTAAATATAACCTCACAGAGATCCATCATTTACCAGAAGATGAACAATTCCAATTAATGCGCGAGTCGAGCGCTATCGCTCAGCTACTTGAACAAGACTATCAAGCCGACAAGATAAATGTTGGTGCACTGGGTAACCTAGTTCCACAATTACATGTCCACCATATCGCACGTTTCAAAAATGACATCGCGTGGCCTGGTCCGGTATGGGGGAACACCGACGGTACACAGCGTAGTAATGACGTACAGCAAGCCTTAGTCGATGAGCTTCGTGACGAACTTAGCCAAATTAATGGCTTCGTTCCCCAATAGCGGCAATAAAAAAGGCAACCCCACGGTTGCCTTTTACATACGACTATCCAATCACAAATTGGTAAGTATCAGCCTCGCATAACAGTAATAGGAAGCTCATTACTCTTTAGGCAGCGATACCAAATCTCTTTTGCCGTTTGGCAACAACCATCACTATCACAGCCTACCAGCTCTTGACCCACCTTGCCCTTACGTATCCAAACATCAAGCATGGCTTCTACGCCGTCTTCTGACAGACCAAAATGGATAGCTAACGTTTTACGGCTAACACGGTGGTGTTGCTCAATATACTGCTTTAGCTGCTGTAAGATCATAACGCTACTAAGCCCTGCTCTTGTTTATAATTACCTTGGCGTTTGAAGATAATCAGCAAGGCTGCATTTATGGCCGTAAATAACGCAATCCATAACATGCTAGACACTGGGTGGTCCGTAAAATGCGCGATTTGGTAGTAATAGGTGGCAACGGTATACGCCAATAACATCGTCCAACTGGCAATGAATAACGAAAACTTTTGACCAAATTCACGAACATAGGCGCCCATCGCAGCTGCACATGGGGTATAGAGTAAGATGAAAATCAAATACGCCATTGCCGCCGCTGAACTAACAAATTTCGCTTGGATATTACCAAAAATAGACGCATCAACTTCTTGTTCTTCCGCTACTGCATCCGTATCACTGAGTTCGCCGACATCAATACCAAGCGGATCAGAGTAACTTAAACCACTCAAGTTATCAGCAATACTACCTACAGCTTCTTGTAGGCTCGCCAGCAAGTTGTACTCTTCACCACCGTCATCTGTTGAAGGGGCATACAAGCTGTTCAATGTACCAACCACGGCCTCTTTGGCAAAAATACCGGTAATAATCCCCACAGTTGCAGGCCAGTTATCTTCTTTTATACCAATAGGAGCAAGTACTGGTGTTACAACCTGTGCCGCTTTTGATAGCACAGAGTTGGCTGAGTCTTCATTACCAAATGAACCATCAGTCCCCATCGAGTTGAAGAAACTCAATATCGCGACAACCACGACAATGGTTTTACCCGCACCTAATACAAAACGTTTAAGCTTCTGCCATGTTTTGATGCCCACATTACGCATGGTTGGTAGCTCGTAATCTGGCATCTCCATGATAAAGCTGTCACTACTACCAGGGTAGATAGTATGACGAAGTACCAAACCAGTAAGTACTGCGGCTGCAATGCCTAACAGGTACAGTCCAAATACCACATTCTGTCCATTTTCAGGGAAAAATGCCGCGGCAAATAAAGCATAAACTGGCAGACGTGCGCCACAAGACATAAACGGTGCCATTGCAGCTGCTAACTTACGTTCACGTTCTTGCTCTAGCGTACGGGTTGCCATAATGGCTGGTACATTACAGCCAAAACCGAGCACTAACGGTACAAAGGCTTTACCCGGCAAGCCAACTTTCTGCATGACTTTGTCTAAAACAAAGGCAGCACGAGCCATATAACCTGAGCTTTCCAGCACTGCAAGAAACAAGTAAAGACAAGCAATAACAGGAATGAAGGTTGCGACAGTTTGTATACCACCGCCAATGCCATCTGCGATAACCGTAACGAGCCAAACCGGTAAATGATCATCCAATAGGTAATGGCCGCCATCAACAAGCAACGCACCCACACTAATATCGAAAAAGTCGATAAATGCACTACCGATATTTATAGAGAACATAAACATCAAATACATAACAACAAAAAAGAACGGAATACCAAATGCGCGGTGCAAAAGTACCTGATCTATCTTGTCGCTCACGCTGCGGCTTAGTTTACCTTCTTGGCGGCGTACTTTTTGGCATACATGGTATAAGTGGCTATATCGTGTGTCGGCGACTTGAATATCTGGGTCAAGATCAACCTGTAATTTATTACGCACATTACAAGCTGCGGCTTTGTGTTCTTCCGATAAAGTGTTAATGATTAAAGTGTCATTTTCGAGAACACGAATCGCTTGGGCGCGAGCTTTAAGTTTCTCATTAGAGAAAAATGGCTCAAGTTCAGTCACCGCTTGTTCAAATTGCTGGCCATAATCAAGTGCAATATCGCTTATAGCAATGCCTTGTGCCAACATCTTATGTAGCTTGGTTTTAAATGCAGAGACTTGTTTAATATTGTTCGCTGACAAACTCATTACTGGACAACCCAGCACTTTTTCAAGCAGCTTAACGTCCAATACCTGACGCTGTCGTTCAAGTACATCCATCTTATTCAGTACCACGACCATGGGGCGGCCAAGCTCGCGTAACTGCAATGTCATATATAAGCTACGTTCTAAGCAAGAAGCATCAACAACATTAATAATGACATCAGTCGGTGTTGTTAGAATAGCCCGGGAAGCAATCGCTTCATCTAAACTGTTTTCATCATTCGCGCTATCTAAGCTATAAATACCGGGTAGATCTGTTAAGGCAAATGAATCGCCGGCACAGTCATAACGCCCTGTTTTCTTTTCTACGGTTACGCCAGCCCAGTTGCCAACCTGCTGTTTAGCGCCAGTTAAGCCATTGAATAATGTCGTTTTACCACTGTTAGGGTTACCAACAGTCAGAATATTGTATTCCATTATTGGATCTCCACCTCGATACTATCAGCAAGCTGCTTACGTAAGGCAAGATCAACACCTCGTACACGTATCTGCAATGGGTCCCCTAGTGGTGCTACACGCACAACACTTACAGGCGTATTGGGTAAAACGCCCATAACCATCAATTTTTTACGCGTAGCCGCAGGTAGCATCGACATTCCAGTCACGATGCCTTTGGCTCCACACGACAATTCAGATAGCTTCATACTAAATCGCAACCTTAAATAAGAATAGTTTTCATTTTTATCATTGTTACAGATTGAAACATAATTAAGGTTGTTTTAAATCAATAAAAGACACTCATTTTTGAGTTTATTGATTTCATTTATGAGGATCATCCAATTATGTGGCATATCATTAGGTTATGGCCTATTTTTCAGCATTAATAGGTAATGCAAAGCCAATTGCTATAGGGCTTATTTCGGTGGGTAATTTTCGATTTCAATGGATCTGCAGCATTATAAGATGCCAGAGTGTCCGAAGTATGGTCGGTAAGACCATACCCCGTTGTTTATAGCGTGTGCAGTTTACGCCTTCTTAGTCTTTATTCGACGCCCCTAGAACACTGGGCATATTGTTTGGGGGTTTGACCTATTCGGGCTTTAAATTGTGCGCTGAAGTCAGATGGGTCGTTAAATCCACATGAGAGTGCAACGTCTGAAACTTGATCCCCTTGTTTTAACATCATCGCAGCCTGATCAAGCCTAAACTGAGCAATATAATCGTTAAACGCAATACCATACTCTTGCTTAAACTTACGTTGAAACTGGCGTTCAGAGCTATCAAAGGCTTTAGCTGCTGACGCAATACTAAAATCGGGGTGGTGGAAGCATGTAGAAACTAACGTCTTTACTTCCTCTTTCCAGCTATTTGCATCTTTCACAATAACATGCTGAGAATGTACTGGAAGTGGCAGTAATTGCGATACCTGTGCTAGTACCAACTCAGGCGTTAGCGGTTTTATCAGAGCGCCATCAACCCAGTTACTGTCACTTTCAGTATCACCGTCGACTAATAAAACAAATTTCGGTACATGATTAATATCAGGTTCGTCGACTAAACGCTGTTTTAGTGCTTCACCCCCAAGCCCTGGTAAAACCGCCTCAATAATCAGCAAGTCAGGAAAGTGCTCATAGGCCATCATGAGCGCCTCATAACCATCAGAGGCGAAAAGCACGTTATAATCTTGCTCCATTAACTCCCTCAGGCAAACTCGCACATGGGGATCTTCAGAAGCAATCAACACACGTGGCATCGGCGTATAGTACTCTTGCTGATCACCAGTGGGCTTCACCACACTCTGGGCTCGATGATGCACAGGGAACCGCAGGATAAATTCACTACCAACGCCCTGGTAGCTAATAACTGAAATATCACCGCCATACAGCTCCACCAGTTGTTTAACAGTGCTGAGCCCTAAGCCAAAACCAGCTTTCGGATTTAATTCTGGCTCTTCCTGATAGTAGCTTTCAAAAAGATGGGCTTTTGTCTCTTCCGACATGCCTTTACCAGTATCACTGACTGAAATAACCAACTGCTTATGTAGCTCTCTGACTGCAACCGTGATGCACCCTTTATCGCCAGTATACTTAAGCGCATTAGACAGTAAATTACCCAGCATGATCTCTAGGTGGTATGGCGCCATATAAACACTCAACCCTTCCGTTTCATCTTCCAGGCATACGACGATCTGTTTTTCTTCCGCTTCCACTTGCCAGCTCATGCAAGAAGCCTGAATAATTGGGCTCACAAGCTGCTCACAAGATTTTTCTGGCTCTACCAGTGCTAATGTATCACGTGACAAAATTTGCTCAGCGACGTGCAACGAGTGTGTAATGTTCTTTTCTGTGGCATCCAATTTATCATCGTCGATAAACGGGGATTCTTGTCGAATGTTTGATAACAAACTCAGTGAAAGGCGTAATGGAGTGCGTAACTCGTGCGATAACTGGGCCATTATATTTTGGCGGATAGACAAAATACGCTGTAATTGCACATTGCTTGCATTAAGTTGCTTCTTCTGTAACTCAATTTTGCCGGTTTTCCGAAATACCGCCTGTTTTAGCTGCATATTTTGGTCTTTAAATGCCCGGGCTCGCCAAGTTAAAAACAACAAAATACAAACAATAACCAGCACAATAGCGAGTGTTATTAAGCCAACCGATAAAAACCACGGCCGTTCAACATTGAAGGCGTATTGCAAAACCTCACCAGTATCGCTTCCTATACGATCAATTTTTGCCTCAAGTACAAACTCACCTGGCGGAAGCGAATCGATCAACAAAGAGCTACCGTCGATCTGCAGCCAATTTGATGGCTCCTTGTTGTCTTTTATCAACCGATACGATAATGCTGGTCTACCGTAAAAAGGCATGGTACTGAATTCAAAATTAATCGAAGTACCGTAGTGAAGTGTTAGAGTGTCACCTGTTGCACCTGCAAGCTGACGTAAGTCATTATCAGTTTTGACTTCACTCAAGGTTAACTGAAGATTTGACTCGTGACTTGCCAGTATCTTATCTGGGGCAACTTCCAGTACCCCTTCCCTGCCACCAAAAATCAATTTACCACTAGCACCTCGAATACATGCTTGTGAATAGAACTCACTGGCAATGATCCCTTCAGGAGACTTAAAGTGACGTTTAATATTGCCTGTAAACGAAAAGTAAGAGAGCCCTTTACTGCTCGTCACCCATAAACCATTGTTGTCGCCAACGATACAATAAGGGTTAGCGCGGACACCTGATAGCGCAACACCTTGGAATGACAAAGGCTTGAGTGTTTGTGAATACTGTAAACTATGATTATTCACTACCCACAGCTGCCCAATTCTATCTTCATAGATATCGAGTACGCCGCCCTCTTTCGTCGTCCCACTCTCTAAATAGAGCCGGCCTGCTTCAAAAAGATATAAACCATAATCAGTACCAACCCAAATTTGATATTCGCTGTCTTCAAAAACGGTCGTGACTTGCTCATCCCCTCTAGGGTCACGTAGCCAATGGCTGCCAAACGATACCCACTCGTTACTATCAGGCCAATATCGATATAAACGCGAAGTCATCCCAATCCAAACCGAACCAAAATGATCAACCATTAAACTAACGACTTCACTTTGTTGGAAGTGATCTGGTATGGCTAATGCCTTCCATGTGTCAGTTTGACGAGAAAAAACCTCTACTCCGTGCTCTGTGGCTAACCAGAGCTGATCTCGCCTTGAGGCTACCTGATTTACTTTGCCCAATGCAGGTTGATGCTGAACGATTTTCAAAAATGCGGATAATTCGAATAAACCATTATCGGTTGCCAACCAAGTACGTCCATCACTGGTTTGTTCGATATCATTAATTTGTGCAGCAGGTAACGACCCTTCACCATAACGTAAACGCTTCATTAGTGCCGTTGTTGGGGGTAAATAATTGACCCCGTTATTTGTTGCGATCCATAGTGAGCCATTCTCATCTCGCAACATCGCATGAATACGGTTGCCTTCCAGTGCATACATATCATGCACTGAAGATTGATAATGTGCGATAGCGTTAGTCTCTTGATCAAGAACGTACAACCCGCTTTTACTACCAACCCATAACCCATACTCAGTTTGTACAATAGAAGAAACTGATTGACTGTCACTACGCTTTAAATCGACTTTCCGAGCTTCACGAGTAAGAAAGAGACCATTCAAGGTACCAAACCAAAGCTGCTGCTGATCATCTTGATAAATCGCAGTAACATCATGTTCAGGAAGTAATAAGTCTGAAACTATTTTATCCTGCCTATATTCATACACCCCTTTCGCCAGTGCGACAAAAATAGAGTCACCCGCTGAATATAAGCCTGATAGTTTTAAGGGCCGCGGAAAAGAAGTGAAGTCAGGAATTTGCGAGCGCTGCTGTAGGCGGTAAAGCCCTCGCCTATTAGCAAATAAAGCCGCGCCATCACTTTCAACCACATACTCCATAGGTACTTGGCTAATATTGAGCTTATATAGTGCCGTTTTTGCCGGGGAATAATAAAAAGCATCGCTATCTTTAACTAACCATAAACCGTTATTAATCATAACGGCATCGGTAACACCCGTAAGTTCATTTCCAGCTTGATCAATTGCAGGTTTCAGTTGTCGGCCATCATAGAAAATAAGCGCACCATGAACATCGACAAACCACAGCCCGCCATGGGTGTTTTTTATGATTTTCTTGGCTGCAATCAAGCTTCCCGCTTCCTGATGCGGTAGTGGGTAAAACAAGTGGTTAGAGGCCGTTGCTACCATTGAAAAAAAGCAAGTAATCAATATAACGCAACAAAGAATGATCCGCTGTCTAACCATGACATTTAAAGGGGCAACCACAAACCTTAACCTACAATCTGATATATATGCTTATTATGCTACATCATAATAGTGAATATAAGATCATATTTATAAAATGTGGCTTAGTACATAAAAAGCGTACCGGAGTACGCTTTTTATTTCTTTTTCTTTTGACGACAATCAGTATTACTTATTAGCAATAATTAATCACCATCATGAATATTTACTTAAGACACTGAATAAAGCTCTGTCCCATTTCACGTAGAAACTTTGTATAACCACCCGTTGCATCACTAATATTTGTCGCCATTGGATCTAAAGTACCTATATTGACATCAGTACCATTGATCACACTATTAATAACGGCAGGTGAAAATTGTGGCTCACTAAACACACATGTTGCATGCGCATCTTTTAGCGATTTCCGAATTGAAACCAACGTTCTTGCACCAGGTCGGCGATCAGGTTCAACCGTAAAATGACCGAGATTATTTAAACCAAACTGTTCTTCAAAATAGCCGTAACCATCATGGAATACAAAATAGCCCTTATTAAGAACTGGCTTTAATTCAGCTTCAAGCTCTACCATTGTTGCCGTAATTTCTGCCGAGAAACGGATAAGGTTTGCTTCATATTCTGCCTGGTGATCTGGGTCCAGCTCAATAAGTTTCTGCGTGATCACGCCTGAAGCTTGAATAACCTGCTGTGGACCTAACCATAAGTGCGGATCGATCCCCTCATGGCTATGCCCTTCGTGACCATCACTGCCATGGTCGTGTCCTTCGTGACTACTAGATTCGTCATGATGTCCGTGACCTTCATGACCTTCATGACCTTCATGACCTTCATGACCTTCATGACCTTCATGACCTTCATGACCTTCATGACCTTCATGACCTTCATGACCTTCATGACCTCAGGCCCAGCCCAGATAACTAAATCGGCCTCATTTAATTTTTTGGCATCTGAAGGACGTAATGCATAATCATGCGGGGAAGCACCAACAGGCAATAAGGTCGAGCTAGTTGTCACACCAGCCGTTAACTCTTGCACTACCATGTTAAGGGGCTTGACTGTCGTGACAATGTTTAACTCTTGTGCCTGAGCATATGACGATAAAAGCAGTCCAATAGAACTGCAAGAAAACAAAAAACGGCGCATAATGGGGTCCCGAAATAATTCTTGATTACAACACTAGAATGAAATGTTATATTATAACATATCACTTTGGCAAACATCTTAAGCAAAGAAATTATGACAACCTTAGTTGAATTACAGGCTGTGACCGTGACGTTCTCCGATCGTCATGTCCTTGACCAAGTATCACTCAAGCTAGAACGTGGACAAATCACAACCTTGATTGGTCCTAATGGTGCAGGTAAATCGACTCTCGTCAAAGTCATTACCGGCCTAAGAAAGCCAAGCGCGGGTAAAATTATTCGCCCAAAGGGTCTTCGTCTTGGCTATGTACCGCAAAAGCTCGAGCTTAATAGCTCACTGCCGCTGAATGTAGATCGCTTTATGCGTTTAGCCGGCCGTTACAAAGAGTCAGATCGAATTCATGCGCTTGAACTCGTTAATGGTAAGCACCTACACCATAGTAATATGCACTCGCTGTCTGGCGGTGAAATGCAACGAGTGCTGTTAGCACGTGCACTTTTACAAAAACCCGATCTGTTAGTGTTAGATGAGCCAGTGCAAGGCGTCGATGTAAACGGTCAACTCGAGCTTTATAGTTTAATACAATCGCTACGTGATAAGCTGAATTGCGCAATCTTAATGGTCTCGCATGACCTTCATTTAGTGATGGCAAAAACCGACCATGTGATCTGTCTACACCATCACATTTGCTGTTCGGGTGAACCCGAGTCTATTACTCGCCACCCCAATTATGTGGCACTTTTTGGCCAACAACAAAGCGAGCAGTTGGCTTTATACCAACATCACCATAATCACGAGCATGACTTATCTGGTAGTCCAATAGGCCCTTGCCAGCACAATCATACAGAACAACAAGAGAACCAAAATGCTTGAGTTACTTCTACCAGCTCTCATCGCTGGTATTGGCATTGCCATATTAGCAGGGCCTTTAGGTTCTTTCGTGGTATGGCGTAAAATGGCCTACTTTGGTGATACGCTCTCACACGCGTCATTATTGGGTATCGCACTCGGTTTTTTATTTAATATAAACTTAAACCTTGCACTTATTATCTGCTGTTTGACACTGGCCGTTATCTTAGTCAGCTTGCAAAAACAAAAGTATGTCGCAACAGATACCTTACTGGGTATTTTAGCGCATAGCGCATTATCGTTGGGGCTTGTTGCCATCAGCTTCCTCGACAACGTCCGTATCGATCTAATGTCTTATTTGTTTGGTGATTTACTTGCTGTAACGACCAACGACTTATATTGGATTTATGGTGGCGGCATGATTGTGTTAGGCCTTCTAGTTACCTTATGGCGCCCATTACTCTCTTCAACAATCAATGAAGATCTTGCGCAAGTAGAAGGAATTAATGTCGATTTAATGCGACTATTGCTGATGCTAATGGTTGGCTTGGTTATTGCCGTCGCAATGAAGTTTGTTGGGGCGTTGATCATAACCTCATTACTGATAATACCTGCCGCGACAGCAAGACGCTTTGCTCCTAGTCCAGAGATCATGGCTGGACTCGCGTCTATCATTGGGTCAATTTCCGTCATGATTGGCCTTGCTATGTCATGGCACTACGATACCCCTGCAGGCCCTTCCGTCGTGGTCGCAGCCGCAGGCTTATTCATGCTCAGTCAATTAAAGCGTACTGAAGCCTAACCATTTTTATTATCAATGCCTGCTAATTTAGCAGGCATGGTTAATTGAATAAGCTTCGATGCCTACTGTTGCAGGTACTTTTAACTTGCATGGCCACACTTGTACTTTTTGACGGCGGTAAATAATCGAGTAAGCATTGAAAATAGCCCTGATCTTTTTCCGACAACATAAAGTTATCAATATAGAGCCGATGGCAAGCATTGGTCATCAAATTAGCCGCAGTACCATTTTCTGCTAAAGAAACATGTTCAAGAATACAGTCTTCGTATGCCGGTTTATCTTCATCCGCCATTACTGGCAGCACCGTAAACCAACCGAATATAAATAGTATACCGCACCATTTCATTCGTATCTCCTACCGCTAGGCTCATAAATTCCGCACGAAAAAAAGTCCTTCGCACCTAATAAGTGTACTGACTAACGATTGAACATGCCCTGAATCTCCGTCACTGTGCCACAATACCTTCATAAAAAAACCCGCCAATGGCGGGTTTTTATGTTTGCAACGAGGGTAGCTAGAAGCTTACCAACCCGTTACTTCACGTAGTGCTTTACCGATGTCAGCAAGGCTCTTCACGGTTTTCACACCAGCTGATTCCAATGCCTGGAATTTATCTTCAGCCGTACCTTTACCGCCAGAGATAATCGCACCAGCGTGGCCCATACGCTTACCTGGAGGCGCCGTAACACCAGCGATGTAAGAAACAACAGGCTTAGTGACATTTTCTTTAATGTAGGCTGCCGCTTCTTCTTCCGCTGTCCCACCAATTTCACCGATCATAACAATCGCTTCAGTCGCTGGATCTTTTTCGAACAGCTCAAGCACGTCGATAAAGTTAGAACCCGGGATTGGGTCTCCGCCAATACCAACACAAGTTGACTGGCCGAAACCTTCATCCGTTGTCTGCTTAACAGCTTCATAAGTCAACGTACCAGAACGAGATACGATGCCAACCTTACCCGCTTTATGAATGTGGCCAGGCATGATGCCGATCTTACACTCATCAGGTGTAATAACACCTGGGCAGTTAGGGCCAATCATACGTGCGCCTGATTCATCAAGACGCACTTTAACATCAAGCATATCCAATGTAGGGATGCCTTCAGTAATCGTTACAATCAGTTCAATTCCGGCATCAATTGCTTCAAGAATTGCATCTTTACAGAATGGAGCAGGTACGTAGATAACCGTTGCAGTCGCGCCCGTTGCCTCTACTGCATCACGTACAGTATTGAACACAGGTAGACCAAGGTGTGTTGTACCGCCTTTGCCTGGCGATACGCCGCCAACCATCTGTGTTCCGTAGTCAATCGCTTGCTCTGAGTGGAAAGTCCCCTGACCACCCGTGAAGCCCTGACAGATAACTTTGGTATCTTTATTAATTAGTACTGACATTATTTGCCCTCCGCTGCAGCAACTACTTTTTCCGCTGCTTCAGTTAGGGAAGTCGCAGCAATAATATTCAGGCCACTTTTTGCTAGAGTTTCAGCGCCAAGTACCGCGTTGTTACCTTCTAGTCGAACAACAACTGGCACTTCAACACCAACTTCTTCAACTGCGCCGATAATACCTTCTGCAATAAGATCACAGCGTACGATACCGCCAAAAATGTTAACCAGTACGGCTTTCACATTGGTATCAGATAGAATGATCTTAAATGCTTCAGTTACACGCTCTTTGGTTGCACCACCGCCAACATCAAGGAAGTTAGCAGGCTGGCCACCGTGCAGGTTAACGATATCCATCGTACCCATAGCAAGACCAGCACCGTTCACCATACAACCAATGCTGCCATCAAGCGCAACATAGTTTAGCTCCCACTGTGCAGCATGTGCTTCACGCTCATCTTCCTGCGAAGGATCGTGCATTTCACGCAGTTTTGGCTGACGGTACATTGCGTTTGAATCAATGTTGATTTTACCATCTAGGCACAGCAGGTTATCATCACCGGTAATAACCAATGGGTTGATTTCAAGCAAAGCCAAATCATAGTCAGCAAACATGTTGCCAAGACCTAGGAATATTTTGGTGAATTGCTTAATTTGGTCGCCTTTCAGGCCAAGCTTGAATGCAAGCTCACGACCTTGGTATGGCTGAGGGCCAACCAATGGATCAATCGCAGCTTTATGAATTAGCTCTGGCGTTTCTTCGGCAATTTTTTCAATATCCACACCACCTTCGGTTGATGCCATGAAAACAATGCGTCGGGTGCCACGGTCAACAACCGCACCAAGGTACAGCTCATTTGCAATGTTCGATGCTTCTTCAACCAAGATTTTAGTCACTGGCTGACCATTTGCATCTGTTTGATAAGTCACTAAGTTTTTACCCAACCATTTTTGGGCAAACTCTTTAAGACCTTCTTTATTATCGTGTAGCTCAACACCACCCGCTTTACCACGTCCACCTGCGTGAACCTGACATTTAATTACCCACTTATCACCACCAATCTTACTGGCAGCTTCAGCAGCTTCCTGGGGGGTATCGCAAGCATAACCTTCTGGAACTGGCAGACCGTACTCAGCGAACAGCTGTTTCGCCTGATATTCATGCAAATTCATGATGTTCTATCCGTTTTCATATCCCTAGCGGGACTTGTTATATCCATATGAAATACTCTTGGGTATTTCTTCGTTAATCACTCACCGTGAATATAAGCCGGACGTCGAGCCTGCCCGGCTTCACAATCAGTGTTATACGTCTAGTAATAGACGTGTTGGGTCTTCTAAAAGTTCTTTAATTGTTACCAAATAGCCCACTGACTCTTTTCCATCCACTAAGCGGTGGTCATAAGACAGTGCTAGGTACATCATTGGTAAAATTTCAACTTTGCCATCAACTGCCATTGGGCGGTCAGCAATTTTATGCATGCCCAAAATCGCAGCTTGTGGTGGGTTGATAATTGGCGTCGACATCAGTGAGCCGAATACGCCGCCGTTAGTGATAGTAAAGTTACCACCAATTAACTCATCAACGGTTAACTTGCCATCACGGCCTTTAATCGCTAGTTCGCGAATGCCTTTTTCGATTTCAGCAAGGCTTAGCTTGTCGCAATCACGCAGCACAGGTGTTACCAAACCACGTGGTGTCGAAACCGCAATGCTAACATCGAAGAAGTTATGATAAACAATGTCATCACCATCAATAGACGCATTAACTTCTGGGTAGCGTTTTAGCGCTTCAACAACCGCTTTCACATAAAAAGACATAAAGCCTAAGCGAATCCCATGGCGCTCTTCAAAAATGTCTTTGTACTGTTTACGAAGATCCATGATTGGCTTCATGTTTACTTCGTTAAATGTGGTTAGCATCGCCGTGCTGTTTTTCGCTTCAAGCAGACGCTCAGCGACACGCTTACGTAGGCGGGTCATTGGTACACGTTTCTCACTACGATGAGCAAGAGGTGCTTCCACTTTAGTTTCAACAGCAGGTGCTGCTGGTGCTTGTGTTGATTTGCCCTCTTTAACAAAAGCTTCAACGTCTTCACGAGTAATGCGGCCGCCAACACCTGTGCCTTTCACATCAGATGCTTTAATACTGTGCTCGCCAAGCAAGCGACGTACTGTTGGGCTAAGCGCTTCATTCGTCTCTTCACCTAACGCTGCTGTGTTGCGCTTGTTCGGTGATGATTCCGCTTCTGCTGGTACATCTTTTGTTGGTTCGCCCGCTACCGCTCCAGCTTTGATCTTACCAATAAGCTGTTTAGTTAAAACGGTTGTACCCTCGCCTTCTAGAATAGCTTCTAGAACACCATCTTCTGGTGCTGGAACTTCCAGCACAACTTTATCAGTTTCGATATCAACCAGAACTTCATCACGTGTTACTGCGTCGCCTGGCTGCTTATGCCAAGTCGCTACTGTCGCATCTGCAACTGATTCAGGTAAATCGGGAACCAGAATTTCGATCGTCATATCGGCTTTGTCCTTTTTGTTCCAGTTCTTATTAGTCTGTAGTTAATGCGCTTTCAATTAGCGCTTTTTGCTGTTTCAGGTGTACCGACATGTAGCCTACAGCCGGTGATGCAGAAGCCGGACGGCCTGCATATTCCAACTGAGCTCCGACCGGTAACGCAGAACGGAAGTTATGCTGGCTTGAGTACCATGCACCTTGGTTCTGCGGTTCTTCCTGACACCACACGAAGTCATTAACATGTTGATAATCTGCCAAGGCAGCTTCAACATCTTCTTTAGGGAATGGGTATAGCTGCTCTATACGAACGATAGCAACATCTGTCTGTTCGTTTTTGCGACGCTGTTCAAGAAGATCAAAATAAACCTTACCAGAACAGAATACGACACGCTTCACCTGCTTTGGATCTAAGTCGTCAACTTCCGGAATTGCTGGCTGGAAATTACCATTCGCTAGCTCATCCAGTGTTGATGTACAAAGTGGGTGGCGCAGTAATGACTTCGGCGACATTACAATCAATGGACGACGCATTGGGCGTACCACCTGGCGGCGCAGCATGTGGTAAACCTGTGCTGGCGTTGATGGGATAACCACCTGCATATTTTGTTCAGCACATAATTGTAAGTAACGCTCTAGTCGCGCCGATGAGTGTTCAGGGCCTTGACCTTCATAACCATGTGGCAGCAGCATGGTTAAACCACACATACGACCCCACTTCTGCTCACCTGAGCTAATGAACTGGTCAATAACAACCTGTGCCCCATTGGCAAAATCACCAAACTGCGCTTCCCATACAGTCAAGCCACCTGGTTCGGCTGTCGCATAACCATATTCAAAGGCTAATACAGCTTCTTCAGACAAAACAGAATCAAAGACTTGGAAAACACCTTGCTTATCATGAATATTCGATAATGGAATATACGTGCTGGCATCTGCCTGATTATGCAAAACAGCATGGCGGTGGAAGAACGTACCACGACCAGAATCTTGACCCGTTATGCGAATTCGATGACCTTCATCAACGACGGTTGCATAGGCTAGATTTTCAGCCATACCCCAATCAATGGCTTTGTCGCCATTCGCCATTGCAAGGCGGTCGTTGTATAACTTTTGTACACGGCTTTGCAGTGTATGGCTTTCAGGGAACTGGCACAGGCGGTGTGCCAAATCTTGTAGGCGAGTCTCGTCAATCTTACTTGGCCAATCGACAGTCCAATCATGACCAATATAGGGTTCCCAATCAACTGAGTGCAGTTTCATTGGACGCCATTCTTTAACGACACATTCACCACGGTCAAGCGCATCACGATATTCATTAATCAATGATGTAGCCGTTTCTAGATCCACTGTATTGTGATCAGTTAGATTATCGGCATAAATCTTACGCGGTGTTGGGTGCTTTTTGATTTTCTGATACATCAATGGCTGCGTTGCGTTTGGCTCATCGGCCTCGTTATGGCCGTGGCGGCGATAACATACCAAATCAATCACAACATCACGCTTAAAGGCATTACGATAATCAAGCGCAATACGCGTAACAAAAGCAACCGCTTCTGGGTCGTCAGCATTCACATGGAAAATTGGTGCCTGCACCATTTTCGCAATATCAGTACAGTACTGTGTCGAGCGCATATCATGCGGATTCGATGTGGTGAAACCAATTTGGTTATTCACTACAATTCGAACTGTTCCGCCAACACGGTAGCCACGAGACTGAGACATGTTGAATGTTTCAGCGACAACACCTTGACCAGCAACGGCTGAGTCACCGTGAATCGTAATTGGCAGTACCTGTGAACCATCACTATCACCAAGGCGGTCTTGACGAGCACGAACCGAGCCCACAACCACTGGGTTTACAATCTCAAGGTGCGATGGGTTGAATGCCAAAACAAGGTGAACATCGCCACCAGGAGTTTCAAAGTCAGCAGAGAAGCCTTGGTGATACTTCACATCACCCGTACCCCATGTGTCATCATGCTTACCGGCGAACTCATCAAATAAGTCCTGCGGCTTTTTACCAAGCACGTTAACCAACATGTTCAAACGGCCACGGTGAGCCATACCGACTACCACTTCACGTACACCATTGGTACCTGCGTAGCGGATTAGCTCTTTGACCATTGGGATCATGGCATCGCCACCTTCCAAAGAGAAACGTTTTGCACCTGGGAATTTAGCGCCAAGATAGCGCTCAAGACCTTCTGCAGCCGTTAGCTCGTCTAGAAAGGTAAGCTTTTCTTCTTTGGTAAATGCGCCTTGCCCAACAACAGATTCAAGGCGGTGCTGAAGCCAACGCTTTTCCTCTGTATCAGTAATATGCATGTACTCTGCACCGATCGAACCACAATAGGTTTTCTTCAATGCGTCATAAAGTTCAGATAACTTCATGGTCTCTTGCCCAATGGCAAAAGAGCCCACGTTAAATGTCTCGTTAAAGTCATCTGCTGTTAGATTATGGAATTCAGGGTCGAGATCAGGTACTCGCTCCCGCTGCCATAGGCCTAACGGATCTAAGTTTGCATTTTGGTGCCCGCGGAAACGGTATGCATTAATTAACTGCAGTACCTTAACCTGCTTGGCATCGACATCTGGATCGCTGACGGAAGCACTTAGATGGGTTGTTTCTTTAGCCAAACGCCGGAAATAATCACGAACACGTGAATGCGGCTGCTCAACAACCGTTTCATTCACAACAGGCAGATCACCGAATACGTGACGCCATTTTTCGTCAACTAAGTCTGGGTCGCTAAGATACAACTCGTAGAGATCCTCTACATAAGTTGCATTGGCGCCAGCCAGGTGTGAAGACTCAAGCCATGCCTTCATAACGCCGTTCTGCATTGTTTTCCCTTAACCACTAGTTATCGCCATTTACACCGGTCTCAATGCCGGGCTTAAAGCTGACTCCAGAGAGCGAATCATAGAGTCAGCATATCGATAATTCTGTTGAATTAGACTGCTCGTTTCAGCAGCATCGTTTTGATATGACCAATCGCTTTCGTCGGATTTAATCCTTTAGGACAAACATTTACACAGTTCATGATGCCATGGCAACGAAAAACACTAAAAGCGTCGTCGAGATCAGATAATCGTTCATCTGTTGCAGTATCACGACTATCAATTAGCCAACGATAAGCCGCGAGCAATCCAGCTGGTCCGATGAATTTATCTGGATTCCACCAGAAAGATGGGCATGATGTCGAACAACATGCACACATAATACATTCATAAAGGCCATCAAGATGAGCACGCTCTTCAGGTGATTGTAAGTTCTCGCGCGCAGGTGGTAGTGCACCGTCATCAACCAAAAACGGCTTCACTTTCGCGTAGTTGGTATAGAACTGATCCATATCGATAATCAAGTCACGGATCACGGGTAAACCAGGAAGTGGACGGATCACAATCGACTTTTCATCAGTCAAGGCTGATAGCGGTGTAATACATGCAAGGCCGTTTTTGCCATTCATGTTAATACCATCAGAACCACATACACCTTCACGGCATGAACGACGGAATGACAACGTTGGATCTTGTTCTTTCAACAAGATCAGTGCATCAAGCACCATCATGTCGGAGCCTTCAGGCACATCAAGGGTGTAGCCCTTCATATGCGGCGCGTTATCAACATCAGGGTTATAACGGTAAATTGAAAAATTCAGTTTCATTATTCGATCCTCCCCTTAGTAAGTACGCGCTTTTGGTGGAAACGCTTCACGATGAACGGGTGCCATATTTACACCACGCTTAGACATTGTTTCTGTCTCAGGGTTATAAACAGAGTGGCATAACCAATTCGCATCATCACGCTCAGGGAAGTCAAAACGAGCATGCGCTCCGCGACTTTCTGTACGGTAGTTTGCCGCAACAGCTGTGGCAAAAGCGGTTTCCATTAAATTTTCAAGCTCTAAACATTCAACACGCTGGGTATTGAATTCTGTCGATTTATCTGAAAGGTATGCATTTTTAAGACGTTCACGAATAACTTTAAGCTCTTCTAAGCCTTTCGCCATTGCATCGCCTTCACGGAATACCGAGAAATTATTTTGCATACATTGCTGTAGATCTTTACGAATTTGAGCAGGGTCTTCACCGCCAGTACTGTTTTCCCAACGGTTATAGCGCTCAAGAGACGCTTCAATGTCTGCTTCTGTAGCAGGTTTAGCTTCAGCTTGTTTCTTCAGTGTTTCACCTAAGTGAAGGCCAGTTGCACGACCGAATACCACTAAATCAAGTAGCGAATTGCCACCTAAACGGTTCGCGCCGTGTACTGAGACAGAGGCAATTTCACCACAGGCAAATAGGCCTTGAATCTCAACATCAGCACCACTGTCATCTTGCTTAATTGCTTGACCCGAAACTTGAGTTGGTACACCGCCCATCATGTAGTGACAGGTAGGAATAACTGGAATAGGTTCTTTTACTGGATCAACATGAGCAAAAGTACGAGACAGTTCACAAACACCAGGTAGGCGCGATTCAAGAACATCTTTACCAAGGTGATCAAGTTTTAGCTTGATATGAGGGCCCCAAGGACCATCACAACCACGCCCCTCGCGAATTTCGACCATCATGGAGCGAGCAACAACATCACGGCCTGCTAGATCTTTCGCATTCGGCGCGTAACGTTCCATAAAACGCTCACCGTCTTTGTTGAGAAGGTAACCACCTTCACCACGGCAGCCCTCAGTAACCAAGACACCCGCACCAGCAATGCCGGTTGGGTGGAATTGCCACATTTCAATGTCTTGCATTGGAACGCCAGCACGAATTGCCATGCCAACACCATCACCAGTATTGATATGTGCATTGGTTGTTGATGCATAAATACGACCCGCACCACCAGTGGCAAGAATGGTTGCTTTCGATTTAAAGTAACAAACTTCACCGGTTTCCATGCAAAGAGCAGTACATCCTAAGATTGCACCGTCTTCGTTTTTAACCAGATCAAGTGCATACCACTCAGAGAAAATCGTCGTTTTATGTTTGATATTCTGCTGGTACAGCGTATGAAGCAATGCATGGCCAGTACGGTCGGCTGCAGCAGCAGTACGTGCAGCTTGCTCACCACCGAAGTTCTTCGATTGGCCACCAAATGGACGTTGATAAATGGTGCCATTATCAAAACGAGAAAACGGCAAACCCATTTTTTCTAATTCAATAACAGATTCTGGGCCGTTCTTACACATATATTCGATAGCGTCTTGGTCACCGATATAATCAGAGCCTTTTACGGTATCGTACATATGCTGTTCCCAGTGATCATCGTGCGCATTACCAAGGGCAACGGTAATCCCCCCTTGTGCAGACACGGTATGAGAACGAGTTGGGAATACTTTAGACAGCAACGCACATTTAAGGCCTTGCTCAGAAATTTGTAGTGCAGCGCGCATTCCAGCACCACCAGCACCGATTACTACGGCATCAAACTCTCGAACTGCAATGCTCACTTACGCACCCCACACAATAAAGAAACCAGAAAATAGGTAAACCAAAAGAACAGCGACGACACCAAACTGAAGACCTGCACGTAAAGCGGCAGATTTAATGTAATCAGTTAATACCTGCCATAAACCAATCCAGGCGTGGATCAAAATAGACAGTAGTGCCAGCATGGTGAATACCTTGGTACTCAACTTACCCCAGAAGGCAGTCCATGTTTCAAACGTTAGATCTGGCCCGAAAGCCAAAAAACCAACTAAATAAATTGTGTAAAAAGTGAGGATGATTGCAGTTGCACGGATCAGGATAAAATCATGAACGCCGTTACGACCAACTGTTGATACGTTGTTTACCATACTAAGACTCCTGCGAAGACTGAAAGCACAGCGACAATCGCGAAGCTGACTTTCGCGCTTGCAATGCCGGATTCCATTTCTTCAAAATATCCCATATCCATGATCAAATGACGCACACCAACCACTATGTGGTAGAACAACGCGGTCAAAATGCCCCAAAGTACAAACTTCGCAAAAAAGCTATTGACAATGCTGGCAGCACTGGCGAAACCTTCAGGGGAGGATAAAGAGATACTTAGTAGCCAGAGCAAGATGGCTACAGCAACAAAAGTGATCACGCCGGAAACGCGATGTATGATCGACGCTATCGCTGTTAGGGGAAAGCGAATCGTCTGTAGGTCGAGATTGACAGGTCTTGGCTTATTTACTTTCACGGTGATTGCCCACTCAGCTCCATTGAAGCAATTTTATAGTTATAACTCTCCGATCCTGCTTTAAACCAACAAAAACAATAACATTTACGCAACCCATCGTTGCGCTTTTGTGTGACTATTTTTGTAAAACACAGTTAAACCTAACTTACTAAATTTCTTGATAACTTAAGCATTTGTGTCTGGCGGCGGCAGAACCAGAGACCTGTCGCGAGTATACCCCCCGCAACAATCAATTACAAAGCTCGCAACATGACCTCTAACACAGTTTCGGAAATTTGCATTTTTTTAACCAAAGTTATTAACAATGCCACACAAAAGAACCACAAAAATTGACTTTCCCTCGTACGAAAGGTACAACAATCGTACATCCGCCTTGGATTAGGATTATAAAAACAAAGGAGATTGTTATGGCAGACAAGAAAGCTACTCTTCATATTGAAGGGGAAGCACCCGTCGAACTGTCGATTCTCGGGGGCACTGAAGGGCCAGAAGTAATAGATGTACGTAAGCTTGGTGCTAACGGTTATTTTACATTCGACCCGGGTTTTCTAGCCACTGCATCATGTGAATCTCAAATTACCTATATTGATGGTGATAAGGGTATTCTGCTTCACCGCGGTTACCCAATTGACCAATTGGCCAATAATGCTGACTATTTAGAAGTTTGTTATATTCTTCTATATGGTGAGGTTCCGACTCGTGAGCAATATGAGACATTCCGTACTACGGTAACTCGTCACACGATGGTTCATGAGCAAATTTCGAGCTTCTTCCATGGTTTCCGCCGTGACGCTCACCCTATGGCTGTCATGTGTGGAGTAGTTGGCGCGCTCGCAGCGTTCTATCACGACTCGTTAGATATCAATAACGATACCCACCGTGAAATCACAGCGTTCCGCCTGCTATCCAAAATGCCAACGCTTGCATCGATGTGTTACAAATACTCAATCGGCCAGCCATTTATTTTCCCTCGTAACGACTTAGACTATGCTGAAAACTTTCTACACATGATGTTTGCAACGCCATGTGAAGAGTATACCGTCAGCCCTGTTGTAGCCCGTGCGATGGATAAAATCTTTACGTTACATGCTGACCACGAGCAAAATGCCTCGACTTCTACTGTTCGACTTGCAGGTTCATCGGGCGCGAACCCATTTGCCTGTATTGCTGCTGGTATCGCTTCACTTTGGGGCCCTGCCCACGGCGGTGCTAACGAAGCTTGTCTGAAGATGCTAGAAGAAATTGGCAGCGTTGATAAGATCCCTGAGTATGTTGAACGTGCTAAAGATAAAGACGACCCATTCCGCCTAATGGGCTTTGGTCACCGTGTTTATAAGAACTACGACCCACGTGCAACCGTGATGCGTGAAGCGTGCCATGATGTACTTAAAGAGCTGGATATTAAAGATCCGCTGCTTGATGTTGCCATGGAGCTGGAGCGTATTGCACTTTCCGATGAATATTTCGTTGAGAAAAAACTCTACCCGAACGTCGATTTCTACTCAGGTATTATTCTGAAGGCAATCGGTATTCCAGTATCAATGTTTACCGTTATTTTCGCGATGTCTCGCACTATCGGTTGGATTGCACACTGGAACGAAATGCATAATGACCCGACGAATCGTATTGGTCGCCCTCGTCAGTTGTACACGGGTTACAACCAGCGTGATTTCAGCCCTCTTCATGAGCGTGAATAGCAATTTACTAAATTGCGTAAATAAACAAGACACGTAAATAAGTAAGAAAGCCACCTTCGAAAGAAGGTGGCTTTTTTTTCAATACTTACCCCGTCACGCTACTAAAAACCAGTCACTTTTGATAATAAAAAAGGGCCATAAAGGCCCTTTTCTTTACTTATCATACAAAGATTAAACTAGCTTAGTCTTTGTTAGCTCTTTAATACCAGACAGAATAAATGTAGGTAGTGAAGCTGCAATGAACACGGTAAATAGGTGCCCTGCTGTTAGCGCTTCAGTGCTAAAGATAAACTGGCCAACACCGGTGTAGATAACACCTAGAGACAACGTTGCAGACAACGCTACCGCACCTAACAAGTACTTGTTGGTGAATGGGTTCTTGCGGAACAGCGTAGTGAACGTACGTGAATCAAAGATGTGCCATAGCTGGCAGAACACTAGCATTGCAAACGCCATCGTCTGTGCGTAGTTAGCGCTTAGGCCAGCGTTGACTGCCCAGTTGAATGCCATGAAGCTCATGCCACCTTGAGCCAAACCACGTACCACAATACGTGTACCTAAGTGATCGCTGAAGAAGCTTTCGTTACGCTTACGCGGCTTACGCTCCATCAAGTCTTTCTCTTCTGGGTCAACACCAAGTGCTAGTGCTGGTAAACCATCAGATACTAAGTTAATCCAAAGGATCATCAGTGGTGTCAGTGGTAATGCCACTTCAGGGCCCATGAATAGGAAGGCAAACAGAATTACTGATACTTCACCAACGTTTGCGGTTAGTGCCTGACGGATAAACTTACGCAGGTTATCAAAGATCTGACGACCTTGACGAACGGCCTTAACAATGGTGCTAAAGTTATCATCCAGAAGGATCAAGTCGCCTGAATCTTTAGCAACCGACGTGCCCGTAATACCCATAGCAACACCAATGTCAGCACGGCGTAGCGCTGGCGCATCGTTCACACCATCACCAGTCATCGCAGCGACTTCATTGTTGTGTTGTTGAGCCTGTACAATACGCAGCTTATGTTCTGGTGATACACGGGCAAATACTGCAACGTTTGGACAAATACGACGTAGTTCTTCATCGTCCATATCATCAAGTTGGGTACCCGTAACAACTAAATCTTCTTCGCTACGAATAATACCAATTTCGCGTGCAATCGCTGCTGCTGTAAGAGCATGGTCACCTGTGATCATTACCGTACGAACACCTGCGTCAAAACAGCTATCAACCGCGGCACGTACTTCTGGGCGAGGTGGATCCATGATGCCGTACAGGCCAAGAATCGTCACATCTTGCTCAAGTTCGCTAGGGTCACGCTGTAGGTCATCTTCCGATAACTCTCGGAAACCAACAGCGAGTGTACGTAGAGCCTGATGAGCAAAGTCTTGAATCGCCGCTTCATAGTTCGCAACTAACTGTTCTGATGGGTTAGCAGCTACAGCCAGGTTGCCTTCTGCTACCGCTGGCTGGTGAGCAACGACATCACCGTTAACCATAAAGCCTGAAGCATTACGTAATACAACATCTGGCGCACCCTTAATCGCTAGGAAATGCTTACCGTCAGGGCCTTTAACAATAACCGATGCCATTTTACGTGTAGAGTCAAACGGGAATTTCTCAATGATTGAGTAGCCGCCCGTTGAAAGCATTTCAGTCTGCTGTAGACCAGCCTTCGCCGCAGCGACAATCAATGCCCCCTCAGTTGGGTTACCACGTACAGATGACTTATCGCCATTTTGAATATACTCAGCATCATTACATAGTGTCGCAACGACCAAGCCTTGCATCATTTCAGGGCTATCTTTCACATCTGTGCTGTGTGAAAGAGGCTTAAATTCACCTTTAGGAGAGAAACCTTTACCGCTCACTTCCCAGTTTCGACCAGATGCATCGTAGGCTTTCATTACCTGCATTTGGTTCTGAGTCAGCGTACCTGTCTTATCTGAACAGATAACAGTTGTTGAACCAAGAGTTTCAATCGCAGCCAGCTGCTTAGCGAGAGCATTGCTCTTCACCATCTTCGTTGAACCCATGGTTAGAACGATAGTAACAACAGTTGGTAGACCTTCAGGAATTGCTGCTACAGATAGTGAAATACCTGTGTTCAGAATTTCAAGCCATGGCATGCCATGGTATAGACCGATAACACATACAACCGCTACTACACCTAGTGCAACAATCATTAGCGTTTTGGCAATCAAATCCATACGCTCTTGCATTGGGGTCTTGGTTTCTTCGGTATTCGCCATCATGTCCGCGATATGGCCAACCTCAGTCTGCATACCAGTGCCAATAACAATGCCGACACCTGTACCACCTGTCACAATCGTGGTCATGAAGCCCATGTTAACCTGATCGCCCAAGCTAATATGACCATCTTCCAGCGTTTTACTTGTCTTATCGACAGGCTCAGATTCACCGGTCAGTGCGGCCTCGTCAATCGATAGACGGTTAGATTCAATAATACGAACGTCAGCCGCTAAGATGTCACCCGTGCTAATCTTTAGCACATCACCAGGAACAATCTCACGTGCTGGAATATCCACCCACTCACCATTACGACGTACCTGCGCCATAGGTGCTGCCATGTCACGTAGTGCTTCCATTCCTTTCTGAGCTTTAAACTCCTGCCAGAAAGCAATAACTACGTTAATCACAATAATGACGGCAATCGCCACAGCATCAATTAAGTGACCAGTGAAGAAAGAAACAATCGCACCAACGGCTAGAATAAAAATCAATGGATTTTTGAATTGGTGAGTCAGCAGTTCTAGCGCAGACTTACCGGCTTGTTCTTGAAGCTCATTTGTGCCGTGTTGCTCTGTGCGCTTATTAACTTCCGCAGTGTCCAACCCTTTTTCAGCTGACGTTTCCATTATGGAAATCGTGCTGTCAACCGTTTCGGTAAACCACTTTTTTGTCATGGGGAATCTCCAATAAATAAATCAGCCAACACCAGTTAAATATTTACTGGTAAAAAATATCGGCTGACATAGATCGAGTTAAATTAATGTCTCGTTATTAATGGCAAATCATTACCTGTAATTTTTTACATCCCTGAATAAAGACTGAATAAACAATTCAAGGTATATCAAACGAGTTAATTTAAATTATCGGATTGATTCATGGTTGTAATTATATTTCGAACTCGAGACCGTAATTCAGGCCCATCTTTTGACGAAAGTCAAAAAACCGACCGAAAGCACATTAAAAACCTGTAAAAAAATGAAAGATTATATTAATTAGACCCAGATCTAACAGAATCAACACCTCCATATTTTCGATGTATGTAATTTTACAACACAAAATAAAAGGCTCGGCATTAGAAATGGCGAGCCTTTTATTATTCTATATAGCTGAATCAGACCTAAACAGGGTTATCAATATCGATAAAATTAATATCTAAATCATATTTTATTGCTAAATATTCACCTAACGCTTTAATGCCATAACGCTCTGTTGCATGGTGTCCTGCACTATAATAATGAATACCTAATTCTCGGGAAATATGAACTGTTCTTTCGGAAATCTCACCAGAAATAAAAGCATCCAGTCCTTTTTGTGCTGCTAATTCAATATAATCTTGGCCACCACCAGTACACCAACCCACCGTTTTAATTTCTTTCGGAGAATTATCACCAATATGTAACGGCTCTCGATGTAGTGTAATTGCAAGTCGCGCGGCTAGCTCATCACCAGTTAGTGGCTGCTCTAGTTGACCATAAATAGCAACAGAGTTAGGGTTGCCGTCTTCCAGCCCGCCAAGCACTTCTATACCTAATAATTTGGCCAATTGTGCGTTATTACCGAGTTCAGGGTGAACATCCAACGGTAAGTGATAAGCATATAAGTTAATACCATTTTCAATCAATGCTTTAATACGTCGAAACTTCATACCACGGATCTCAGCGGGTTCACCTTTCCAAAAAAAGCCGTGATGAACCAATATCGCGTCTGCTTTTTCTGCAATTGCATGGTCAATCAGTGCCTGACACGCAGTAACGCCTGTAATGATTTTTTTTACTTCTACGTTACCTTCAACCTGAAGACCGTTCGGGCAATAATCTTTAATTAAATGAGGACTTAGCAACTTGTTGAGTTCAGACTCAAGCTTAATATTATTCATATTTTTTATTCCTTCTTTAGCCGCATGCTTAAGCAACCTCAAGATAGCGTATTTTTGAGTGTCATAATGACTCACCGACACTCTATCTGTTTTCTATATTCTATCTCGAAAATCAGGCATTAAAAAAGCTGCATGTGTGCAGCTTTTTACGCATATACGTGGTATCCATGTGACTAAAGCACAATTAACCTAGTATAGTTCTTCTACAGCATGTTCACTTTCGATAAGCCAAACGGGCTTATCGCTGGTTTTCAGCCACATTCGATGTAAGTAGCTATAGAGTTTTGAGCGAGTATACATGGAAGTAAAAATCATTATGGGAAAAGTACTCACGCCAGCAACGACCACAAAGGTACGGCGTAGTAAAATGTACGATGTTGAATAATGTTTATACATATCGCCCTCTCCAATCATTTAGTAATCTTACTTATAGTAAGGATAATGATTAGAGTAAACACCCTAAGTTATAGCTCAGTACTTAACAAGATAAGCCTTGCATCAGCCTACACACGATAAAATGGTATCTATGTCTCTGAAATACAACACCGCGCCTATTGAAGAATTTATGAATAATAGCGCTCAAGCGATTTTGCAGCTCCCCCCGCTACTTGCTGGCCATGAATTAATTGCCGATCAAACTTGGTTCGATGCCTTTCGCATTCACGCGGTGCTTCCACCAGCACAAGAATATAGAGGTAACCATCGGCTTGGCTTCTTTTATCAGTGGCTTTGGCAACAGCTGATTACTCACCATCCGCACTACACGCTTATTGCTGAAGAGCTGCAGCTAACGCACAATAAACAAACCTTAGGGGCGATTGATTTTATTGTCAGAAATGAACTAACAGGGCAGCTTGAACATTGGGAGGTGGCAATTAAGTTTTATCTGGCTTTTGAGCAATCTTGGCCTGGGCCCAATGCCCGCGATAATCTTGATAAGAAAGCCGAACGAATGTTGGCACACCAACTTTCGATGTCACAGCATTCAGCTTATGAGAACCAATTTTCCTCTCAATACGGTACGCCACAAGTACACCGCCTCATAATGCAAGGCCGATTATTCTACCCTTGCCAACAGGATTATTCCGGCTCATCCATCACGCTGAACCCCAATGCTGCTAGCGGCCTTTGGTGCTATTGTTCACAAGCGTACAAGTTCAACTTACGAAGCATCTCGAAACCACAGTGGATAGCCCCTCCAACCTTTGATCAAGTTGAACATCACGACCAACTATTAAACGTCAGCCACCCAACAATGGCTATCGCGCCCGATAATCAAATCTGGTTTGTGATGCCAGAGTGCTGGCCTAATACTGGCGAATAAGCCAGCAAACGTCAGCATAAAATTGCAGAGATAAAAAAACGCCCGACATGCGGGCGTTTTTAATCGTAAGAAAAAGCTAACCAGCTTAGATGCCTGCGTCAGCAAATACCTTACTCACAATTTCCTGTGCTTCTTTTTCGATAAGTGCAAGGTGCTCTTTACCTTTAAAGCTTTCACAGTAAATTTTATAAATATCTTCAGTACCTGATGGGCGAGCTGCAAACCAACCGTTTTCAGTGGTTACTTTCAGGCCACCAATTGCCGCACCGTTACCCGACGCATGAGTCAGGCGCGCAGTAATCGTTTCACCCGCTAGCGTTTCAGCGGCAACCATTTCGGGAGACAATTTGCTAAGTACTGCTTTTTGCTCACCATTCGCTACAGCTTGAATACGGTTATACTCTGATGCGCCATGCTTAGCCGCCAGCTCATCATAGTATTGTTGCGGGTTCTTACCCGTAACAGCCGTAATTTCAGCGGCTAACAGACATAAAAGGATACCGTCTTTATCTGTTGACCATGGTGTACCATTCAGTCGTAAGAAAGATGCACCAGCACTCTCTTCACCACCAAAGCCCAGCTCACCGCTGTATAGACCATCAA
Organism: Photobacterium makurazakiensis; assembly: GCF_050336715.1. Taxonomy (NCBI): domain Bacteria; kingdom Pseudomonadati; phylum Pseudomonadota; class Gammaproteobacteria; order Vibrionales; family Vibrionaceae; genus Photobacterium; species Photobacterium makurazakiensis. The sequence goes on from NZ_JAKJSJ010000009.1 coordinate 391,428, forward strand.
CAAACCATTTGAAGCCAACAGGCACTTCGCAAAGTTCTCGGCCTAGATCAGCAACAACACGGTCGATCAACGCACTTGAAACCAATGTCTTACCAACGGCAACATCCTGACCCCAGTCTGGACGGTGGCGATATAGGTAATCAATACAAACCGCTAAGAAGTGGTTAGGGTTCATTAGTCCAGCAGGCGTCACGATACCATGGCGGTCATAATCTGGGTCGTTACCGAACGCTAAGTCATACTTGTCTTTATGCGCAAGCAAGCCTGCCATCGCATAAGGTGATGAACAGTCCATACGCACTGCGCCATCTTTATCTAATGACATAAAGCGGAATGACGGATCGATAAACTCGTTCACCAACGTCAGGTCAAGATTGTAATATTGACCAATTTGACGCCAGTATTCGATACCAGAACCACCCAGTGGATCAACACCGATTTTCAGGTTTGCTTTCTGAATCGCAGCCATGTCGACAACATTAACAAGATCATCAACGTACGGAGCAACCAAATCATGCTCTTCAACAAAGTCGCTAGCAAAGGCATCTGCAATTGAAACACGCTTAACATCAACTAAACCAGCAGCAATGATTTCATTGGCGCGGGTTTCGATAGCTGTTGTTAAAGCACCTTCAGCAGGACCACCATGGACAGGGTTATATTTAATACCGCCATCTTGAGGTGGATTATGTGAAGGCGTAATAACGATACCGTCTGCTTTCGCATCATTAGCTTCGTTATGGCAAAGGATCGCGTGAGAAATACCCGGTGTTGGCGTATAACCGCGATCTTTTTGGATAACGACCTGAACACCATTAGCAACCAGTACTTCTAGTGTTGAGGTAAAAGCTGGCTCAGATAATGCGTGGGTATCTTTACCCAAAAATAGCGGGCCAGTTACCCCATTAGCAGTGCGTACTTCGGCAACAGCTTGAGCAATTGCCCAAATATGGTGCTGATTGAAGGTGCCTTTGTCGGCAGTACCGCGATGACCAGATGTGCCAAATGCCACTTTCTGCTGCGGGTTTTGAGCACTTGGCTCAATCAGGAAATAATTCGCCACCAACGCAGGAATATTGTGCATATCTTCTTGCTGAGCTTGCTGCCCAGCGCGAGGATGAATCGCCATTAAACTTATCCTTGTAAGACAAATAGGCATAATGCCTGTTAAATTTCACCGCAAACTTTTTCAACGATATCTGCACCGAAGTTCATTTTACCCATCAGTTGCTCAACCATCTGACGTTTGCGATCAGTATTAGTATTCGTGATCACCCAGAATGGCGTTTCTGGGATCGATTTTGGCTTGGTCGTTTTGCCGCTTGCTAATAGTGTTTCCTCACTTTCAGCAAAATAGACACGAGTACGGCCTTTAATGGCCGCAGCTTCGGCAAAACCCTGCGGATCGATATGATAAAGCGAGGATAAAACCAGCATAAATCGACCAATCGCTTTTTCCTGAGCAGCAAACTCATCAGAGATCAGCAGACTGCGCATTTCTTTAACGCGATCAGTCTGGGCTACATTACCAGCATCTTTGCTAACCACGATCCCCTTAGGACGAACAGGCATAACGGCCTCTGGCTGCACAGCAATCGCGTCTTGATCTGGCATCATAAGCAATCGGCGTAAGATATCAGATGCGCTCTCGCCAATATGTTGCGTTTGGCTAGCGATGTAACGATATAGCTCTTCGTCTACCTCAATAGTCTTCATCGTAGTGTTCATTATCGTTCCGTTTAAAAATCACCGTGAGATTATAACGTGATCCGAGGTTATACTCTACGGTAAAGCGTTAACAACAAGAGAAAATAGTCTGTGAATCTTCATTACCAAGTGAATGGCGAAGGAAGCGCGATCATCTTGATCCATGGTTTGTTTGGCAGTGCCGACAATTTAGGCCTACTCGCCAGATCGTTGAAAGATAAATATAAAGTGATCAGTGTTGATCTACGTAACCATGGCCGTTCACCACATAGCCCTCATTTTACCTACCGTGAAATGGCCGCAGATGTTTTGAGTGTGATTGATGAACTCAACATCGAGCAATTTTCAGTTATTGGTCATTCTATGGGCGGGAAAGTCGCTATGGCGCTGACAGAAATAGCTGGCAATCGATTAGAGCAGCTTCTCGTCCTCGATATGGCCCCTATTCATTACCATGTTCATCGCCATCAAAATGTTTTCGCGGGCTTACGCGAAGTGGCTAAACACACTGTCAGTAAGCGCAGTGAAGCGGAAAGCTATCTGGCAATGCATGTAGTAGAACCTGGCGTACGTCAGTTCCTGCTTAAATCATTCGCCAAGCAAGATAACGGAGAGTATGGCTGGCGTTTTAATGTCGAAGGGCTTATCGCGAACTACGATACGATTATGGGTTGGCAAGACGTGCCGACTTATCATGGTAAAACATTATTTATTAAAGGGCAGAATTCTGACTACATCTTGCCTGAGCATCGAGAAGCGATAAACCGTCAATTTCCGAGTGCAAAAGCACATATGGTCGCGAATACTGGACACTGGCTGCACGCAGAAAAACCAGAGACCGTAAATCGTATCATTTTGAACTTCTTACAAGCCGCTTAGCCGTTAACAGGTGGCTACTGTCTGTGGTATAGTTCGCGCCAAGCTCAACATTAGCAATGATCAGGTAAGGAGACATTAATGTTGTATGAGCATATGGACTTGCTTGAATCCATTGGTTTGGACTTACTATTTGCTGCCATTTTTTTCTTTATTGGTATGGCCATTAAAGATGTGCTGAAGCAAGGTAATGTACCACCTTTTGGACGCAAAATTGTCTGGTTAGTCCTATTTTTAGGCTGTACTGGCTTCATTACTAAAGGTCTTATCCAGCTTAGCTGGGAAGGGGCTGGCATCGGTTAACGTTGAGATAATAAATTTAACCAATGGTGGGTTTTGATCATTAAATCGCATAGACTCGTAGATCGAAATAGTTATCATTGGCTATCAGGCATAGCGCCTAGCAACGAATAATGTACCTCGTTAGCAGTCAGGCTAACGGTCAACAATTAATACGGGTAATTTCTACTATGGCGAGTGTAGGACTCTTCTTTGGTAGCGACACTGGTAATACAGAAGCAGTCGCTAAAATGATCCAGAAGCAACTAGGTAAAAACTTAGTTGAAGTTAAAGATATCGCGAAAAGCAGCAAAGAAGATATCGACAATTTTGATCTTCTACTACTGGGTATCCCAACATGGTACTACGGTGAAGCACAGTGTGATTGGGATGACTTCTTCCCTGAGTTAGAGAACATCGATTTCTCTACCAAGCTAGTTGCTATCTTCGGCTGTGGCGATCAGGAAGACTACGCTGAGTACTTCTGTGATGCGATGGGTACAGTACGTGACATCATTGAAGGCCGTGGTGCAACCATTGTTGGCCACTTCCCAACAGAAGGCTTTGAATTTGAAGCATCTAAAGCACTAGTTGATGAAAATAATTTCATCGGCCTATGTGTTGATGAAGATCGTCAGCCTGAATTGACCGAAGAACGCGTTACCCAGTGGGTTAAGCAAATTTTTGATGAAATGTGCCTAGCTGAACTAGCAGATTAATTTCACCGAATAACCAAAAACGCCAGAGCTCTGCTCTGGCGTTTTTTTATCTGCAATCTACCTAACACTATGACTATGATGTTAATTCCTCTTGTTTGAGATTATCAGCTTCCGCTCGGTACCCTGGTTTCTTCCTGACATAAAGCGTACGCTTCACTTCAGATACAATCTCACCATCTGCATTTTTTACTTGTACACAAAACTCAGGGAAGTACTTCTCACCTGCCACTGTAGCCTGAAGAATCTCATTTAAACAGCTATCACTTATTATAAAATCAGCATACAAGTCACTATTGCCCGGCTTGATAAAACTGATTTCAGCATGCTTATCCCAGACATAATATTGCCGGCCTAACAACCCAATCAGCATCAAGGCATAAACAGGGTCTGTGAGTGAAAAGATACTGCCGCCATATTGAGTTCGATTAGCATTTTTATTCCACCATCTTAACTTAAGCTTTATCCGTACGCTTTTAAAGTCATTAGAAATACGAATGATACTGATTCCTGATCCCCAAAAGGGAGGCCATAAATTCAGAGCCAGCCTGACGATGGCTGGTTTATAGAAACGATACATAGCGTCTAACCTTCAAACTGGTACGATGAGACAAATATTACTCCCCTAAAATCGAAATGTACATTTTGACAACAAACTAACAACAAAAAGAAAAGTTAGATATCAGCAAGATTGACCCGCTTTGAGGTTTATTGTTACCTTGTGGTCACTTATAATAAGTAAAGAAGAGAAAGACTACCGCATCATGTTGATGTGGATAGCCAATAGGAAACTCGAATGTCAGATAATAATCATGCACTCAAGCAAGCAGGCCTTAAGGTTACACTTCCACGTCTGAAAATTTTGGAAGTATTACAGCAACCTGACTGCCAACATATCAGTGCTGAAGACTTGTATAAAAAATTAATCGATATTGGTGAAGAAATTGGTCTGGCAACGGTTTACCGAGTTTTAAACCAATTTGATGATGCTGGCATTGTGACTCGTCATCACTTCGAAGGTGGTAAATCTGTTTTCGAACTGGCTACGCAACATCACCATGATCACTTAGTGTGTTTGGATTGCGGCAAAGTAATTGAATTTTCTGATGATGTTATCGAAGAACGTCAAAAAGAAATTGCTTCAAGCTTTAATGTTCGCCTGACAAACCACAGCTTATACCTCTACGGTCACTGTATTGAAGGTAACTGTTCAGAAGACGAAACCCTTCATAACCCACGATAATTAATTCGCTATTATAAAAATATAAAAGCTAAGCGCTCAACACTTAGCCACTTAAGAATGATTATCCAGATATAAAAAAACCAGCCACATGGCTGGTTTTTTATTCGCAAAAATCCGCAAATTAATCGCCGATTTTAGCCCATGTATCACGAAGACCAACAGTACGGTTGAATACCAGTTTCTCAGCAGAAGAATCTTTGCTGTCGGTACAGAAGTAACCTGTACGCTCAAACTGGAGTGCCTTCTCAGCTTCAGCAGAAACCAAAGATGGTTCAACAAAGCCGTTCATCACTGTCAGTGACTCAGGGTTAATCACGGATACAAAGTCATCCGCAGCCCCTGGGTTCGGAATCGTAAACAAGCGGTCATACAAACGAATTTCAGCAGGAAGACCTTGCGTTGCTGAAACCCAATGAATTACGCCTTTTACTTTACGGCCATCAGCCGGATTTTGACCCAACGTTTCGTTATCGTAAGTACAGAAGATAGTTGTAATGTTACCTTCTTCGTCTTTTTCGATACGCTCAGCTTTAATGACATAAGCACCACGTAAACGTACTTCTTTACCCAGAACCAAACGCTTATATTTCTTGTTTGCTTCTTCACGGAAATCTTCACGCTCGATGTAGACTTCACGAGTAAACGGTACAGTACGGCTGCCCATTTCTGGCTTGTTCGGATGATTAGCGACTTCAAGCATTTCCGCTTCACCATCAAAGTTTTCAATAACAACTTTGATCGGATCAAGAACAGCCATCGCACGTGGTGCGTTTTCGTTCAAATCATCACGGATGCATGACTCTAGAGAGCTCATTTCAATGGTGTTGTCTTGCTTAGTCACACCAATGCGCTTACAGAATTCACGAATAGACGCAGAGGTGAAACCACGACGACGCAGACCAGAAATCGTCGGCATACGTGGATCATCCCACCCTGATACCAAATTGTCAGTAACAAGCTGGTTAAGCTTACGTTTTGACATTACAGTATATTCAAGGTTTAAACGGCTGAACTCATACTGACGTGGCTGACAATCAATCGTAATATTGTCCAGTACCCAATCATACAGACGGCGGTTGTCCATAAATTCCAATGTACAGATAGAGTGTGTAATACCCTCTAGCGCATCAGAAATACAATGGGTGAAATCGTACATCGGGTAGATGCACCATTTGTCACCAGTCTGGTGGTGAGTCGCAAAACGTACACGGTAAATAACCGGATCACGCAAAACCATAAATGGTGATGCCATGTCGATTTTAGCGCGCAGGCTCATTTTGCCTTCTTCGATTTCGCCGTTCTTCATTTTGTCGAACAGCTCAAGGTTTTCTTCTACGCTGCGATCGCGATATGGGCTGTGCTTACCAGCTTCGGTAAGTGTGCCACGGTACTCACGCATTTGCTCTGGACTTAGCTCATCAACATACGCTAAGCCTTTATTAATTAATTCAATAGCAAACCCGTGTAGCTTATCGAAGTAGTTCGATGAATAACAAATCTCATCGCTCCACTCAAAGCCTAACCAGTTAACATCGTTCTTAATAGACTCAACGTATTCGATGTCTTCTTTCTCAGGGTTTGTATCATCAAAACGCAGATTACATTGACCCTGATAGTCCTGAGCAATACCGAAGTTCAAACAAATAGATTTCGCATGGCCGATATGCAGGTAGCCATTCGGCTCCGGCGGGAATCGGGTATGTACGCTTGTATGTTTGCCACTCGCTAAATCCGCATCAATAATTTGGCGGATAAAGTTTGTTGGACGAGCTTCAGATTCACTCATCAATTACACCTCGTGTGCTTACAGGATTTTTGAACCCCCTATGATCCATAATTATGGGGGCCGACTCAACAAATAGTATGCATTGTTTGTCGATATGTATAAAAAAAACCCGCAATAAGCGGGGAATTAAAATAGTGAGCCAAAATATAAGGCCCAATAACAACATTCCACATAGAAACCCATCATAGAAATAGAGTTTCTAAAGGTTAGATGGGCAGTATAGATGACATAAAAAAGGCTCCCTAACAATCTAGAGAGCCGATTAAATGGCCGTGCAGTTACTTAACGGTGGTCACTCGACTCGCTCGATCACCTGTTGCAGATACAGAACGGATCTCGACGTTTCCACTTACACTCGGTTTTTGTTCATCAAAATATGTTATCCAGTTTTCACCGCCATCAACGGAGTATTGAAGCTCAACACCAGGGAACTGAACATTCATTGCCAGCTTGCCACCCTCAATTTTCGCGCCTGGAACAGGTAAGCGGTAATCAATACCTGATTTCTCTAATTTAGCGAGTTCACGCTGACCGAGTACATTGGCAAATCGGTTCCAATCTTGAGTCAGCAACTCATCATTAACCAAGTTAGTCTGCTGCGAATATTCCACACCTGCCTTGTAGTCGTTTTCCCAATCCGCTCGGTGCCAAGCTCGCTCTGCCGCTGCTAATACGCGTGGGAACACCATGTATTCATATTGCTCGTCGGTGCGAACAGTTTCAGACCATAACTGAGCGGACAAACCATAGAATGGCTGTGCTTCGATTTCACCTTCAGCAGTAAAACCATTGCCATCGCGATCTAACGAGGTTTCCGCGTTTTGTGGCATATTTTCAGGTGCAAAGGTGAACATCTTACGCGTATCCGTTGCACGAGTTGCCCAGTAGTAACCACGCTCTTTGGCGTCCACTTCATAAGGGAAGTCCATGTACATATAATCTGGGTTAGAAACAATCACGTCATAACCGTTCGCTGCCCACTCATACACAGTGGCACTTCCACCCCAGTACAGAACATCCCAGAAGTTAACGCGGGTGTTTTCTGTCGCAAAAGCCTGCGCGCCTTCGCTGTACTTTAGGCCATCTTCCCATGCTTGGAAATTAGGGATCCCTTTCTCTGCAACAATCTTCGAGACTTCTTCTGCCATATAGCTTGGTAAGTGCGCGAAATCGCTAACGGTACCATCAGCAATTAATGCCTGACACTGCGGAGATTGAGCAAATGGTATGTCTTGAGCCGATAGATCTATCGTACCTTTCCAGTTTACTTTTTCTTCTGCATTGATATCTTGAAAACCAGCACCCAGTTTAATATTTTTCGCTTCATCGCCACCAAAGTGCCAAGTTGTTAATGGCACGCCCGCTTCTTGGTGCATTGCTGCTACTTCAGAAATGACCTTGTCAATAAAGTGAGTGGAAGAGTCAAGACATGGATTGATAAAGCTCTGCTTATCGTAGAACTGAACCGTTGTGACATTTGACGTATCTTCCGCATCCATCAAGCGATATTCGTTAGCTTCTGCTTCTTTACCTTCCGCCATAAGACGATCGTAGCGAGCTTCCATTGAAACTACCGCAGCACGGGCGTGTGCTGGCATATCGATTTCTGGGATCACTTCAATTTCACGTGCTTTCGCATATTTCAGGATCTCGACATAGTCCGTTTTGCTAAAGTAGCCAGAACCGAAGTTGTCTGTTGTTGGGCCAGAGCCTAACTGAGGCAATAGACAGCTCTTCTCTTCCAAGTCAAAACAGCGGTTTGAACCAATGTCAGTGAGCTCTGGCAGACCAGGGATTTCAAGACGCCAGCCTTCATCATCAGTCAGGTGAAGGTGCAGTTTGTTCATCTTGTACGCTGCCATTTGATCTAGCGTTGCAAGAATCGCCTCTTTAGAGTGGAAGTTACGGGCAACGTCAACCATTATGCCGCGGTATTCAAAACGAGGCACATCGTTAATAACGACCTCTGGTAGAGACTGAGCATTCTGGCTGTCGACCAAACCAAAAATCGATTGTACGGCGTAGAAAGCACCAGCATTATCGAAGGCTTTAATGGTAATGCCGCTTGGCTGAATACTTAACTCATAAGCACCAGACTTCGCAAAATCTCCTGTAAAATCAGCTGAAGTAATATCAATACTGACAGGCAGATCACCACGTACATCGACATTCACGATACCAGCTCGATCTTCGATAGCCGTGAATTGCGCCGCATCAAACACATCTTTGGGTAAGTTCAGACCACCAGCGATACTCACTGTTCCTTCGCCGATTTCAACTGACATTGGCGTTGGTAACAGTGTCGTTGTTACATCTTGTGTGTCAATGTCTGCGTTTTTTTCAAAACGAGTAATCGCAGTTGCCATTACATTATTGTCATCTGGCGTACGCTTTAAATTATTGCCTTCCAGCCCAGTTACAAATGATCCGATATCTTCTGTATTAAGAGATGCAATCATTTTCGGCTTTGCATTTGGTGCAGCAACAAACGCTCCTGGCATAAAGTCTGTTTCAAATAGCTGCCAGAATTCACTAATCAGTGGCAGTACCACTTCTTCACCTGCCGCAAAACCATCAAACTTGTCCGTTGGTTCTAGCTTATGTAGGTCACCTGTTACACGGGTGATCTTAAACTCGTCACTATCAATATCTAGAATCAAACGGATACTGTGGAAATAAATAGCCCAATCGCTAGATTCAATGGCTTCACCTTGGTTAACAAGCGTCATGTTCACTTTGTTACATGATGCAAACTCAGCGCCTAGTTCTTGACAGCCAAGGCCTTCGTTTGCCCCATGATTTGTTAATACCGCATATTGAATATCAAGGTTGTTTGCTAGTGAATTAACCACTTGTTGTTCCGAAGACGGTGTGATCGAACACCCTGCTAACCCGGCCAATACAGATACTGCAATTAAGTTTCTTTTTAACATCTCTACATACCCATCAAATCATATTATTAACTGAAACAAGAAAGGGCTCGTTTCTTAATACAGACAAATATATTGAGTTATTTATCAGCGTCAATTTAGTCGCTAGCAAAAGTGATCCACTTCAAATCTAAAAACCACAAAACAATAAAACATCATTTAAATCATAATGATACGAAAACGTCATTTTCGTTTAATTTTAAATTGACGTTTTTTTTGTGCTTGAGTGCACAAAAACATGGAGCCATTGTTCACTCCTCACTCTAATAATTATGCTGATTTTTATTTTGATGCTTTTTTTATAAATCAGACAAAAGTAATGTGAACAAGATCACATATAATAACGTCAAAGTAGCTCGGTAAATTGGTTTTGACGGAGTTCAAACCCGATGAAAAAGCGTTAGATTGGGTCATTTTATTGATTTTGGGCTCTTTATTTGCGAGTAAAAAAAGGAAATAGCGTTAATTACAACTGGCTCACCCATCAATATACCTCATACTTTTCAGTAGTTTAATCTCAACCATGACAACAAAAGTGCTCCTATAAAGCTTTGCTCACGCAGGTAAATATCAAACCGGAATTGCCTTCAGCAACATTGCCTTTGAAATGACAGCGTAAGCTTGAGGTCATCACCGGAAAAGTAATTGGCATTAAGGTGATGCACGACACGAACAGCCTATAAGGTGTTTAGCTTCAACCTCAGGAGTCACGCAGAAGAGTGTCACCAGACAACGTTATGGATGTTCCGCGTACGACAATAGCGGCACCGATAAAGAGTCGCGCGCGATATTGTAAGATGATGAGGTTGCTAGGTGAGTAACGTAACAAGAGGCTGAAAACGCAACTATATAATCGCTATTCAAAGGATTGTTAATGCAAGGCAAGGCAAGGCAAGGCAAAAGTATTTCAGAGGACGGTTGGATCTATTGCGACTAAAAAAAACGGCCTCCAAATGGAGGCCGATTATTCGAGTTAATTACTACAGGCGTAATTACTTCATCTTATGATGGTTACTTCGTAATTGAAGGCATTTTTTTCATTTCGCCAGCAACGATTTCAGCCAGTGGGCCAAGAATAACCTGTAGGTTGTTTGAACCTAGTTTAACCACACCCATAGCGCCAAGAGCTTTTAGTTGCTTCTCGTCAGCTAGGCTGCTGTCTTTTAGTGTCAAACGTAAACGAGTGATACATGCATCAATGTTCTCTAGGTTTTCGTGGCCACCAAGAGCTTTAACATATTGCTGAGCTAGCTCGCCAGTTTCTTTAGAACCTTGAACTGCACCTTCTTCTACATCATCGTCTTCACGGCCTGGTGTTTTCAGGTTGAACTTAACGATTACAGCACGGAAGATGAAGTAGTAAAGCGCGAAGAATACGAAGCCCTGAACGATTAGCATGTACCAGTTAACAGCTAGTGGGTTACGTGTAGATAGAACCATATCTACAAGACCTGCTGAGAAGCCGAAGCCTGCAATCCACTGCATTGATGCTGCGATGTATACAGAGATACCCGCTAGCACTGCGTGAACAACGTATAGGCCAGGTGCTAGGAACATGAATGCAAATTCTAGCGGCTCTGTAACACCGGTGAAGAATGATGCGAAACCAGCTGCAATCATGATTGAAGCAACTTTTTCTTTATTCTTCGCTTTAGCCGTGTGGTACATCGCAAGAGCAGCACCAGGTAGACCAAACATCATGATTGGGAAGAAACCAGCTTGGTACATACCTGTAACACCGACAGTTGCTGTACCTTCAGCGATTGATTTCGCGCCACCAAGGAAGTTAGGGATATCGTTAATACCTGCTACGTCAAACCAGAATACTGAGTTTAGAGCGTGGTGAAGACCAACAGGGATTAGTAGACGGTTAAAGAATGCGTAAAGACCAGCACCCACTTCACCCATACCTTGAATGCTTTCACCGAAGTTTACTAGACCACCGTATACAGCAGGCCAGATGTACATAAGGATGAAGGCAATCAGAATACCAGCAAAAGACGTTAGGATAGGTACTAGGCGCTTACCAGAGAAGAACGCCAATGCTTTGTGCAGTTCAACTGTTGAGAAACGGTTATAGATTTCAGCTGAAACAATACCCACAAGGATACCAACAAACTGGTTGCTGATTTTACCAAATGCAGCCGGTACTGCGCTTGGGTCTATACCTTGGATTTGTGCAACTGATCCAGGAGAAAGTAATGTTGTAACAACTAAGAAGCCAACGAAACCAGCAAGTGCTGCTGCACCATCTTTATCTTTCGACATACCGTAAGCAACACCGATTGCAAACAGTACAGACATGTTATCAATAATTGCGGCACCAGCTTTAATCAAAAAAGCTGCAAGTGCACTGTTTGCACCCCAACCATTTGGATCAATCCAGTAACCAATACCCATTAAAATTGCTGCGGCAGGCAGAGTGGCGACTGGCACCATCAATGCTTTACCTACTTTTTGAAAATATCCAAGAATGTTCACCCTTAGTTCCCCCTATGGTTGTCTTAGATGTAAAACTGATAACTTATTTTGGTTATCCGATTAAGTTACCTGCAGTTTAAGAAATTAATTTCGCCCCGCAAATTAAAACGTCATCATTTGTGATCTTTGTCACCTGTATAACCAATAATAAGGCGATTTTGCTAGCTCGATCATAAAACTTATTTTATTATCCAAAACAAAGGCGTGAACACGCTAAGATTTTATCGATATTTAAACTTGGAATGAGGTGTCACCGTGAGACTAATCCCACTGAATAAAGCGAAAGAAGTAGGTTTGTGGTCAGCACGCTATATTGCTGATCGTATTAACAAATTTGAGCCAACAGCGGAACGTCCTTTCGTGCTAGGCCTGCCAACAGGTGGCACCCCCCTCGCAACTTACAAACGCCTTATTGAGCTTTATGAGGCTGGAGAAGTAAGTTTCAAGCATGTCGTAACGTTTAACATGGATGAATATATCGGTATCCCATCGGATCACCCAGAATCATACCACAGCTTCATGTTCAACAATTTCTTCAAGCACGTTGATATCCAAGAAGAAAACATCAACTTACTTAACGGTAATACTGATGACCATGACGCTGAATGCCAGCGTTACGAAGATAAAATTAAGTCTTATGGCCGTATTAACCTGTTCATGGGTGGCGTTGGTAACGATGGCCATATCGCATTTAACGAGCCAGCATCTTCTCTAGCATCGCGCACTCGTATCAAAACGTTAACAGAAGATACTCGTATCGCTAATTCACGTTTCTTCGATGGTGACATGAACCAAGTACCAAAGTACGCACTAACAATTGGTGTGGGTACTCTATTAGATTCTGCTGAAATCATGGTTCTGGTTACAGGCCATAACAAAGCCCTTGCACTAGAGGCTGCTGTTGAAGGTTCAGTAAACCACCTATGGACAGTTTCAGCACTTCAACTTCACCCTAAATCATTGATTGTTTGTGATGAGCCTTCAACGCAAGAACTGAAAGTGAAGACTGTTAAGTACTTCAAAGAACTAGAAGCTAATAACATCAATAACCTGTAATAAAAGGATTTGTTCATGTACGCGCTAACCAATTGCCGCATTTATACCGGTAGCGATGTGCTGAATAACCACGCCGTCATTATTGACGGCGTGAACATTCACGCTGTCTGCCCAATTGCAGAATTACCCGCTGATATTGAAACCCGTGATCTTAATGGTGCAAATCTAACAGCAGGCTTTATCGATCTACAGCTAAATGGCTGTGGTGGTGTCATGCTTAATGATGAAATTAACGCAGATACCATCCATACCATGCACCGTGCCAACCTGAAATCAGGTTGTACAAGCTTCTTACCGACACTGATTACATCGTCTGACGAAGACATGAAAGCAGTCATTGCTGCCGAGCGTGAGTACCAAAGCCAATACCAGAATCATTCATTAGGTCTGCACCTTGAAGGTCCTTACCTTAATGTCATGAAAAAAGGTATTCACTCTGTTGACCATATCCGCCGCTCTGACGACGCGATGATCGATACAATCTGCGCTAATGCTGATGTTGTCACTAAAGTGACGCTCGCACCCGAGCTAAACTCGCACGAACATATCGAAAAACTGGTCGATGCCGGTGTTGTTGTATCGGCAGGACATACCAACGCAACTTATGTTGAAGCACGTAAAGGCTTTGCATCTGGTATTAGCTTTGCCACCCACCTGTTCAATGCCATGACCCCTATTGCTGGTCGCGAACCGGGAATGGTTGGTGCGATTTACGATACGCCAGACGTCTATACAGGCATTATTGCCGACGGTTTTCATGTCGATTATGCCAATATTCGCATGGCCCACCGCATGAAAGGCGAGAAGCTTGTTTTAGTTACCGATGCAACTGCACCTGCAGGAGCAGACATGGATCACTTTATTTTTGTCGGTAAGAAAGTATATTATCGTGATGGGAAGTGTGTTGATGAAAATGGCACACTCGGTGGTTCAGCACTAACAATGATTGAAGCAATTCAAAATAGTGTCGAACATGCAGGTATCGCCTTGGACGAAGCGATTAGAATGGCCACTCTGTATCCTGCTCGCGCGATTAGCGTTGACAAGAAGTTGGGTGCCATCAAAAAAGGTATGGTTGCAAACCTTGCTATTTTTGATCGTGATTATAATGTTCGGGCGACTGTAGTTAACGGTGAATACGAGCAGAACTAACTATGACAGGCGGACAAATTGGTAATGTAGATCTGGTAAAACAGCTGAATAGTGCAGCTGTTTACAGACTAATTGACTTGCAAGGCCCTATTTCACGCATTCAGGTGGCTGACGTTAGTCAACTCGCGCCTGCAAGTGTTACTAAAATCACCCGCCAATTGCTTGAGCGCGGCCTGATCAAAGAGGTCGCGCAGCAGGCTTCTACTGGAGGTCGGCGTGCGATATCGCTGACGACAGAATCAGCCCCTTTTCATTCAATTGCAATACGCCTAGGGCGTAATTATATTGAATTAACCCTCTACGATTTAAGCGGTAAACACGTAGCGGGCTCGGCACATCCATTCCATTATGGTAACCAGCAAGAGTTGACCGACGGCTTATTTGAGCATATTCGTCAATTCATGGCTGATAATCAAAATACCATGCGTGAACTTGTCGCATTTGGTATCACGCTTCCGGGATTAATTGACCCAGAGAGCGGTGTTGTTGAGTATATGCCGCATATCGATGTCGAAAACCTTCCACTCGCCGATATCATTAGTGAAAAGTATGGTGTTGCTTGTTTTGTCGGTAATGATATCCGTGGCTTAGCCTTGGCAGAGCATTACTTTGGCTCAAGCAAAGATTGTAAAGACTCCATTTTAGTCAGTGTCCATCACGGTACTGGCGCTGGAATTATTGTAAATGGCCAAGTCTTCCTGGGCTTTAACCGTAATGTGGGCGAAATTGGCCATATTCAAATAGATCCTCTTGGGGACAAGTGCCAATGTGGTAATTTTGGCTGCCTTGAAACCGTTGCAGCCGATCCTGCGATTGTTAAGCATGTCCAGAACCTACTCGATCAAGGCTACCCAAGTACTCTACGCGAGCTAGAAGACGTTACAATGCCAGCAATTTGTGAAGCTGCGAATAAAGGTGATGAGCTGGCAACCCAAGCGTTGATTAAAGTGGGAAACCAGTTAGGTAAAGCGCTCGCAATGACCATAAACCTGTTTAACCCACAAAAAATCGTGGTTGCAGGTAATATTACTCAAGCGAAAGATGTCATTTTCCCGGCAATCCGTCGCTGTGTCGAAACACAATCGCTGTCGACGTTTAATAAAGATCTACCGATCGTAACGTCTGAACTTTACACTCAACCGACGATTGGTGCTTTCTCGATGATCAAGCGTGCAATGCTCAACGGTGTACTGCTGCAACGTTTGCTGGAAGACTAAAATACCGATTACCTTAGCCAGTGTTACGTGGCTAATTTGTAACAATACCAAAGGGCGTGTTCCAGACAGGAATACGCCCTTTGTGTTATATTTCACAAATAATTATTACTATTACTTCCAAATTCAGCCCCCTTAGTGCCATAGGCCATGCTCAAAACGCCCTAGCACTTTAAACAGGGACAAGTAAAAAGGATTGTCAGTCTAACCATGGAACTCATCTTTATTATTGCCGCCTTTCTCGCAGGCTACATTGCGTTGAGGTGCAAACTCCCCCCGCTTGTTGGCTTTCTTGTTGCCGGCTTTGCACTGAATACTGCGGGTTATGAATCCACAAATATACTCAGTAGTCTTGCCGATCTCGGCGTAACGTTATTACTCTTTACCATCGGCCTTAAGCTCGATGTTAAAACACTGCTTTCCAAAGAAATTTGGGGCGGGGCAACGCTGCACAACATACTCACCACTGGCCTTTTCACCCTTTGCTTATTAGTTCTAAAGCAATTAGGGATCGGTATGATGGCAGAGTTGGATATCATGCAACTTGCACTCATGGGGTTTGCGCTCTCATTTTCCAGTACTGTTTTTGCCATCAAAGCATTACAAGAAAAAGGTGAGCTCAATGCGACCTATGGTACGTTGGCTATCGGTATCTTGGTTATGCAAGATATCTTTGCGGTTCTCTTCCTAACCGTTTCAACCGGGAAAGTACCTGAAATTACCGCACTTGCGTTATTTGCCCTACCGCTGTTACGCCCTTCATTGTTTAAGATTTTAGACCGAGCAGGCCATGGTGAGATGCTGGTCTTGTACGGGGTATTTCTTGCCCTTGTTGCAGGCGCAGGACTTTTTGAAGCCGTTGGTCTAAAAGCCGACCTTGGCGCATTGATAATGGGTATGATGCTTGCCGCTCACCCTAAATCATCAGAACTCTCGAAGTCGTTATTCAATTTCAAAGAATTGCTACTCGTCTGTTTCTTCCTCAATATAGGACTGTCAGAAGAACCCACCATAGATGGTTTTCTGATGGCGCTGCTACTACTCGTGCTCTTGCCTATCAAAGGCATTCTGTACTACGTCATATTCAACCTGTTTAAATATCGCGTACGTACTTCGCTACTTGGCACCCTCACCCTATTTAACTACAGTGAGTTCGGCCTAATTGTCGGTGGACTTGCTTACAGCATGGACATGTTACCAGGAAGCTTTTTGGTTGCTATTGCCATTGCAGTATCACTCTCTTTCTTGATTGCTGCCCCACTCAACAGCATGGGGCACAAACTCTATAAAGATGCCTCTAAATGGCTGAAAGAATTTGAACCGGAGCAACTGAACGCAAGTGATCAGCTTATTGATCTTGGCGACAAACAAATCATGATCCTGGGTATGGGCCGAATTGGTAGTGGTGCCTATGATGAACTTGTTAGCCGCTACGGTGAACAGGTTATTGGGGTTGAAGCCAGAGAGGATTCGGTCGAATATCACCAAGAGCAAGGCCGAAATGTCATCCATGGCGATGCCACTGACTCCGATTTTTGGGCGAGGGTAATATCCAAGCGTAATACAAAGCTTATTTTGCTCGCTATGCCGCACAGCCATGCGAACACCTTTGCGTTAGAGCAAATAAAAGAACGTAACTATCAAGGTCAAATCGCCGCCATCGCTAAATACAGTGACGACGAAGAGCAGTTACAAGCACTTGGCATTGATGCCGCGTTCAATATTTACAACGAAGCTGGTAGCGGTTTTGCTCGTCATGTTTGTGACCATTTATCGCCTCAAATAGACCAGAAATAAATATCGCCCCTTTCCTTACTAATGGCAGCTTCGGCTGCCATTTTTTTTCGAGCTCAAAATATCATCGCGCATTAGAAAATATTCACTTAAAGTGAGTTAAATTAAATAATATTCAGCACATGGCCTTTTTGTGTATTGATCTGAAATTAGTTGTTGCTTTTAATTGTTGAATACGCAATTTTAACATTAACGAAGGGATAACAGTTTCATAGCTTGAGTTACGTAACATTCAACATCATAGCTAAAACTGGCTCCCAAGATTTATGGATAGCAACAATGTTTTAATTTGGGGTAAGAAGTATGTGTTCAGTATTCGGTATCTTAGACATTAAAGGTGATGCATCAGCATTACGTCAAACCGCATTAGAAATGTCTAAAAAAATGCGCCATCGTGGACCAGACTGGTCAGGAATTTACTCATCGGACAAAGCCATTTTAGTTCATGAGCGTCTGGCTATTGTCGATTTAAACAGCGGTGAGCAACCACTGTATAACCAAGACAAAACACATGCCCTTGCCGTCAATGGTGAAATTTACAACCATAAAGAATTACGTGCAGAACTTGCCGCAGACTACCCATTCCAAACAGAGTCTGACTGTGAAATCATCTTGGCACTTTATAAAGAAAAAGGCCCAGAGCTACTCGATTACCTAAACGGTATTTTTGGCTTCATTCTTTATGATGAGCAAGAAGATGCTTACCTGATCGGTCGTGACCACATCGGTATTATCCCGCTTTATCACGGCTATGATGAGCATGGTAACTACTATGTGGCTTCTGAAATGAAGTCATTGGTACCCGTTTGTAAGAGCATTAGCGAATTCCCTCCTGGCCACTACCTATGGAGTAAGAAAGGTGAGCCAGTTCGCTATTACAAGCGTGATTGGATGGAGTTTGATGCCGTTGCTGATGCAAAAACAGATAAAGTGGCACTAACTGATGCATTGGAAAGTGCTGTTAAGCGTCAACTAATGACTGACGTTCCTTATGGCGTATTACTGTCTGGTGGTTTAGATTCTTCGGTAATCTCAGCCATTACTAAAAAGTTTGCCGCAAAGCGAATTGAAGATGATGAACAGTCTCAAGCTTGGTGGCCAACGCTTCACTCTTTTGCTGTTGGCCTTGAAGGTGCGCCTGATCTAAAAGCCGCGAAGATTGTTGCAGACAGCATTGGCACCGTTCACCATGAGCTTACTTATACGGTTCAGGAAGGCTTAGATGCAATTCGCGATGTGATCTATCACATTGAAACCTATGATGTGACAACTATTCGAGCATCAACGCCAATGTACCTAATGTCGCGTAAAATCCGCGCCATGGGCATCAAAATGGTATTGTCAGGTGAAGGGGCAGATGAAGTCTTTGGTGGCTACCTGTACTTCCATAAGGCACCTAATGCAAAAGAATTCCACGAAGAAACCGTACGCAAGCTGCTTGCCCTTAACATGTTTGATTGTGCGAGAGCGAACAAATCTATGGCTGCTTGGGGTATTGAAGCCCGAGTACCATTCCTAGATAAAGATTTCCTAGAAGTCGCAATGCGCATTAACCCAGAAGATAAAATGTGCGGCAACGGGAAAATGGAAAAACACATTCTTCGTGAGTGTTTTGAGCATTACCTACCAGAATCTGTTGCTTGGCGTCAAAAAGAGCAGTTCTCAGATGGTGTTGGTTATAGCTGGATTGACTCACTTCGCGACGTTGCAGAAGAGAAAGTCTCTGATCAACAACTAGAAACGGCTAAATTCCGCTTCCCATACAATACGCCAACAACCAAAGAAGCGTACGTTTACCGTGAGATTTTTGAAGAGCTATTCCCACTAGAAGATGCGGCTAAATGTGTCCCTGGTGGCCCATCAATTGCCTGCTCAAGTGCAAAAGCAATCGAGTGGGATGAAAGCTTCAAGAACAGTGCAGATCCATCAGGCCGAGCGGTTGCAGCAATTCACAATGAAGCATACAAGAAATAGTTTTTCTTATAGATAACAAAAAACCGCCAAATGGCGGTTTTTTTATAAGCAAAACTTAAAACAATTAACGTTCCCAGTATGCTTCTTCCAAGCTATCTTCACGCTCTGGTAAACCGCGAGATAAACGAGGCGAGTGCTGAGCCAATACTTCATAACTTACACGGTTTGAGTATAGGCACACCTGTGAGAACGAAGAGTACGTTAAGAAGCTAAACTGATGCTTACTCGACTTAGGTACATTTTCTTTATGGTAACGGTTAGCTGACATGTCATGCAGTAATGCCGATAGCGCACCATCACCCGCACCATTGGTATTTTTAATGCGCTCAGGACCACCCATATAAGGGGCAATATGAGAGTACACTTTGATCGGATTAGTACAATCGTCTTTTAGCATCGGGCGGCTGAATTCATAACGGTTGAACTCAGGAATTTCACCGGGTAGTAGCGGTAAGCTTGTTTCTCGCTTCGCTTCATCTTCAGTGTAACCCGCAGTATACAAACCAACAGGGCCTGCAGTACAAAGAATAAGATCAACCCACTCAAGCGTCTTCTCAGAAGCCATTAAAGGATCAGACTCACCCGTTAACGCTTCTGCTTCATCTTCGTTCATCGCCACAACAGTGACATGTTCACGTAAGAAGTCACGCCACCACTGCGGATCATCTTGGATCACAAATTTTGTACCAAGCGTCAATACAACTGGCACATCATGCTTTTTCGCATACTCAATCGCACGCATTGTTGCTTCAGGCATTGGATCGCCCTCTTTACAACGAACCAAATACGCCGTAAGTACCAATGCAGAAGCATTTTCAAAGACTGACTCAGGAATGCTATCAGGGTGAAGCTGATTCATCTTGCCTTCGTTGATTGCAAAAGTACGTTCGCCGTCTTTTGAAATCAAAGCAAAACAACGCCCTATAGGCCCATCAACTGGCTGTAAATAGTTCATGTCCATGCGGCTAGATGTATTACACAGATAGCGATAAGCGTAGCTGCCGATCTCGATATCTTTACTCATTACACCTAGCAATACTGATTTATCATCAGCCAGTACCGAATAGTTGTGTAATGTATTACCAATTGTGCCACCAGCAAACTCATGGCTGATCAAATTTTTATCTTTCAGCTCTTTATACAAGGCTTCAGCCTGTTCGTCAGTAATAACCAACGAGTGGCCCTTGCTCAGCTCATAGCGTTCCAGGAATTCATCTTCAACACACGCTTCGATATCAACCAGAGTCTGATCAATACCCACAGCATGTGTGCGTGTTAGTCGTTTTTCTTGTTTCGCTTGACTAAGAAGGGGATCCCGCGCATGTACAGGAAAGTAATGCTTAGATTTACGTTGGCCTGGAAATTTCATGTCAATGAGCTGTCTGTTGAGAAATTTTTGCGAATTCTATCACAGAATATAGAACATAAAAGAAAAAGCTCTCATAGAAAATGAGAGCTTTTATGCCATAAAGGCAAGTTCTGACTACACGTGTCTACTTAATTAAACACTTAGGTTATTTCTTTTCCGCCATGACTTAATCGTAACCTATGCCCAGCCTTGGCTATGCTGTTGCACAAGGTTCGCCATTAACTTGATATGTGCAGGATTGTCATTCAAACATGGGATAAGGTTAAATTCTTTTCCCCCCGCTTTGATAAACGTCTCTTTACACCCTTCAGCAATCTCTTCCAGTGTTTCTAAGCAATCAACGGAAAAAGCTGGGCACATCACATCCAAACGCTGGACCCCTTTTTTGGCCAGTGCTTCAATGGTGCCTTCAGTATAAGGTGTCAGCCACTCTTCTCGTCCAAAAATAGACTGGTAGCTCATGCTCATTTTTTCACGCGGCATATCCAGTGCCATCGCCAGTTGAGCGGTTGTGCCATTACAATGCTCAGGATACGGATCACCATTATCAGCAAAACGCTTAGGAATGCCATGATAAGAACATAATAGGTAATCTGGCTGGCCGTGTTCCTGCCAGAATGAGGTCGCCGAATCTGCCAGCGCAGAGATATAATCCGGATGTTCGTAATAATCGTTCACGAATCGAAGTTCAGGAATTTCAGCTTGGTTTTTGAGTACCTTAGCAACTTTATCAAACACCGCAGCAGTGGTAGTACGCGAATACTGCGGATAAAGCGGCAAGACCAAGACACGCTGACAACCTTGTTGCTTCAACGATTCTAGGCCAGAACTAATACTCGGGCTGCCATAGGTCATCCCAAGCTCAACGGGGACATTCAGCAATTGTGCTAATGATTGCTGCTGCCGCTGTGAGTAAACCAATAGCGGTGAGCCATCGTCCATCCAGACCGATTGATACAACTTCGCCACCTTCGGTGCACGGATCGGCAAAATCACCCCATGAAGGATTGGACACCATAACCAGCGGGTCATATCAACCACACGCTTGTCATGCAAAAATTCAGATAAAAACCGCTTCACGCCTTGAGGCGTTGGCTCTTCAGGGGTGCCTAGGTTAACCAGCAACACGCCATATTTTTTGTTGTTCTTGTCTGCCGTTAATTCGCTCATGCTGTCCTTCATGATTTAGTCGTTCAGGTTGACGGTAACAGTTTTCGTTTCAGCAAGTTATACCACAATAATCCACATTACGATCACTGCCATTATTTTACACATAAAAAAACGGGCTGGCACAAGGCCAGCCCGTTTTAAAAAAGCAAAATAGATTAAGAAAGTGCTTTTTCTAGTTCTGCGCTTACAGCAGCAACAGGCTGAGTACCGTCAAATTTCAGGTACTTAGTGTTACCTGCTTCCGCTTCTTTGCTGTAGTAAGCAATTAGCGGTGCAGTTTGGTTGTGGTAAACACCTAGACGAGCACGAACAGTCTCTTCTTTGTCGTCTTCACGAATAACAAGGTCTTCACCAGTAACGTCATCTTTACCTTCAACCTTTGGTGGGTTGTAGATGTTATGGTAAGTACGACCTGATGCTAGGTGAGCACGACGGCCCGCCATACGCTCAACAATAACACTGTCAGCTACGTCAAATTCAATAACGTAATCAACTTCAACACCGATTTCTTTCAGACCATCAGCCTGAGGAATCGTGCGAGGGAAACCATCTAGTAGGAAGCCTTTTGCACAATCGTCTTCAGCAATACGCTCTTTAACCAAGCCTAGGATGATGTCGTCAGACACTAGTTGACCAGCATCAATGACGGATTTCGCTTGTTTACCTAGCTCTGTACCTGCCTTGATTGCTGCACGTAGCATGTCACCAGTAGAAATTTGAGGAATACCAAATTTTTCCATGATGAATTGTGCCTGAGTACCTTTACCAGCACCTGGAGCGCCCAGAAGAATGATGCGCATCTTGATCCCCTTTAAATTTTGGAGTTTTCAAAAAAAAGAAAAAATACACTGATTAGCACAGACTCGCAAGCCCAGTACAGGCCACAAGCCGTGATTACATGCTGTATCAGAATACAATTAGACATAGACAAAGCGCGATTAGACCTTAGTCATATCGCGCTATGCCTAAAAAATTAAGCCAATAATTTGTTTACTGCGGCTAGGAACTGAGAAGGATCATCCATCGAACCCTTCTCTGCCAGCATTGCTTGACCTAGCAACATTTCAACCCAACGGCCAAACGCTTCTTCGTCAGCTTCATCTGCCATCTTATTGACTAGCGGGTGTTGTGGGTTCAGCTCAAAGATGTAATTAACTTCAGGCGCATCGTGACCAGCAGCCGCAAGCAGCTTAGCCATTTGCGTGCCCATCTCATGCTCATCAGTAACCACTACCGCTGGTGTACCTTGTAGCTTAAACGTAGGGCGAACATCTTTAACACGATCGCCCAAGTACGTTTTAGTACGTTCAACCACAGACTGGAACGCTTCTTCTGTTTCTTTCTGCTTCTCTTTATCCGCTTCGTCTTCAAACTTTGATAGGTCAAGATCGGCTTTAGTAATCGCTTGGAATTGCTTGCCGTCAAAGTCAGCTAGGTGACCCATCAACCACTCGTCAATGCGGTCGTGCATTAGGATAACTTCCAGACCTTTAGTGCGGAACTGCTCTAGGTGAGGGCTGTTCTTCGCCGCCGTGAAAGTATCAGCAGTAATAAAGAAGATTTTATCTTGCTCTTCTTTCATGCGTGAAACGTAATCAGACAGCGATACCGTTTGTTCAACTGTTTCTGCATGCGTTGAGCTAAAGCGTAATAGCTTCGCGACTTTCTCGCGGTTAGCCATGTCTTCAGCCGGGCCTTCTTTTAGTACCTGACCAAATTCATTCCACAGGCTCTGATATTTTTCGGCATCATTGTTTGCCAAGCGCTCCATCATCGTCAGTGCACGTTTAGTACATGCCTTACGTAATGACTGAGTCACTTTGTTATCCTGCAGGATTTCACGCGACACGTTTAGCGGTAAATCATTCGAATCAATCAAGCCACGCATAAAGCGCAAGTACGAAGGCATAAATTGCTGCGCATCATCCATAATAAACACACGCTGTACGTATAGCTTCAAGCCATGCTTACTATCACGGTTGTTCATATCCCAAGGTGCTTTTGACGGGATATAAAGCAAGCTAGTGTAATCTTGCTTACCTTCAACACGGTTATGGCTCCATGTCAGCGGCTCAGCAAAATCGTGCGATACATGATTGTAGAATTCTTTGTATTCTTCTTCGCTAATATCAGATTTATTGCGGGTCCATAACGCTTGCGCCTTATTGATTTGCTCCCACTTGCGACCAGTTTCATTACCTTCGTCATCACGCTCAACCGTTTGGATATGAACGGGAATACCAATGTGATCAGAATATTTTCCGATAATGTCACGCAGGCGGTGCTCGCTTAAGAACTCTTTTTCATCTTCACGTAAATGAAGAACGATATCTGTACCACGGCTTGCTTTCTCGATATCTTCGACGCTGTAGTCACCTTCACCACCAGACTGCCAAGATACGGCTTGATCAGCCGCAGCACCTGCTGCTCGTGTATTAACCGTAACCGAATCAGCCACAATAAATGCAGAGTAGAAACCCACACCGAATTGGCCAATTAGCTGAGAGTCTTTTGACTCATCGTCATTTAGTTTGGCAAAAAAATCTTTCGTGCCCGATTTTGCAATTGTGCCTAAGTGCTCAATCACGTCATCACGGCTCATACCAATACCATTATCACTAATCGTTAGTGTGCCAGCTTGCTCATTGAACGACAGCTTAACCCCTAACGTTGCATCATCTTCGAATAAATCAGGTTGAGACAACGCACGAAAGCGCAATTTATCTGCAGCATCCGACGCATTTGAAATTAACTCTCGTAAGAAAATCTCTTTATTTGAATACAGAGAGTGAATCATCAGGTGCAGAAGTTGCTTTACTTCAGACTGAAAACCACGTGTTTCCTTGTTTTTATGGATAGTTTGATCGCTCATCTCAACTCCAAAGCTCATACATTTGTAACTAATTAAGGACTGCCTTTTTAGGCAGAAAGTAGTTCAAGTAAAAAAGTTCATCTTTACCATGAAGATTTATCTAAATAGATATGGTCAAAGTTACCGTTTTCAACCTAAAATACCCGCTTTTATATTCTTTATGTTTTTTCAGTGCCTTTTTTTATGTTTTTTATGTTCAGAGATGATTAAGGGGCGACATGCTATATATGCTTGTAGGTTGTACCGTTGGTGCTAAAAATGAATAAAATTGAAAATAAATTCCTAATTGGGCAACGTTTTTTGTTTGACCCATATGATAACAGCTTGCTCGATCAGCAAGAAAACGATGAACTCACTCGACTTGGTAGTAATGAAAGCCGAGCGTTGAGCCTGCTGATTGAAGATCCTGGGGCGATTATTACCCGTAATCGCCTTCATGATTATGTCTGGCGTGAACAAGGTTTTGAAGTTGATGACTCAAGCCTAACGCAAGCTATTTCGACTCTTCGCAAGGCCCTGAAAGACTCGACAAAATCACCTGAATTTATTAAAACCGTGCCTAAGCGTGGCTACCAAATGATCGCGAATGTCGACTCGTTATCTGACCAAGTGAATGTCAGTGACGCCGAGTTACATGAAGCTCAAGATATCGACGCCGATACTCACACCGTCACAGAGAGTGAGTTAGACGAACAAGAACAGCCAAAAACGCCAGTAAGTCGTACCCAGCCGGCACAAAGTAAAAAAACTAAAAAATTATCATGGCCATTGATTAATGGCTTGGCTGTACTCTTCGCCCTCTTGCTGCCTATTTTAGTTAACATTAGTGTGCCGCCTAAATCAGAAGCCTTTGAACAATTAAAAACGGTCGAGGGCGTAAGGGTACTCGTACCTAAAAATCACCCAAATGTCTCACAATGGCACGCGATGATCACACAATGTGTTGAGTCTTACTTAAAGCACCATGAAGGTGACAAGCACCCTGTGGAAGTCATTGCGACAGGGGGGCAAAGTAACCAGATTTGGCTTAACTATATACATAGCAGTGATACACCTAGCGAAAACGTGACACTTCGTTTGCTTACAAGCCAAAAGGACAGTACTAAGTTATGCCAGTAACGACTACGCACAACCCAGCGCTCGCGCAAATGAAAAAGTACTGGGCAATTATTTTATTAGCACTGTCTACGGTCTTTAGCGTCTGGCTTTATTACTCGAGTAATTACAAGCAAGAACAACTTCTAATGTCTCGTGAGTGGCAGTCAGTATCCGTCAGCCGTATTGAAACAGAAATCGATGAACTTGGTATGCTTCGTCGTGTCGAACAAAACAGCCATGTCGTTTATCTGCCTAATAAAACCTATTCACGCATTACGTTGGTAAAGCTATTTAGTGATAGTGAACAGCCACTAACGCTACACATCTCGGAATCCGGTGAGTGGAGTGTTAGCGGTGGCTACTTACTAACAGAGCCTAAAGAGTTTAAAGACATTACTTCAGGCCAAAACAATGACTTTAAAAATAGTCATTTAGAGATCGTAAAACAGCTTATTCGAATGGATGCCCAACAGAGCCGCCGTATCGATGTAATGAACGAAAAATCGATTTTATTGACTAGCTTGAGCTATGGTTCGAGTATTTTATACTCGCTCTAGTTCAGCCTGCTATACCAATCTGGATAGTTGCAAGTACGAAAAAGCCGACATGTGAAATTCACAATGTCGGCTTTTTAATAACTTATTGAGTACAATATCGGTCTATATCTATCAATATAGACGTTGTCGCCCTGCTAGTGAGTGAGACAAGGTTGTCCCGTCGACTAATTCAAGCTCTCCACCAACCGGTACGCCATGAGCAATACGTGTCGCTGGAATATCATATTCACTGCATAGCTCAGCAATATAGTGAGCTGTTGCTTCACCTTCTACCGTCGGGTTCGTTGCCAAAATCAATTCCGCAATGGATTCATTCTGCATTCGAAACTCAAGGCTATCTAAACCGATATCTGAAGGACCAATACCGTCTAATGGTGACAAATGCCCCATTAATACAAAGTATCGCCCTGAAAACTGACCAGTAGATTCAACCGCGACAATGTCAGCAGGACTTTCAACGACACAAATCTGGCCATTTTCCTGACGACGAGGATTAGCGCATATAGCACACACTTCTTCTTCAGTGAAGGTGCGGCAATCGCGACAATGACCGATATCTGTCATTGCACGACTCAGAGCATCTGCTAGCTGCAAACCACCCTGACGATTTCGCTGTAACAAATTGAAGGCCATACGCTGCGCCGACTTGGGGCCAACCCCAGGCAGGCAACGTAAGGCCTCCATTAATTGTTCCAGTAAGTGACTGGTACGCATTAATTAGAATGGCATTTTAAAGCCAGCAGGCAAGTTCATGCCGCCAGTTACACCAGCCATCTTTTCTTTTTGAGTTTCTTCAACACGACGTGCAGCATCGTTAAATGCCGCCGCAATGAGATCTTCAAGCATGTCTTTGTCGTCTTCCATTAGGCTGTCATCCAACTCAACGCGACGTACACTGTGGCTACCAGTAATGGTTACTTTCACAAGGCCAGCACCAGACTCGCCAGTGACTTCCATATTTGCGATCTCTTCTTGCATCTCTTGCATGCGCTCTTGCATTTGCTGCGCCTGCTTCATCATGTTAGCCATACCGCCTTTACCAAACATATTATCTCTCTCTATTGGTCTGGTTGATCTATAAGGGTCTTACGCTCTCTTCATCTAGAACAGCGGCAAACCGCTGACAAATAAAGTTCACGTTCGGATCAGACTGCAAGCTGTGCTTGGCCTGTTCCAATTTCTGCTGATAAATTGCTTCTCGCCACTCAAGCGGCGAATGCCCTTCATCACTCAATTCAATGTTTAATGATACAGGCTCTTCAAACAACACCGATAGCGCTTGCGCTAACTGTTCGCGAGCCTTTGGTGTATCAAGGTGCTTCTGCGCCGGTCGCAGCAATAATGTCGCTGCATTACCATCACGAGTAAATGCAGAATTAAGGGCAAGTTGCTGTACTAACCGACCTACATTAAGTTTAGTCACCCAATCCGACCAACTATCCTTATTTGCTGCTTCCTTGACAAGCAATTTTGCCATTTCAGGCGTTTTTTCATGCTCCAACGCCTGCTTTAAGGCCGTTGGTGCAACCTCTAGCACCGCTTCTTGGGTGTCTTCTACGTTTATCGTTGCTCGCCATTGATACTCATCGCTTTGCGCGGGTTCAAGTATCGGTGCCGTTGACACGCCCGGTACAGGCATCGCTTGAGCGGTAGATACCGCTTGGCCATTTTGCTTATTGGCGATGCGCTCTAGCACGCCTGATGTGCTTTTTTTCGCCCGTACCGGTTCACCCTTTTTTGAGGTGGTTGGTGCTTGTGGATCACGTTTCGCTTGGCTACGCAACTTATTGCGTGCAGCCATTAAGCCTGATGCTGCAGAAGTAGCAGGACGGGCTGCTGGCGCCGTTTGCTGCATCGGTTGTTGCTGCATCGGCGGTGGTTGTAGCGGCTCTTGCGGCGCTACATCATAAGCTTGAGCCGGATGTTGTGGCTCATAACCTTGGGGAGCAGCATCATACGATGGCGGCGGTGTCTGTTGAGGCTCAGCCGCTCTGCTAGGTTGGTACTGCCCATGCTGAGGCATATTTTGCGCCTGCGTACCTTGTGGTTGAGGCGTTAGGGGCTGGTTTAGCATCTGTTGCGGTGATGGCAAAGGAGCCTGAGCCGAAGCTTGACCACCATTCATTTGCGCTTTCAGTGCTTGCACCCGCTGCATGCCCTGACCTTGCGGTTGAGTTGCAGCCGTTTGCGAAACCACAGCCGCTGGCTGAGAGCTCGGGATAGCAATCGGTTGTGGCGTAACAGCCGAAACCGAAACCGGTCGAAAAGCCAGCATTCGTAGCAGAACCATCTCAAGCCCTGTACGGCCATCAGGTGCAAAAGACAGATCTTGTCGGCCTTGTAGTGCAATTTGATAGCATAGCTGCACTTCCTGTGGTGAAACAGATTTACTTAATATTTCGATTCGCTCAGCATCTGGTGCTGCGCTATCAAGCGAAGCCGGTAATGCTTGATGCATCGCGACACGGTGCAGTTGAGTTGCTAATTCACGTAATAGGCTATCCCATTCAACACCCACACCGGCAAGCTCTTCAAGACAAGCCATTGCAGGCTGCGCTTCACCTTTCGCAACAGCTTCTAGCAAATACAATGCTTGCTCGGTATTTAGCGTACCCAGCATTTCAGATACCGACTGGGCGACAACTTGACCATTACCAAGAGCAATGGCCTGATCGGTCAAACTCAATGCGTCTCGCATACTGCCTTCTGCAGCTCGTGCTAGTAAACCTAACGCACGCGGTTCGAATTCAACTTGCTCTTGTGTCAGTACATTTTCAAGCTGAGATTGAATTTGGGTATTATCGAGATGTTTAAGGTGGAACTGTAAACAGCGCGATAGGATCGTAACGGGTAGTTTTTGAGGATCAGTCGTCGCCAGAATAAATTTTACATATTCTGGTGGCTCTTCCAATGTCTTCAGCAAGGCGTTAAAACTGTGACGAGATAGCATGTGCACCTCATCAATCAGGTAAACCTTAAAGCGTCCACGTGCCGGCTTATACTGAACATTGTCCAGTAGCTCACGGGTATCTTCTACCTTGGTACGAGAAGCGGCATCAATCTCTAACAGATCAACAAAACGCCCTTCATCGATTTCACGGCATGTTTCACACTGCCCGCAAGGTGATGATGTCACGCCCTGCTCACAGTTCAAGCCCTTGGCAAAAATACGGGCGATGGTCGTTTTACCAACTCCGCGTGTTCCGCTAAACAAATAAGCGTGGTGAAGACGGTTATGGGCAAGTGCGTTAGCCAGTGCCGTTAAGACATGGGACTGACCGACCACATCATCAAATTGGTGTGGACGCCATTTGCGTGCCAGAACCTGATAACTCATGTTTACTAACCTTACAGAATCAAGAACTCAATGCTAGCACAGGGAGGATTTTTGAGCGAGAGGGCGCGTCATCGAGCGCCCAATGATTAGCCAGCTAAACACCGCTAATTGAAGTATAAACGGTATTAGTGGCCGTCAAAGTCACAAATACTGAACACGTTCAGGCCAATGCCCTTCAAACGTTCTGCACCACCGATATCAGGCAGGTTAATAACGAATGCGGCGTCTTCAACAGTACCACCCAGACGACGTACTAACTTGGTTGTTGCTTCAATCGTACCGCCTGTTGCGAGTAAATCATCAACTAACAATACCTTGTCACCGTCGTTAATCGCATCAACATGGATTTCAAGGGTATCTTGGCCATATTCAAGTTCATAGCTTTCACCAATCACTTCACGCGGTAATTTACCCGGCTTACGAACAGGTACAAAACCTACGCCCAATTCAAGTGCGAGTGGCGCACCAAATAAGAAACCACGCGCTTCAGTACCAATAATTTTCGTGATCCCCTGATCTTGATACTTCTCGATCAGTACCTGCATTGTTGCTTGGTAAGCCGCAGGATCTTCCATTAGGCTGGTCACATCACGAAATAAGATCCCCGGTTTTGGGTAATCAGGGATCGACTTGATACTGTTTTTGATTAACGTGAGCTTGTCTTGAGTCATAATCATTTTCCATGCCCTACCGTTGTGAAGGGCTAACGAACTAAGTAAAACGGTGCATACCTTCTATGTATACACTGATAAATTCCGCTCAAATAGTAGTGACTTTAACTACAAGGGGCAAGGACTGGCGAGAAAACAACGCAAAGAGGGAGAGATACCTCTCTTATTTACCAAGCGCTATTCACCTGGGCTAGCATCACGAACAGGTAAACGGTTAAACCATACTAATAAGACAGAAAGAAAAACCAATAGCATCACCTTATGCCATAGCAAAGGCACAAGATAAATCGACAGCGCAAAGCTTAGCACAATCATGATATTGGCACGCCGTTTAACATTGCTTGAAACAGCTCGGTGTTGATGCCAATTGTGTAAAATAGGGCCAAAATGCGGGTGCTGCATTAACCAATGATTCAGACGTGGTGACCCCCGCATAAAACACGCGCTGGCTAACAATAAAAACGGGGTTGTGGGCAGCAGAGGTAAAATAACGCCAAGTATACCTAATCCGACACAGAGCCAACCACATAACAACAATAACGCACGTTTTACCATTTCCTTCACATCAATCCCTGTTTCGAAACACCTATGTTGAGTCTACAGCAGACAGCCCCAAACAAAAATACCAGCAACACTTAGTCACTGGTATTCATTAATTACGGCTAAAGACCATTATCTTTATCGTGAAAAAATCTCAATCAGGGTTAAACTTGCAGGCAATGTTGGTATTCCCATTACAAGTAAAAAGCCCAAAAAGTACTTAATGCTGTAGGGGTCTTTGAAATCCTGTTCCATGGTACACGTCCTTTATTTACTGAGCTTTCTGTTTATAATTAGGCTCTGTTGGCCTATGATTTTGAGCGAGGTCAATATAGCGAATATTGCTTGTTACAAAAACCGATAGAAAATACGGTTATTC
Source organism: Photobacterium makurazakiensis (assembly GCF_050336715.1). NCBI lineage: Bacteria > Pseudomonadati > Pseudomonadota > Gammaproteobacteria > Vibrionales > Vibrionaceae > Photobacterium > Photobacterium makurazakiensis. Next base: position 422,629 of record NZ_JAKJSJ010000009.1, read on the forward strand.
CAACATTAACCCATAAACATTTGATTCAAATCACAATCAAACTCTTCATTCGTCTTAGACTAATTTTAACTACTCACAATAATAATGATGATCATATGGCAACGTCAGATATCACTTTCGATCAGCTAAAACAGCGCCTTGAGCACGAGCACGGCTCACTCGCAAGAGAGCTAAAAAATGAAATGCTGCTCAACACACTCGTACCATCTGCTACATCAATCGAGAACGCAGAGTTGAGTGATCTTATTTTGATGGCAAAGTCATCATTCATTCCCAATCTATTTGATTTAGCCAGCAGAATGGAAAAAGTCGATGCGGCAGTATGCTCGACTAAATTAGGTATGTATGGTTTGTGCGTGGATTGTGAAGAGGAAATTGAGCTTGTAGATCTACAGCAAGACCCGGCACAGCCTCGTTGCCGTAGCTGCCGAGAACATAGCCGTTACCACCACGACGCATAATAATAGCGTCGCGATAAAATAAGAGACATAAAGCCTTAAAGCAGCCACATAAAGCGGGACCATGCCCCGCCTTTATGAAACCGTCAGCTAAGTGTGAGCATTATTGGCTTTTTTGCGAGTCAACCCATTGTGAGAATGCCGCTTTTTCTTCAGTATTTGCTTTGCTATACCAAAGTTTAAGTTGTGCCAGTGCATCACCAGAAATCTTAACTTCGCCTTTATCGCTGACTTCAACCGTTGCTTGCTCTAAATCTACCGCGTAACCTTGCTCGAAGGTGATCCCTTGTTCGCGGTTATAATCAGCCACTAACGCTTCCATATCGCTATAAGCGGCAAATCCCTTACCTTGCAATGGCACATAATCAAGATCGCGCGTTGTTCCGTTAGCGATTTCTAATTGCCACTCTGGTCCACGTTGAAAATGCGCTTTTGCCTGCGACATCGTGGTTAAACGTGGCAGCACAATGGCCGCATCTTCTTTAGGTACATCAAGCTCAAACAAATACGGACGGGTGGTATAAATCGTGGTTTTCGAACCATCTTTTACCTCACCGTCAAAACGCACCACGACTTGGTGTTTGCCTTCTGGCAGTTCAATGCTTTCGGCTTCTGACCAAAATGATGATTCGACTTTCTTACCATCAACCACCAACAATTTAATATTCTTGCCAGTACTCAGCGTGGCGGCTTGCAAGCCTAATGGAAAAGCCAGTAACCCTGCAACAACAAGCCAATTTTTCATTCTATTTATCCTTAAATTGTTTCACCTTACGCCAACATAGCAAAAAGCCGCCATGACGGCGGCTTTTTTCGAAGTATTTCTAAACGAGGATCTCGATTAGAATTTAACTTCCATACCGACTAGGTAACCAACATCTAGATCTTGGTTATCAGCATCAGCCCAACCTAGCTCACCGTATACTTTCACGTTGCTGTGAAGCTGGTGAGTTACGTTTGCATAAACGTTATCGATAGTATCGTTATCGCCGTCAGCGCGGTTGTAACCTAGAGCAAATGTGTTTTTACCCATAGTGTAAGAACCGTTTAGCTCGATTACGTCAACGTCATCTTCAACTACATTTGTTGCTGAATCAGTGTACTCAACTTGGCCGTAAGACGCTGCTAATGCAAATGCACCCATCACGTACTCACCTTCAAGGTTGAAACCTTCAACATCAGTACCAGTGTTAATGCTTGTACCATTGTCACGAGCAATATCGTCTGCAGTGTAGTAGTAACCACGAACATCGAAGTCAGCAAAACGTGCACCTAAACGTACGTCTGTAACAGTACCATCAGAACCGCGGAAATCAGTTGCAGGGCTTGAAGCTTCTGCATCTAGATCGTGAGTGAAACCGAAGTAGAACTGACCGTTGTCAAATACGTACTTAATCGCTTCATTACCTTCAGTTTGAACAAAGTCCATTTGCTCAAAACCTAGCTCGTAATCTTTACCGATACCCATGTCATCAGAGATGTATAGTTGACGACCGAAAGTCAGTGTACCGAAATCGCCACCTAGACCAACCCAAAGCTCATCGTTAGTAACATCGCGCTTTTCAAAAGCAAAACCGATACCTGCAACAGCGTTAAGCTGGCTTGTAACTGCTACAGTTGTGTTTAGTTGTAGGTCACCATCATCTAGGTGAAGACCAGCATCATCGTTGCTGTCTTTGTCTTGGATAGGCTGAAGGTATTGAACCTCAGCAGCACCAGATAGGTCGACAACAACGCCGTTTGCGTCATAAAGGTTGATGCCAGCTTGTGCTGAACCTGCTGCTAGTACTGATAGTGCTAGAAGAGTCTTTTTCATGATATCCACTGCCTTTTCTTATTTAGACTGGAATTCCTGTTTCCAGAATCCCTTTTCTTATAACCCTTCGGTTTATTATCCCTTACAAACATAAAGAACAATAAAAAAACCCAAGAGCAAGTAATTTGTGGGATTCATCCTGACAGAACATTCAACTTCATGTCAAATGTTCTAAATCAAAGCTAAAAAAACATCAAACAATTAGACAATCAATAACTTAGCGTTAAAGCCGAGTGAGTTTTAAACACTAAATTTACGCCATATGGAACTTATATACTTTTTTAACCTCCACAAATATCGACATTTAAAACCAAACGATACAGCAAAAAAATACCATTAGTAGCACAAAACACCACATATATAGGGTAATGGCAGTTTATTAGCATTAGCAAAACAATACTTTACTCTTCAAATATTAGGTTCAATTTAAATTCGTGAAGGAAGTCTCACTTTTCCAATTAAATACACAGAAACTTGCTTCCGCTCACAATTAGATGTTCGTGCTATAATGCTTGCCCCAACCCTTACGAAGTTTCAGTTATGTTACACAAGCAGGTAAAAAGTGATATCAAGCAATGCTATGAGAACCTTGGAAATCAGTTAGATAACTTTATACCTAGAAGGGCTCAAAACTATCTTGTTGCTGAGATCGCCAAAACGTTAGCAGGTGAATACCATGACAAACACCGAATGCTGGTTGCAGAGGCTGGTACGGGTATTGGTAAGTCGCTTGCATATTTGTTGGGCGCTATCCCATTTGCTTTGTTTAACAATAAAAAAATACTGATCTCAACGGCGACCGTGGCGCTTCAAGAACAACTAATCAATAAAGATCTGCCACTTTTTAACCGTATTTTCCCGAAAGAATTCAGCTTTATCCTCGCAAAAGGCCGCCAGCGCTATTGCTGCAGCCATAAACTAGAGGCGAGTTGCAATTCAGATACAGAACAACAAGTTACGCTATGGGAAGAAAAACCTAAAAAGTCAGATTTAGATCTTTTGAGGCGCATGTTAACCGCTCGTGAGAGTAATAAGTGGGATGGCGACCGAGATAGCTGGCCAACCACTATCCCTGATAGGGTATGGCAGCAAATTGTCGCTGATAAACACAGTTGTCACTCGGGTCTACCCAAGCACCGGGACTGCCCTTTTGCCAAAGCTCGCGAGCACCTTGAAAAAGCCGATGTCATCATTGCCAACCACGCATTGCTAATGGCTGACATCGAATTAGGTGGCGGGGTTATTTTACCTGAACCCGAAAAAACCATTTATGTGGTTGATGAAGCCCATCACTTGCCACAAGTTGCGCGTGACTTTTCATCGGCCGCTGCCAGCTTAAAAGGCGCAGCAAGCTGGCTCGAAAAACTCAATCAATCGGTTGGTAAGTTTGCCGAACTGGCTGACTATAAGAAATCAGGCCGTTTTCAAACCGCATTGAGTGAAAACATTGCCGTTTTGATCCCGAGCTTACGTCAAATCGCCAATAACATCGATCCAACCCACTTTAGCAAAGATGGTATCTACCGTTTTGAACACGGTGAACTCCCCGACTGGCTATTGGAAGAAGCAAAAGGCTGTAAAAATGCGAGTAAAAAAGCCTTGCAGTCATTAGGAAAAATCCATGATTTGATTTCCGAGCGAACCAAAGACAATGAAATATTGCCGCGTTTAGGTGAACAGGCACTAGCAGAATCTGGCTTCTACCTTCAACGCCTAGAAAACCTAGAAAAGGTATGGTCACTGATGTCTCTGCCTAAAAAAGACAAAGGGGCACCACTGGCAATATGGATAGAAAAGAGCTCCGACCGTGAAGATGACTACATTATAGAAGTCTCACCGCTAGAAGTTGGGCATCGACTCGACCAGCTATTATGGAGCCGCGCAGTGGGTTCTATTTTGGTGTCGGCAACCCTTCGAGCACTGAATAAGTTTGATTACTTCTGTCGTCAAGCCGGCATATTTGAAAAAGACGCGACTCGCTTTCTCGCTTTAGCATCGCCTTTTGATTATGAAAACAATGCCCGCTTAGTGGTTCCTGCGATGCCATTAGAGCCTCAAGCCGAGAAGTTTACTGAGTTGCTGATCAAAACATTGCCCGAATACCTTGAAGGCGAGACCGCCAGCCTTGTGCTGTTTTCATCTTATTGGCAAATGAACCAAGTCGCAGACAAACTTCGCCCACTTGCGAAAAAAAATAAGTGGGATCTGCTTATTCAAGGTGAAGAAGCACGCCATATCACGCTAAAAAAGCACAAAGAAAATTGTAAGAACGGCAAAACAAGCATTATGTTTGGTACGGGAAGTTTTTCCGAAGGGCTAGATTTACCGGGTAACTTGCTTACAAACCTAATCATAACCAAAATACCATTTGCTGTACCGACCTCACCCGTAGAAGAAGCACATGCCGAATACATTGAAAGCAAAGGCGGTAATCCGTTCTTGCAAATATCGGTACCTGAAGCGAGTAAAAAGCTGATTCAGTCTGCTGGGCGTTTACTGCGCAAAGAGGACGATTCAGGTAGAGTGGTATTACTCGACAGGCGCGTTATCAATCGTCGTTATGGCAAAGCGCTACTTGATTCTCTGCCACCATTTAAACGCATTATTGAGCATTCATCATAACTACAATCACAAAATGCTAAAGCCAAGCTTGAATCCAATAAAGAGAGCCCAATGCCAGATCTTCAACGTTTAGACGCTATTGTTTCACAACTTGCGGTTGACGCAGCCAATGCCGACCGCCAACGCGGCGAAGCTTACCGCCCGCTTTTTGATGAACAACTCTTTTTATGTCGAAGTAAATTGCTAACGCCTTGCGTCAATGAAATCCGCAGTGAAATTAGTGCATTAAAAAATGAGCAGCGGGCGGGAAGACTACTCCCTTCTCGAACTCAGCACATTTGCGAGAAAATTGTCGCTCAAATTCAAGCAATACAACGTGAATTAGCCACGCAACAAATCCGTAAAAATGAGCCCAAACGCGGACGAGGCTGGCGCAAACCTATTCATGAACTCCACCAAGATTTAGCTCAGCATCGAGAATGGGAGCGCCGTTTATCTGCCATGCGACGCGATAAAGAATCGATGCTAAACCGATGCTCAACCTTGGCAGAGCAGCAAGCCCTGCAAAAAGAGGTACTTGCCCTTGAAGGACGTTTAACACGTTGCCAAACCGCCTTAGCCAAACTTGAAAAAGACATTAATCAACGGGAGCGTAAAGGATAATGGCCCTACCGCTGGTTTACCACCCAATATACTCCCAACTTGAATTACCACCAGAACATCGCTACCCAATCAGTAAATACCAGCGATTGTTCGAACACCTCAATGGGTTATTGGAGATAGATAAACGTAGTGACATTATTTTGCACCAACCCAGCCCTATCGGTGTCGAGGAAATAAAAGCGCTGCACGCGCCAGACTATATCGATGCCCTGCTCTGCAATACCCTGCCTGCAGCTAAAATGCGCCGGATTGGATTCCCATGGAGTCAGCAATTAATCGACCGTACCCTAATGTCATCGGGTGGGACAAAACTCACTGTCGAGCTTGCCTTAGACTACGGTGTTGGCATCCATTTAAGCGGTGGCTATCATCATGCCCATAAAGACTTCGGCAGTGGATTTTGTCTAATCAACGATCTAGCATTAGCGGCCAATCATGCGCTCACATTGGATAATATTGATACCGTGTTAATTATCGACTGTGATGTCCACCACGGCGATGGTACAGCGACGCTCATGGCTGATAATCCTAATATCATTACTTTCTCAGTCCATTGCGATAAAAACTTTCCCGCTAGAAAGCCTGACTCCGATGTTGATCTCGCTCTACCCAAGCACACAGCAACCCAAGAATACCTTGCTGCATTTTCAAGTATTTTGAATCTAACGCTAGCACAATACCAGCCAGATTTAGTGATCTACGATGCGGGGGTTGATATCCACCAACACGATGAGTTGGGCTACTTTAATGTGTGCACCCAAGGTATTTACCAGCGAGATCACTTTGTTTTAAGCCAATGTAAAAAAGCCGGCATCCCAATCGCTGCTGTCGTTGGGGGTGGATACCGACACGACCATCAACTCTTGGTTAACCTACACGCCCAGTTGATCCATTCAGCAATTGATGTGTATCTGTAATGGCGACAAACAGAAAGTCGCAGAGCTCAGTACATCAATGGTAAACTGCCGTTAACTTTCATCAGCAACTGACAATATAATGACAGATCAACCGAAGTCCCCACTTGATGATGCACCTGCTGATATTAAACTGGCCGTCGATCTCATCTATCTTTTAGAAAGCAATGAAATTGCCCCAGAGATTGCACTCTCAGCACTTAAGATCGTCGCTAACGATCTAGAAGCTAAAATTGCAGAGCAAGATTAACGTATCAAATGCAGGGTATAAGTAACCAATACCCTGCTATCCAACTCAGCTGTTGCTCCCCAACTATTGACTCTTCTTTTCTTTATATGACCGTCAATTAAATGACAAGTATTTAATCATAGAAATCAACTATCGATATTATAAATAATTGTCAGAGTAATTTAACTTCTGAACATTAATAGCTAGAATATGGATATAAGCTTTCTATTAATAAAAATAATTCTATTACTCAAATATTGTATTTTCAGCACGGAGCTAAACATGAAAAAGGAATTTAAAGTTACGGTCCTCTCGGCAGCGATTATTCTAGCTGGTTGTGCGTCAGACTCTGACTCAACAGCTAGCCTTCCATTAGAGACCAACTATTCTGAAACGGCAATTCAAACGGAAACATTAGCCCAAAGCATTGATAGTGCTAAACAAAAGCTAAATGACAGCCAAAACATAGAACTGGCTTGGTTTGCTACAGCATCCGTTAAAGATGCTCAATCCGCTTTAAAAGAAGCGAAAGAATATTATTCTGTATTTGAAACAGATCCATCAAAAGCAAATGATAGCAGTGGCTTCTTTAGTTCAAAAACAAATATTCAAGCAGCAGAAGATGCTATTGTAAAATTCAATCTCCATATAACAAAAGCAATGAAAATTCGCGAACAGTCATTGTCTTTACTGGATGAAGCTTTTTCATTCCGAGCACAATTAGATGAAATCGACGCTGAAAGCTATTACCCAAAAACAGCAGCGCAATTAGAAAATGAACTAAAACGATTGGTCGATTATGTCGCAACAGAAAAACCAGATCGCGCAACGAAAGGCCAGCCAGCTTTAGTGACCAAGCAGCGTGCTTTAGAAGTGAAAACCGTCACCAATATCTACCTATCACCAGCAGAAAATGAATTTGCGCGCTTAAAAAATACCAATGTAAAACTTCATGCACCAGAAACATTGGCTGCGGCAGCAGCAAGCCTAACAGCAGCAAAAGCCTTTATTGCGTCAGAGCCTCGTGCCACCATCAAAATTCAAGACAAAGCTGATGAAGCAATGTTTTCTTTAAAACATGCTGGCAATATTGGTGATGTGGTCAAAAAGCTAAAAGCCATGCCAGAAAGTAGCTACGAGCGCCATGTGTTAAGCTTCGAAAAAATGCTACTCAATATCTCTTTAGCATTAGGCGCGAAGGATATGCGCGATCTACCAATCGGTACACATGGTAAAAACCTTGTGGCACACATCAAACAGCAGCAGTTAAATGAAACCAATAGCGGTCAAGCAGACCAACAGCTTATTGCCAAATTAAAGCAAGAAGTTGAAACGCTTACGCTCGAAGTTGAAAAAGTGGTTAGCCTTGAAGCAACGATTGCTCAACTTAATGCCCAACAACTCGCTGCTGAACCAAATAACACCGTACCAGGCATTCCAGTAAAAACGACCGAAGAAAAAGTTGTTATCGCCCCAGCGACAGATGTTGAAGCAGCAACCTCACAGCCAGTTCAGGAAAAACGTTCAACAACGACTGAACCAGTACTGTCTAATCCAGAGTCTGTACAGGCAGAGAGCGCTTCAGCAACAGCCAGCTAATACGCTTTATCACGTTATATAAACAATAAAAAAGAGGTGAACGTTTCACCTCTTTTTTATATTAGATACCTATCATTCATGTTAACTAAACAACATTCACCCTCATTCCATCTTCAACCTGTTGAACGACGTCGATTAACTGATCAGTATTCAAACTATGGGGGACATCTACTGTTAACTCGGCAAAAAACACCGTCTGCCCGAGATCAGGGACACCAATACGGTGGTTTTCTATTTTGATAATCGAGATACCGATGTCATCAAGGATCTGAGTTATATCATGAACAATGCCAGGACGATCGCTTGATTCGACTTTTAAGGTGAGAAGATCGGTCTTGATCGGTTCAAGTGACTGCGGGTTTTCGACAATACGAACATTAAGATCTTGCTGTTCAGTAAAAGCCTTCCTTAATGACTCGACCGATTCAGATGAAATATCAATTTTCAATATACCCACTACCTGAAAATCAAGCCGGTTTATTTTACTTACCAACCATTTACCGCCCAGCTCATGGGTCTTTGCTGCGAGTTGGTTGATTAATTGAGGATGATCTTGGCCTGCTAGTGTGACCGTTAACTGAGTATTCATACGCTCCCCCTCTACACCAAATAACATAACAAGAAAACTTGTTATATACCCAGCCTAGCAAGGTGGTGCAAAAACTGCCGTGATTCGGCTCTATAAAGCGCCGAGATTTATGTTTGTTTCATGTCTACATTCACAAACTGAGTAAAAAGAGCCAGCCTCTCAACTGGCGCTTTATTTCACTTATTTACTGTGCTGTTTGATATTTTTCTAATATTTGACCGAGCGTACGTGACGTACTGCTTAGCACTTGGCTATTGGTCACAGATTGCTCTGTCGCCAATTGGAGTTGTTCTGATTGATTACGGATGTCATGAAGTTCAGAGGATATATCATTCGATACGCACGTTTGCTGCTGTGCGGCTGTCGCTATTTGCATACTCATGTCCATCACTAACCGAGCCGAGTCTGCAATTGCCTCTACATCACTGCCTATTTCGGTAATCATGTCCCTACTTTGATGAGCCTGTTCTAAGGTACCTGTGGTGATCTGAGAAATACTGGCCGTTTCAGATTGTAATTTATCTATCATGGCCTTAATTTCAACTGTTGCTTGCTGCGTACGTCCCGCTAGGGTTCTAACTTCGTCAGCAACAACGGCAAAGCCACGCCCTTGTTCACCCGCTCTCGCAGCTTCAATTGCGGCGTTCAATGCAAGTAAATTCGTTTGCTCTGAAATTGCGTTAATCGTGGTGATCACAGCATTAATTTCTTCCGCTTTCTCGTTTAAACTATTCACAGTACGAGAAGCTTCATCTGTTTGTTCCGAAAGTTGCATTACAACTTGTATAGCGTTCTGGACTTTCTGGTTACTTTGGTCAATTTTCTGCATATCCGCATCAGACTGACCTGATGTTTTCTGAGCAAGGCCAGAGATATCATTGGCAGAGGCTGTCATTTCTTCCATTGCCGTCGCCACAGAGTCGACAGATGTATATTGCTGCTGTATCTGCTGCTGAGACGCTTTTATTTCCGCTGAAGAAGCCTCTGTCGCTTGTGCCAAAGTGTCTGAACTGTCTTTCACGGTATTAACCAAATCGCTCAACGTATCCATTGTTCGATCAAGCTCAAAGCCAATAATCCCAAATTCATCGCGGCCAACATGGAAACCTAATCGTGATGTTAGATCACCATCAGCAATACGACGGGTTGCTTGGTGCATAACCCACAAGGCTCCGCCAAGGAATGTTGCAAGCCAGTAAGAAAGCAATCCAATAGGTAGAAGTACGAGTAAAGAATAGAAAAAATCAGCCCGAGCCTGACTTTTTAAGGTATCAAAACGAGTATCAAACGAGAGAGTAAGCTGGGCATTACCTTGCTGGTTTTGCAGAGCCATAATCGCGGTGCTCTGAGTGTCAGTTTGGCCTACTTGCGCATAGGTAGAAACCAGTGTTACTCCCTGCTTAGATAGTAATGAACGTTGTGCTTGATTATCTAGGTTGGAGGCCTGAACGGTATTCACAATAGCGCTCAACTGTGATTGAACCTCTTGGAGGTGGCTCGCCTTGTATTGCGCAATCTTGTCGACATAGTGACTAGCAGAAATGCTGACAACCAATACACTTATTAAGCCAAAAAATAACCAAAACTTATCGTTAATCGACATCTTTACAAATAGCCGATCGATTGTTCTAAATTCAACTTCTCTCATTATTATCCAGTCTGCATCTCATTTTATTTGAGAATAATAACAAGATTCACACTAAAAACGTGACAACAGATCACACCGAACAATCATAACCCACAATAATATTCATCAAAGGTCGATATTGGTCACACCTATAGGTTCAATACTAAAGCTTTCTCTGTTAAAGATTCGAAATTCTACCTATCAGGCAGAAAAGCAAATAGAAGTGTCAGACATAAAAAAACGGCATCTATGTCAGATGCCGTTTTTATATCTATAAACAGTCAGGTAATAGCGCTTAGATACCTGCGCGCTTTAGTAGACCATTCATCAAGTTAGAACTCGATTTAACTTGCTTCGATTTGTTCTTAAGTTCACGAACTAACGACGCATCATTCATTTCGTTCGCGATATAAATCATTGATTGATACATGTCGCGAGGTGTTTTAATACGCTTAGTATCGTTTAGCGGACTGATGATCTTAACCACATCACCACCCGTTTTATTATTCTTCGTTGCATACTCTAAAACAGAGTCCAGCAATCGGTCTAAATCAACCGCAAATTCATTGTTTTCAATGCCTTGCTTTTTCATTTCTTTGCGGTTTTTCTTACGAACCTGATTGATAATAAATGCAGGTTTGTTGATTTTCTTATAGCCGAAATAACCAGCTAAAATCAATAAGGCCACACCACCAGCTACATAACCCCAAATCGAACCAGAAGATTCAGCAACAGGCTGGATAACTTCAGCGGCATTCGTAACAGATACTGGTACATCAGACATATTGGTAACCTTTAAATTCTTTGTCGTAACGGAACACTGAGACATTATGCACTCTGCTGTTGCAGAACTATGCGATTTATCAATTTTTCATTCGAATAGGGTGATCGAGTTCAAAAAATTGAACATTTTATGGTCGATTTAACCCACGAGAAACACACTATCGATAGTAAAAAGGCCTGCTATTCATCCTAGCCGACCTTTATCCTTTGCATAATATCAGCTCAAAGTATGCAACGTCTTCCTCTTACAAACAACAATCAACTTGTCAGCCAGCGTCGCTTTTTTCTCTAACTCTTGGGTTAGCATGTAACGTCCCTATTGATCTTCCATGTTAATAACAAACTGTGTCAGTACCTCGGCACCGGCTTCTAAGTGCTCATTGGCGGTATGCTCTTGCGGGTTATGACTAAACCCTTTTTCACTTGGCAAGAACACCATGCCAACCGGGCAAACAGCGGCAAAAATACCGGCATCATGACCTGCACCGCTATGGATAGGCACCGCCTGATGGCCCGCTTGTTCTGCTGCGGCCCCCAATTGAAGCTGCAACACATCATCCATTGCCACAGCAGGCCCCTCGCCCATGATTTCGGTCTCAAACCGCAAACCTTCTTTTTCAGCCAGTGACTCGCAATAACATATGATTTGGTGATGAAGGGCATCAAGCTCACTGTCGCTCACATCACGAACATCAATTTCTAGGTGGGCGATAGCCGGAATAATATTGGCGCGATTTGGCAAACAAGTGATACGGCCAGCGGTAATGGTGGCGCTGTCGGTGGTGTGAGACTCAAGCAAAGCCGGGATCTGATGGATGAAACCTGCTGCTGCTACCATTGCATCACGGCGCTGATCCATCGGTGTCGCACCGGCATGGTTAGCCTGACCATAAAACGACAACCGCACCCGTCTCAGAGCACTGATGGCACTGACAATCCCCAAAGAGATACCAATATTATCGAGCTTGGCTGCTTGCTCGATATGAAGTTCGATAAACGCTGCAGTATTTCCGGCATGATATTGCTGAGTAGCGATAACTTCTGGTGACAAGCCGTTCTGTTGGCAAGCAGTGAAATAATCGACCCCTTCGGTATTTTTCAGCTGCTTGAGATCATCAAGAGTAAACTGGCCTGTCACCGCCTTGCTACCAATGAACGGGCTTTTAAAATCACACCCTTCCTCAGCTTCAAGGGCGATAACTTCAATAGGGAATTCAGTCTGCACTTGGCGACGGTTCAAATCGTCAATCATCTTCAAGCTACAGGCTATACCCGCCAAGCCATCGTATTTGCCAGCATTACGAACTGAGTCATAGTGGGAGCCAAAAACCACGGCCTTGTCTTGATTTTTTACCCCTTGACGGCGGCCTCGCACATTACCGACATGATCAACATAGGCTTCTAGGCCCAGCCTGTTCATTGTCGTGACAAGGTACTCCCGGGCCTGTAGTGATTCTAGGGTACAAGGAAAACGTGTAACCCCATCAGTGGTGGTCGAAAAGCTCGCCATATCCTCGAGGAAGGAAGCGATTGAAAACGAATAATCATCCATGATTAGCACAACAAAGTAATTAATATGTTAAATAGGTACTATAGTATGCCCTAACTACATGTAACTTGTTAAGTTGTTAATTGCATTAAAATTCAATTCTCGTGACTAAAACCTCTTGCTCCGCTATAGCGAATATGCCTCCGTTTTCCGTCTTGATCTGATGACGTCTCTTTTTTGGAGCATACATATAGAGTCTAATTTGTTCTTATATTGCCTCTACTGCTCGCTAAACAATGCGTGATGCGGCTTGTTGCAGGATAAATGTTAATATGACCAATGCATTACCTCACATTAACGCTAAAGTTGATGCTGAAACATGAGCTAGAGCGTAAACTTGAGCCAGTGATTAAATCCCAGCTAGAACAGGAGAACCAATAATGACTCATGAGACTAAAACAATGGAAGTGCCTGTTGCTATCGCCGAGAGAGTGCAAGCTCTGATTGATGGCTATAAAGCCAAAGAGAAGTTCAATGCTGAGCGTAAGGTGGTGGTGAACAACTTACTTGCCATGGATGGTCTTAGTTGTGAGATGGCCGTTTATAGTTTGCCCCAGGGAGAGTTGCTAGACACTCTCCGGTTTGTGTATGAACTTTCCGGTACTAACAGCAAGTTCGTCAAAAACATACTTACCCAATCTAGAGAGAATCCGAAGAAGGTCTTATCCGATGCTCAGAGATCATCAGCAAAGAGCCTGCTATTTAATCTGATCAATGATCCTTCGGTCGTTTCAGCCATGAAGGAGATTTAGTCCCCCCATGTTAGATGGCGCGACTTTCAGGGCAGATCGAATAGATCCGCTATCAGAAACTGCGCGCCCTAAGCTGCATGTAGAACAGTGACATAAAAAAGCCACTCCTAATTCCTTAGGAGTGGCGTCGAATTTCCGACAAAGCAGTAAACAATAACGTTTAGGACAGTAGACAAAAATCTTAAGCGGTTTCTGCGATCTTAGCTGGTGCAGGGTTACGGATTAGGTAATCAAAGGCTCCTAGACTGGCTTTTGCACCCTCGCCCATTGCAATGATAATTTGTTTGTAAGGAACCGTCGTGACATCACCCGCAGCAAATACACCTTTCATAGACGTTGCGCCGTGTGCATTGATCTCAATTTCACCGCGTGGTGATAGCTCAACGTTAGTACCTTTCAACCATTCACTGTTTGGCATCAGGCCAATTTGAACAAAAATCCCCGCGAGTTCAATTTGCTTTAGCTCATCGGTATTACGGTCTTTGTACTCAAGGCCTGTTACTCGGTTACCATCACCCAGAACTTGCGTAGTTTGAGCCATCTTGATGATTTCGATGTTTGCTGTTGAGTTCGCTTTATCAATCAGTACTTGGTCTGCTCGAAGTGTATCAGCGAATTCAAGAACCGTTACGTGCTCAACGATACCTGCTAGGTCGATAGCCGCTTCAATACCAGAGTTACCACCACCGATTACCGCAGTTTTCTTACCTTTGAACAAAGGACCATCACAGTGTGGGCAATACGCAACACCTTTGTTACGGTACTCTTGTTCACCCGGTACGTTCATTTCACGCCAGCGTGCACCTGTGCTCGTGATGACGGTACGAGCACGTAGTACCGCACCACTTTCTAGCTCAACATGAATATAACCATCGTTTGTATTTTCTGCATCGATGATGTTGGCAGCGCGCTGCTCCGTCATCACCTCTACGCCGTATTCTTTTACATGCTCTTCTAGGCTCGCAACCAGCTTAGGACCTGTGGTCGCTTTTACTGAGATAAAGTTCTCGATTGCCATGGTGTCCATCACTTGACCACCAAATCGGTCAGCAACAACACCAGTGCGAATACCTTTACGAGCAGCGTAAATTGCCGCTGATGAACCCGCAGGGCCGCCACCTACAACCAGCACATCAAATGCTTCTTGTTTATTAAGGTTCGCCGCTTTCTTCTCTGCAGCACCTGTATCTACTTTGTTTAAGATTTCAGCCAGAGACATACGCCCTTGACCAAATAGCTCACCGTTAATAAATACACTTGGTACAGCCATGATGTCGCGAGATTTTACTTCGTCCTGAAATGCTGCGCCGTCAATCATGGTTGTTTTAATTAGTGGATTGATTGCAGACATCATGTTGAATGATTGAACTACTTCTGGGCAGTTCTGGCACGACAGTGAAATAAAGATTTCAACGTTTAGCGGCTGACTAAGCGCTTTGATTTGCTCAATCATTTCCGCTTCAAGTTTAATTGGGTGACCACCGCTATGAAGTAGTGCTAGCACTAGAGAGGTAAACTCATGCCCCATAGGTAGGCCGGCAAAGCCAATTGCTGTGTCTTTTTCTTTGTTCACAACCTGCATGATTGGCTGACGCGTACTGGCGCTGTCATCACGGGTTACTTTAATTTTGTCTGTTAGGGATGCGATATCATCTGCCAACGCTTGAAGCTTATTCGCGGTTTCGCTGCTATCAAGGCTAAGTACTAGCTGTACATCTGTTTTAAGGTTTTCTAAGTATGCTTTAAGCTGCTGCTTCATTGCTTGATCTAACATAATCGTGCCTATTCTTAAATTCTGTTTTTGGTATTGACCAATACCTTCTTGCTTTAAAGGAAAATAAAAAGGGGGCGCAAGTCGGCAAACATTTTACGGGTGTATATCCAAGTAACTTGGGTGATAGTCTATTTGGGGGCGGCACGCCCAGCCCTTTAGGAGGTAGGCCAAAGCGTGCCTATCAAACCGAATAGTGTCCGCTATTCAGCTGATTCTTTTTTAGATTTTACCAACTAGGTCTAGAGATGGTGCTAGAGTCTCTTCGCCTTCTTTCCATTTTGCTGGGCAAACTTCACCTGGGTTAGCTGCTACGTATTGTGCTGCTTTAACCTTGCGTAGTAGATCTTCAGCATCACGACCAATACCTTCAGCAGTGATTTCCATTGCTTGGATAACACCTTCTGGGTCGATTAGGAAAGTAGCGCGGTCTGCAAGGCCTTGACCTTCACGCATAACGTTGAAGTTGTTTGTGATAGTGCCAGTCTGGTCACCGACCATGAAGTACTCGATAGTACCGATTTTGTCTGAAGTATCGTGCCACGCTTTGTGAGAGAAGTGCGTGTCAGTCGATACTGAGTAAACTTCTACGCCACGAGATTGTAGTTCTGCGTACTTATCTTGAAGGTCAACAAGCTCTGTTGGACATACAAACGTGAAATCTGCTGGGTAGAAGAAGAATACTGCCCACTTACCTTTTACGTCTTGCTCAGTAATTTCTACGAACTCGCCGTTTTTGAATGCTGTTGCTTGGAATGGTTTGATTTCTGTGTTGATCATGCTTTTACTCTCTTTCTAATTTATCGTTGTTGACGCTGTACCGCGTCGATGGAGCTATATTGCATCCCAACCGAAAAATTGTGAAATTGGACATTTCTATTGATTTGATAGGTGAAATCTATCTCAAAGAAAAATGAACCATAGAAAATAACTATTAAGCCTAAGTCGTTTGATAGATGTAAGCTTTCGCATGCTGATCGTGATAAGAAAAGTGTGTTAAGAAGCAGATAGATCTTTAGAGGGCTATTTGAGCTATTAGATTTACGAAGTGAGGGTATATCAATGAGTAAGGATAGAGATAGAGTCTGGGTGTTTTAAAGGGATTGAGTATAAAAGAAGTGCTATAGATATGGGAAATGGTGCAAACATCAAACGCTAGATGGGTGGAAGCCCCCACCAGCCACATCCCGGCACACACGACGCCTGCTGCGGTTGCTCCCTTCCGGGCCTGGCCGAGTTCACAGGTTAGTGTTGCGGGAGGACCAATGGGGGCCTCCATAGATTCTTTGTCTCGCTAAGAGAACGAGGTGGATTATCCGTTAAGCCTGAACATATTGCAAGGCTTGTTATCCCTTGAAACAACCGAATGCCGATTTATTGGTCAGTAATCGATATTTGGATGCATCTTCAAACAATCGCCGTTAAATAAGCAGGTTACCCGCTAAATTTCTTCTTCAGGATCTTCTAACAGATACTCACCCAATAGCGCCCCTCCCAGTACCAGTAACCATGCGACTAGCACAGGGCTTGGTACTTCAAACCAAGGGACGAGCACGAGTGTGGCAAAGCCTATCGCGGGTAAAATCCAGCCCATTCTTGGTACCCACTCGGCAATTTTGCTATTTAGCATCCCTTGCAATGCCGCGATAATCCCCGTTATGCATAGCGCAACGAGTGCAGCATGCCCCATCCCACCGACCCATAATGGTACGACTAAGAATAACGGCCACCATGTATTACCTTCGACGGGACGCCAACTACGCGCTGCGATCCAAATAATACCAACCGCGATGATTTGAATTACCGTATAAACCGGCGAGCCGGAAAGTTTGCCCTCCCCTTGCAGGGCCATTAGTCCGACATCCATAGCCAGTACGATAGCAACCAATAAAGCCGCTAGCTGCCATGAACCTTTCGGCGAGAAGCAAACAGCAAAAACTGGTAACATCATAAAGATACTTATAGACAGTGCGAGCGGTTGCTCGGGTAGAACCAACCCGAATGAGCCGAGCCCAACAAGCAATAACCAAGCACTGACACCCCCTTGTGGCAGCAACCATAAGGCAGGTATTGCAAGGGCAAGGGCTGGCAGATCTCCTTGGCTTTGACCCAATGCACCAATACCAACAATCGTCAGCAAAATACTGACCATAACGAGTAACGCGGCATACAACATGGCAGCACCTCCTTGCGTTATTCAGATAGCAGCAAAAAATAACAATACCAGTGGGTATTACAGCCCTATCCGTTTTTGTTTGATACAGGTATAAATATGGACGATTTCGCGAGTCAAATCTACACCCAAGTTCACCAAATTCCGATTGGAAAAGTAGCAACTTATGGTGATATCGCAAAATTTTCAGGCTTTCCCGGGTATGCACGGCAAGTTGGACGGTTAATGGCAACACTCCCAGAGGGGTCGAGTATTCCATGGCATCGCGTTATAAATGCGAAAGGAATGATATCGCTGACAGGACATGATCTTACGCGGCAACGTAAAAAACTGGAAGCTGAAGGGATAGAAGTATCAGAGGTGGGTCGTATTCGTTTAGTAAAATATCGCTGGGACGGTTATTAAACACCCCAGCGATATTCATGCTAAGAAGGTTTTATTTTACTTTAATTAATACCAAATTTTTCTGTATGGTATTTGCAGGATCGGTAATCACATGATTTGCCGTGTCGGTAATGAACATTAATTTACCATCGACCTCTATACGCGCACTCACCGCATAGGTTTGCTGGGGCTTAATATCATCACGTAAAAAGTTTAGCTGATAAGCAAACGGAACTTGGTTGCCGTCGGCCAAAAACGCCTGATGACTAATCACTTCGGCTGCCACATCCATTTTCGATACATCAGACAAAGTAACGGTAATTCGTGCATTATCAGGTAAAGCCACTCGCTCACGGTACGTCAATGTACCGGTTACCTGCTCTAAACTTGTATCTTCTTCAACCAAGTTGGTACATGCTGATACCACTAGCGCCGCAAAAAGCGCTGAAATCAGTAGTAAAACCCGTTTCATTTTCTCTCCTCGTGTATTCAGCATGAGTTGTACTTGAACTAAATTGCAAACTGAATGATTATCAGAGCACTCGTGATCGAATAATCATCACAATCGCAGTCATTTATATCCGTAATGATATCATTATTTATGGAGCGCCAATGAGCAAAGAACTGAATGAACTTCTCACTCTGCTACATTTAGAACAGCTTGAGCAGGGCTTATTTCGCGGGCAAAGTGAGCATTTAGGCTTGCCACAAGTTTACGGTGGTCAAGTGCTCGGCCAATCGCTTTCTGCCGCAAAAGAAACCGTAGAAGAAAATCGCCAAGTACACTCTTTTCATAGTTACTTCCTACGGCCGGGCGACCCACATAAGCCCATTATTTATGATGTCGAAAAACTCAGAGATGGCATGAGCTTTAGCACTCGGCGAGTAAAAGCGATTCAATTTGGTCGCCCTATCTTTTATCTCACCGCGTCTTACCAAGCCGAGGAAGATGGTTATAATCATCAATCAGTTATGCCAGCTGCTCCCGCGCCTGAAACACTCAAATCAGAACAAGAGCTGGTTAAAGCCATAGCTCACGGCTTGCCCAAGGCTGCTGTTCGCACCTTTGGTCAAGAGCGGCCAATCGAAGTTCGTCCCGTTAACATTGTTAATCCATTAAACCCTAAAGCGATAGAAGCCAAGCAATACTTGTGGATCAAAGCTAATGGCGAGATGCCAGACGACCCGCGCATTCATCAATATTTGTTGGCTTATGCTTCTGATTGGGGGTTTCTCGTTACAGCCTTGCACCCGCATGGCGTTAGCTTGTTATCACCCAAGATGAAAGTCGCGACCATTGACCACTCAATGTGGTTCCATCGCCCATTTAGAATGGACGAGTGGCTGCTGTATGTTATTGAAAGTCCATCGGCCAGTGGGGCGAGAGGATTTGTTCGAGGTGAGATCTACAACCAAAAAGGTGAATTGGTCGCGTCGGCAACTCAAGAAGGTTTGATGCGCCATACAGCCTCAAGCAATAAGCCTTCATAGCCACTGCAGTTAAATAATCCTGCGAATAAAAATAAAGCCGCTACTGCGGCTTTATTTTTACATTTCTGTCTCTAGTTGCTGAATGTGCTCACCAGCCTGCTGCAACTGGTACATCTGCCAATAATGATCTTGATGAGAGAGTAACTCTCCATGGGTTCCGCGTTCTAATATTCCACCTTGGCTTAGTACCAAGATTTCATCAGCATCGACAATCGTCGATAAGCGATGAGCTATCACGACAATACTCATATCTTTACGCAATGCCGCTAACGCCTGTTGAATGTGCTGCTCTGTGCCGGAATCAATATTTGCCGTTGCTTCATCCAATATTAAGATTTTGGGCTTTGCAACGAAGACTCTCGCCAAGGCTAAAAGCTGCTTCTGTCCGGCAGAAAGGCTCGCTCCACCGCCGCCAAGAGTGGTGTCGAGCCCTTTATCATATTGTTTAATTTGCTCAGTCAGCCCGACTTTATCGAGTGCTTGCCATATTTGTGCATCATCAATCGGTTGGTTTATATGTCGCTGCTGCCGACCAAGGGTAATATTCTCTCTCACAGAAGCACTCAACACATGCGGGTCTTGCTGCACCATCGCAATACCATCGCGTATAACAGAATGTGACAATGCAGATAAAGGTCGGCCATCAAGCCTAACCTCCCCTTCACTAGTCGGATAGAACCCCACCATCAGCGACGCGAGGGTACTTTTTCCACTTCCGGTATGACCAACCAAAGCTAAAAACCCGCAATGAGGCACCGTTACATTGATCGCATTAAGTACAGGTTGCTTACCGTCGTAGCTAAAACTCACATTACGGCATTCAAGCTTTCCAGATTGCATCTCAACCAGATCATCGCCGTAAGCTTGTTGCCTAGCATCGATAAGGCCAAATATCCGTTCACTGGCAACAAGCGCCTGCTGCAATAGCGACAACTGTTGGGTCAACTCGATTAATGGCTCCGTCACCCGCCCTAGATAACTGATAAAAGCATAGAGTACCCCAACACCAATAAGCTCAACACCGCTCACGCCAAACAAAGCGACCAACGATAACAGCGCAACACCAGACAGGAAATCAATCAATGGCCGCAATAAAATGCCATTCATTTTCGTCACACTGATCTGTGCCTGGAGATGATCCTCGGTCAGCGATGAGAACTGCTTGTAAAATGCTTTTTCCTGCCGCATCAGTTGTATTAGGCTCATCCCCTGAATTGACTCGCTCATCGATGCATTAATATCAGCCAACAAATCACGCATGCGCCGGTAAGCTGCCGCACTGCGACGTTGATAAAGCACCATAATCGCCACCACGACTGGCAACAGTACCAATACCACCAACGTTAACCGCCAGCTAATAATGCTCATCACGACCAGCATCACTATGACTAGCGTGACATTTTTCAATACGGTGGCGATAACATAGACATAAAAGTCTTTCAGCGACTCGGTATCGTTAGTTACCCGAGAGATCAGCTTGCCTGTCGGCATGTAATCAAACGCAGATAATGGTTGATTAATTACACGACTAAACAGCTGCTTACGCACAGTCTGCACAACACTAATCGCGATTTCATTAAAGCGGAGTGATTGCAAATATCGCAACCACGCTGTTGCGATCATTAACCCAACGTACGCAATCGCCAACAGCGCAATGTCTATTTCTGGGAAGCTATTTGTCGCAATATTTTTATCAATAAAGTGCTGGATAAGCCAAGGGCCTGAAACATCGGTTACTGAAGCAACCAATAGCAAAGCGATGGCAATCGCTAGCTTTTTTTTATCCGCTAAGGCATAGCTTAGTAAGCGCTTTAAGATAGGTGTATTCAATGTCTTTGGGCTCATGAACCACCCTCCACTGCCTGTTCCAATTTTTGATAGCGGTACATTTCTGCATACCAATTATCTTCGGCTAACAAGGCCCTGTGGTTGCCACGTTCGGTCACTTTACCTTGTTGGAGCACCAAAATTGAGTCGGCATCTTCCAACGCGGTTAAACGATGGGCTATCACAATCACCGTTTGCCTTTTTTGCCGTTTTAGGTTCGCAAGTATTTGATGCTCAGTTTTCCCATCAACCGCTGATAAAGCATCATCTAATACCAAAATTTCAGCGTTAAGTAGCAATGCACGAGCAATTGCAATTCGCTGTTTTTGGCCCCCCGAGAGGGTGATCCCTTTTTCACCGACCAAGGTTTGATAGCCCTCTGGGAACTGCATGATATCGCTATCAATGCAGGCCGCTTTCGCGGCTTTTCGCACCAACTCTAAAGAAGCCTCTGGCCGGCCTAGTGCAATATTCTCGGCAATAGAGCGTGAAAATAAAAACGGACTTTGGCTCACCACAGCAAACAGGCTACGCCACTGGTCAAGGTTTGCATGGCGAATAGCTACATCGCCATAATAAATGCTGCCTTGTTCTAGTTCCTGTTGACGTAATAACAGGGCTAACAGCGTTGATTTACCACTGCCTATTGGCCCAGCAATGCCTAACATGTGTCCATTCATTAAACTGATGTGGAGATCTGACAGAGCGGGATGCTGTTGACCATTCCAACAAAAGCGTTCAATCGCAATCTGTAACGGCTGCTGGGTGTCATGTAATGGTTGCTTACCACTGAGAATATCTGGCTGCTCGTTAAAAATAGATTCAAGCCTATTCCATGCAGCAGAGCCCCGTTCAAGAATGTTGAACAGCCATGCCATCGCCAGCATCGGCCATATCATTAACCCTTGATATAGCGTAAACGCCGTCAAATCCCCCAGCGTCAACCGTCCGTTGTGCACCATATAGGCTCCCCCAGCAATACTGAGGAAAAAAGACATGCCTATCGCAATTTGGATCACGGGATCGAATTTCGCATCAACCTTTTCAACCGCCAGATTCTTTTCGCCAACCGCATCTACAACGCCAGCAAAATCGGACTGCTGCCGTTGCTCTAAACCGAAAGCACGGATCATCCTAACGCCATTAAGGCTTTCTTGTGTTTTATCGGTGAGATCGGAAAAAGCCGCTTGCGACGCAGAAAAACGATGGTGCAATTGGCGGCCGAGGAAAAAAACCGCAACTGCCATAAATGGCATTGGCAGTAAAGCCAATAAGGTAAGCTCCCAACTTAACATCGTGGTCATAATGAAGAGCACAGCAATGCCCGTGATCAAAGAATCAGCGGCAGTTAACACCCCTTCGCCAGCAGTCATAACCACAGCATTCACATCATTACTTGAACGTGCCATTAAATCACCGGTTTTATAACGCTCGAAGAAAACCGGGGGATGAGAAGAGAAATGTTTATACAGCCGGTTACGTAGCACAGTGCCGAGCTCTGCTGCTGCACCAAACAACCAAACCCGCCAGACAATCCGTAATAAATAAACAATGAACCAAAGCGCTACCAACCCACCAAGCCATAAAAGCATGGTGCGTTGATCAATATCGCCACTGACAACGCCATCCACGATCCAGCCAATGGCACGCGGGGGCAATAACTCAAAAAGAGAAACAACCACGAGGATCATAATAGCCCCGGTATATCGCCGCCATTGCTGGCGGAAATACCATCTTAGCTGCCAGAATATTCGCATCGCCCCTCCATACATATGCCTTAACTAATTCTTTTAATTATGAAAAAGAAACAGCAACACGATCAACATGAAAAGTGCCTACAGCTAAAAAAACACACGATTAACTATAGCTTTGCGAAACAGTACTCAATATTCAGAAGAGTTGATAAAAATATAACCGCATTTAAATGCTTTATACTGGTAATGCCGTCGTGTACTTCAGTGGCTCCATCGCAAATGTGGAGGTTACATTAGTCAGACCTTCAATGCTGTTTACTAGCTTCTTGTAAAACAAATCGAACGCGGCCATATCAGCAACTTGTACTTTCATCATGTAGTCGTATTCACCCGCCATACGATAGAACTCCATGACTTCAGGAAACTCTGAAACTGTATCGACAAAGCAGCGGTACCACTCTTTTGAGTGATTACTTGTTTTAATTTGCACAAATGCCGTGAAAGCCAAACCCAGTTTTACCGGATCAAGTAAAGCAACTCGCTGACGCAGCACACCACTTTCTTCTAGCCGCTTCAGCCGCTTCCAACACGGTGTCGTGGTCAGGTTGACGGCTTCAGCCAGTTCTGCCAACGACAATGTACCGTCCTGTTGTAACAAACGTAAAAGTATTCTGTCATTCTTATCTAATTCTGCGACTGAATTACCCATAAAAACCACCTTGGAGTAAAATTTTCTCCATTATATGTATTACGCAGTAAATAAGATAAAGATTTTTTCTTCATTCCAGATTACATTATTGACATAGCATAAAAACACTTACTAAAAACTACCGAACACAACAAGGAACAGCCATGAGCCATGACCCACAATGGATAAACAACGCTATCCGTAAGATTGAAGCAGACTTTCAACGCTCTGCAGATACTCACTTAATTAAGCTTGATATTCCCGTGCTCGATGGCATTGATATCTACCTGAAAGATGAGAGTACCCATCCAACAGGTAGCTTAAAACACCGCTTGGCTCGTTCATTGTTCTTATATGGATTGTGTAATGGCTGGATTGGCGAAGATACCACCATTATTGAATCATCATCTGGTAGTACTGCGGTTTCAGAGGCGTACTTCGCTCGACTGCTCGGTGTACCTTTTGTTGCTGTCGTACCACGTAAAACCGCGCAGAAAAAAATCGAACAAATTGAATTCTACGGTGGCCGCGCTCACTTCGTCGATTGCCCTCGTGAAATCTATGCCGAGTCTCGCCGTCTTGCGAAAGAGCTGAATGGTCATTATATGGATCAATTCACCTTTGCCGAACGTGCTACCGACTGGCGTGGTAACAACAACATCGCAAACAGCATCTTTGAACAAATGCAGCTGGAAGAGCACCCGATCCCGAGCTGGATTGTCATGAGCCCTGGAACTGGCGGTACATCAGCGACCATTGGCCGCTATATTCGCTACCAAATGCAACCAACAAAGTTATGTGTCGTCGATCCTGAGAACTCAGTCTTTCACGACTACTACAAAAGCCGAGATTTATCCCTGACAGGCACGGTCGGCAGCCGCATTGAAGGGATTGGCCGCCCAAGAGTTGAGCCTAGTTTTATTCCTGATGTTGTCGATGAAATGCGGACTATTCCCGATGCTGCCAGCATTGCGACGGTTCACTGGCTTGAAAAGCTACTGGGACGAAAAGCTGGCGCATCAACAGGCACCAATTTATACGGGGTACTCCAACTGGCATGTGAGATGAAAGCCCGCGGTGAAAATGGCTCAATCGTCACTTTATTGTGTGATAGCGGTGAACGCTACCTCGATACCTATTTCAATACTGATTGGATCAGCAACAACATTGGTGATATTTCGGGTTACCTTCGCCAATTAGAGCAATTTGAGCAAACAGGTAAATTGATGTCTCACTAAGTCACTTAAGCTGTAGCCTCCGACTCTTTTACTTTGTCGCCAAGCCGCAATACTTTGTTGCGGCTTTTTTGATTGTTTAACACTCCTTCGCGTTCAATACCTTTTCTCTTAATCCATGCTGCGGTAGCATTGCCATGCCAATAGAGAACCTGCTGTTGGTCTATCTTTTATATCAGATAGTTCCCTACCGACTGTTTTTCGGTACGAATACAATTTAGGACGAAAATACATGCGCAAAGCTGTTGTTGTTTTTAGTGGCGGTCAAGATTCCACTACTTGCCTGATCCAAGCCATGGCAAATTTTGATGAAGTTCACTGTATTACTTTTGATTATGGCCAACGCCATAAGCTTGAAATCGAAGTGGCTCAATCCATTTGTAAAGAGCTCAAAGTGACCGCTCATAAAGTCATGGATGTCGGCTTACTAAACGAACTTGCTATCAGCTCTCTAACTCGAGATAACATTGAGGTATCTCACGAGCTACAAGCGAATGGCTTACCAAACTCATTTGTACCAGGCCGCAATATCCTATTCCTCACTCTTGCTGGCATTTATGCTTACCAAATTGGTGCTGAGGCGGTGATCACTGGAGTGTGTGAAACCGATTTTTCTGGCTACCCAGACTGCCGTGATGAGTTTGTGAAATCTCTGAACCAATCACTGGTACTGGGTATGGATCGCCCGTTGAATATTGAAACCCCACTAATGTGGCTCAATAAAGCAGAAACATGGGCACTGGCTGATCAATATAACCAGCTGGATTTTGTTCGCCAGAAAACCTTGACCTGCTATAACGGCATCATTGGTGACGGCTGTGGTGACTGCCCTTCTTGCGATCTGCGCAAAGCGGGCCTTGATGAATACCTTGCAGATAAAGATGCCATTATGGCGGAATTGAAAACCAAGCAAAATGCAGGCCGCGCTTAACTTAAAAGCGCTATTTGGGGTCAATGCACATATCTAAGGGTGAACCATTTTCACCCTTTTTTTACCTTTCCTAATTTACAATACGCCATCTTATAAGTTCGCTTTTCACCAAATCACGACGAATACCTTGCTGCCCATGAACTGTTGCTGCAGCCAACTCTCACTATAAAGTACGACTAAGTAGCTATAACGATGACAGCTTATCGATATTTAATACTGCCATTATATGGTGTGTCATTCTATATAATGGCAGATAAATCACAACAAACGACGAGTTTGCCACCAACCGACCGGGCCGAGATCCCTTTTTATGTCGACCAGACAGAGGCAGAAGTGGGGCTTGAGCGATACCAGCATGCTATCGACCAGCTAAAGCGCCAGCCTGACAGCCAAGCAACCAATAAGCTTATTGATGATCTGGAATATGCAGAAAAAGATTACCTTGAGATAAATGGATTGCCCAAATTCACTTTTCTCGGCGGCCCTGCATACACACCAGAACAAGGGATATTAGTCGCAGTCGGTGGACTCTATTCCTTTAAAACAGATCGGCAGCTGCATGGACTGCAGCGCTCAAGCGTATCCATGTTTTTAGTTGGCAACTATGTTGATAACGATGTCGGCTACGGGCTTCGTGCTAAACACAATATTTTTTGGAATAACAATGACATCCAGTTTATTGGCGAATGGAATGCGGGCGTACAAAGCAAACATTACTGGGGAATTGGTTATGAGCAGGCACAACGTTTTGACCTCGGTGATGACACCAAACAAACCGTATTAAGTAACAATTACCGCGCAAACCTGAATTTTAGGCTGCATGGAGATTGGTTTGTCGGGCCAGCGATCGCCATCGAATACTATTCCCCTCAAGGTGATGAAGCACCAGCTGCTGCGCAAGATGATACTAACTACCACCAATTTGAAGATAAGCCATTTACACTCGGGCTTGGTGGCAGCCTCACCTATGACTCTCGTGATGTCGCAGTCAATGCTTGGCAGGGGCAATACGCCAAAGCCCAATACTTAATCTTCAATAGCGCCTTTGGCAGCCAAGCCGACTTTCAATTACTTAATCTTGAGCATCGCTATTACTACAGTCTGAATCCAGGACAAGTTGTCGCGACGCTCGTTAACTTTCAGCATAGCTTTGGGGATACGCCCTATTACGCCATACCAACCCTTGGTGGCCCTACATCATTGCGGGGGTACTACAAAGGCCAATACCGAGATAACGCCGTCGCTGAATTTACTACCGAATACCGGCATACCTTCCGCCGCTCTAGCGGTGCGCTATCCAAGCACGGCATGACACTTTGGAGTGGTATTGGCTCTATTGCTGAAGAGGCTTCAGCCCTTGGTCAAGACAGCTTATTTAGCTATGGCATCGGCTATCGCTACGAAGTTCAGCCGCGAATGAATGTCCGGCTCGATTTGGGCTTTAGCGAACATGGCGCCGCGTTTTACTTTAATTTCACCGAAGCATTTTGATCAGAGGCATGATCTTGAAACACCAATCGTCCATTTTTACCCTGAGTTTACTGGCAAGTTCGCTTTCGATTCACGACGCTACAGCCAATGAATACACACCAGCACAAGCGCAAGCGCAGCAAGAAATAGATAACCTTCACTGGAGCGGCTTACCTGTCTTTGGTGAGCAGGCCAGAGCTCTGGGGTACGATCTACCGATACCGGTCGGGTTCGGGATCTATATGAATACTCAGGAAGTCGAGTACATTGCTGAAAATGACTTCGGGATCTTAGCCAAAGGCGGCACGCTAGGTCGCCTATGCGGGTTTGGCGGCAGTAGTTCATCGTCACGAATTCCATCCAAGCCAAGTAAACCTCAGCCAGGTAGCGGCGAATGTGCCATGAGTATTCCTGCAGAAAATGTCAGCATTACTGGTAAAGATGAGAGTATCCAGCTCCGCCTTGATGCATGGATTTTTCCCTTTATGAATGTCTATGGTCTTGCGGGTTATACCCGAGGCTCGAAAAACATTCTGGCAGATTTATCTAATGTCACTATCAATGGCCGCCAGACCAACGGGATCAATGCAACTTTACCGCTTAATCTGGAGTATGAAGCCTATAACCTTGGATTAGGCACAGTACTCGCGACCCAATTTACCCCTATCAACGGTATGCGCCCAATCATAGTAACCGCTGTCGGGGCAATGACCAACTCATGGACAACAACCACTGATAGCACCATCAAAACCTACATTGGCGCCTTACGAGTTGGCCAACGCTATGATTTGCCCCATGGGAAACTGACCCTGATGGGAGGCTATACCTATCAGATGATCCAACAAAATGTCAGTGGTACCATTGATTTAGCAGGAACGGAACTAGATAACCTTGCAGATACCATCGATTTTGATGTTGATTTAAAGAGTAAAGAAAGCAATAACATGGCTGTGACTGCCGTTTATGACTTTGGCGATAACAATGAATGGATGATCTTCGCCGAATACGGTTTTCTTAACTGGAACCAGCTAACCTTTTCAGTTGGGCGTCGTTTTTAAGCACAGAAACAAAAAACCGAAGCCTAGGCTTCGGTTTTTTATTATTCAGCGTATCAGATTAGTCGCGGTATAACGCAAACTCATCTTGGCACTCAACAAGTTGCTCACGGGTCATCATAAACACGCCGTGGCCACCGTTGTCGAATTCAATCCAAGTGAAAGGAATATGTGGATATTGCTCTTCCATATGGATCATCGAGTTGCCAACCTCACAAATTAAGATACCGTTTTCTTTCAGGTAATCCGGTGCATTGGCAAGAATACGACGAACTAGCTTCAAGCCATCAGTACCTGCAGCAAGACCAAGCTCCGGCTCATGTCGGAACTCATCCGGTAGGCTGTCCATGTCTTCTTGGTCAACATACGGTGGGTTTGTCACGATCAGATCGTATTGGTCTTTTGGCACATCACGTAGCAAGTCTGAACGCAGTGGGATCACCTGCTGCTCTAAGCCGTGATCTTGAATGTTTTGCTCGGCAACAGCCAATGCATCAACTGAAATATCAACAATATCGACTTCAGCTTCTGGGAAAGCAGTTGCACAAGCAATACCAATACAACCAGAGCCAGTACACAAGTCCATAATACGCGTTGGACGCTCAGCAAAGAACGGTTCAAAGCTATTTTCAATCAGCTCACCAATTGGAGAACGAGGCACAAGCACACGCTCATCAACAAAGAATTCCAAACCACAGAACCATGCTTTGTTGGTTAGGTATGAAACTGGTGTACGTTCATTGATGCGACGGATCACTCGCTCAACAATGCGTAAACGCTCACTGCTGGTCAGGCGCGAGAAGCGAACTTCTGACGGAATATCCAGTGGCAAATACAGAGTTGGTAGTACAAGCTGAACAGCTTCATCCCACGCATTATCTGTGCCGTGGCCATAAAATAGTCCAGCAGCATTGAAACGGCTGACCGTCCAACGTAGCATGTCCTGTAATGTATGAAGTTCGTTAACAGCTTCGTCGACAAAAATCTTATCCAAAATAGCCTCCGGATGGCGCTACAATACCGCTATAGAGTTGTTGGAATTTCACTATGAGTAAAAAAGAACTTAACCTGAAAGATGAACTAGCACTCTTTCAGGATGCGGTTAAGGGCGTAAAAAAGATTTCGAATGATACCATAATCACGCCGCGCCGACAGAGCCCAAAGGCTGATAAGCCTAAAGTCTCGACAAAAGAAGCACTAAATCATGAATTTTACTTCTCGGATGAATTCGAGCCGCACCTAAATGAAAACGGGCCTACACAGTATGCGCGTACGGGCGTCTCTAAGTATGAAGTAAAAAAACTGCGTCGTGGTGTTTATGTGCCAGATATGTACCTTGATATGCACGGTATGACACAGAAGGAAGCAAAGCGGGAGCTTGCAGCCATGATAGCGGCGTGTATCAAAGAGAATGTTTCATGCTGCTGTGTTATGCACGGTATTGGCAAGCATATTCTCAAGCAAAAAGCCCCGATGTGGTTAGCCCAACACCCCGATGTTATGGCCTTCCACCAAGCACCGCTCGAATTCGGGGGTAATGGTGCATTGCTGGTATTGATCGAAATCCCTGAGCGCTAGCCTCAAAAAAAACCATGCGTACCCAAAACACAAAGGGCAGGAATTTTCATTCCTGCCCTTCTTATATGCTAACTCTAAATTAAATAATCAGTATACGTAGCGCGCTAATGCACCGACGTTAATCACTCGGCCTTCAACAATTAGGGTAACTTCCCCACTATCACAAATTTGCATACGCGTTTTTATTGCCTGCTCACTGTAATAGTGTTCACAATTGCCGTTTCGAGCACTGTCGATACGAGAAAATATGGTAATACCGCCGCCCGTACTAAGCATGTTTTGCGGCGCTGCAAAAGTCAACGTACCGCCAGAGGCCGAAATATGCATTTCTTCACTGATACCATTGGCCCATTTGATTGCACCATTTGCATTAATGCTTGGTGACATTGGTGCCTGCACACACCCAGCCAACAAAGCGGCTCCCATCAGCAGTAACAATTTGCCTTTCATCGTAATATCTTTTGAATAGTCGTTAACAACAATACCTACTAAGGTATCGACCAGCCGCCTGAAAACCTGAGTGTTTTTTATCACTACTCGTACATTTCAGGGTGTAATGTGTATTAGCCTTCCGGCGTTGCCTGCCACAACAGCTCGCTAGCCTCACTATCAGGGTTATATTCAATCGCTGCAATGGATGAGGTAATAAACATCGGTGGCTGCAAACCGGCGACAAGTTCAGCGGTTAAATACCCCACTAACGGTAAATGTGACACCACCAGCAATGTGTCTGGCCGTTCAAGGTTAACAACCGCTTTAATGTAGGCTGCAACATCTTCAGCATCCCCGTATGGCGTTATATCTTCCATCGTCACCAAACGTTTTGGCTCTGGTAAATGCTCAGCCATTGACTGCCATGTTTGTTGGGCGCGTAAATATGGGCTAACCCATACGGTATCTAACTCACCATTGAGCTGCGGTGAGAGTTGCAACGCCATTTGAGATGAAAGCGCTTCTCCCCGAGGGGTTAATGGTCGCTCTGCATCACTTGGCGCAAAGTTATGGGCTTCACCGTGACGCATGATATAAATTCGCATAATTCTTCCAATTACTGCCGTCGAAGATTCACTCGTGCGCTTTTTATTTTTACTATCAGCACTGATGAAATGATCAAATCTAACGTTATTATTCTTGCTGCATGGGCGTTCCTTGCTTAAATACAGCGAGAGCAAAAGCCATGCTAGCAAGTAACCTCCAACGAAGACAGCCATTCAACCAACTCAATCACTTTTCCGTGACCCCGGTAGGATCTCACTTTTTCTTGCTATAACGAGAAAGCTTATTATTTGCCACCCTTTGTAATGAGCGTCATAATTAGTCTAATTCCTTTTGAAAATAGGCGCTTCCCGTGCATACAAGTCCTAATGACCTAAAGCAGTACCGTTACCTGACTCTCCCTAATGAGCTAAAAGTACTGCTGGTACATGATGCTGATGCGCCTCGCTCTGCTGCTGCATTGACGGTAAATGTCGGCCATTTTAACGATCCCCTAGATCGCCAAGGCATGGCGCACTTTCTTGAGCATATGCTGTTCTTAGGCACGGAAAAGTATCCACGGGTAGGTGAATTCCAGACCTTTATTAACCAAAGTGGCGGCAGCAATAATGCGTGGACCGGGACAGAAAATACCACCTACTTTTTTGACGTTAGCCCACATGCTTTCAGTGAAGGTTTAGACCGCTTTGGTCAATTTTTCACGGCGCCACTCTTTAATGAAGAAGCGGTAGATAAAGAGCGAAATGCGGTTGATTCTGAATATAAACTCAAGATCAAAGATGATGTTCGCCGTCTTTACCAAGTACACAAAGAAACAGTTAATCCTGAACACCCTTTTGCGAAGTTTTCAGTCGGTGATCTCACCACCCTTGAAGATCGCCAAGATAAATCGGTTCGTGATGAACTCATAGAGTTCTACCAAACCCATTATTCTGCCAACCTTATGGGGCTCGTATTGCTTGGCCCTCAATCATTGGAAGAACTTGAAGCTTACGCTGTTACATTTTTCCAAGACATTCCCAATACAGGTCAAGCTCAGCCCGATATCCCCGTGTCTTTGGTTACTGATAATGAAAAAGCCAAATTTATTACCATTGAGCCAATCAAAGAAGTTCGCAAACTAACACTGTCGTTTACCCTTCCCTCCGTCGACCAATATTATCGAGAGAAACCCCTTTCTTATATCGCCCACTTATTGGGTAATGAAGGTAGCGGCAGCCTAATGTCGTTACTGAAAAAGGAAGGGTATATTAATACCTTAACAGCGGGTGGCGGTGTAAATGGCAGTAACTTCCGTGAGTTTACTATCGGGCTAAGTCTGACTCCCAAAGGGCTTAAGCACGTCGATAACATTGTTGAAATCGTCTTTCAGTATATTGCTTTAATCAAGCAACAAGGTCTGAACGAATGGCGCTATAAAGAGAAGCGCTCAGTATTGGAAATGGCTTTCCGCTATCAAGAAAAAAGTCGCCCACTCGATACCGCAAGTTACCTCGTGATGAACCTGCTGCATTATACGCCAGAGGATATTATCTATGGCGACTACATGATGGATGGCTATGATGAGCCCTTGATCAAACAGCTTTTGGCCGAACTATCCCCAGAAAACATGCGGCTTGTTTTAGTTGCTCAAGAACAAGAGTACGACCAAGTTGCCCAGTGGTATCACACGCCTTATCGTGTTACATCGTTTACCCTGCAACAACTTGATCGCTGGAGCAACCCAGACATTCACCCCGATCTGGCACTACCAGAGCCGAACCCTTATTTATGTGAGCAGCTTGACCCTCTTGAATTAAACGCAGGGGCTGAGCTACCACCGCGATTAATTCAAGATTTACCCGGCTTCCGTTTATGGTTCAAACAAGAGCATGAATTCAGAGTGCCAAAAGGGATCATGTATATCGCCATCGACAGCCCACATGCCGTAAGCTCTGCGCGAAATATTGTAAAAACACGGCTATGTGTTGAGATGCTCTTAGAAGCGACTAACGAAGTCGCTTACCCCGCAGAAATTGCAGGTATGTCATATAACCTGTATGCACACCAAGGGGGCGTGACACTTCAACTTTCAGGCTTTAGTGAAAAACAGCCCTTGCTGTTAAAGCTATTATTGGAGTGCTTTGCCAACCGTGATTTTGCCCCCGAGCGCTTTCATAATATTAAAGCGCAAATGCTACGTAGTTGGCGCAATGCCGCGCAAGATAAGCCAATATCACAGCTTTTCAATCAATTAACGGGAGTATTGCAACCCAATAATCCCCCGTATCCAATATTAATTGAAGCACTAGAATCCATTGAGCTTGATGAACTGCCTGCCTTTGTTGAAGCCATGTTTGCTGAGCTGCACATTGATACGTTCATTTATGGTAATTGGCATGAAGCCGACGCATTGGCGATTGCTGAAACACTAAAAGATGCTTTCCGCGTGACCGACCAACTGTATGGTGAAGCTCAACGACCGCTTGTTCGGCTCAATCAATCAGGCACATTAAGCCATGAAATCCACTGCGAACATGCTGATTCAGCGATTTTAATGTACTACCAGTCGCGCGAGACAACACCACATAAGATTGCCATTTACACCTTGGCCAATCACCTTATGTCGACCACGTTTTTCCATGAACTACGCACTCGGCAACAACTGGGCTACATGGTGGGAACAGCAAACCTGCCGCTTAACCGCCACCCGGGATTGATCCTTTATATTCAATCGCCTGTTGCCGGTCCGACGCAATTGCTCGAAGCCATTGATGAATTTACCAATGCCTTTGCATTAGTCTTACTCGAACTCAGTGAAGCGCAGTGGCAAGCCAGTAAACAAGGTTTAATCGCCCAAATATCAGAACCAGATACTAACCTACGTGCAAGAGCGCAACGCTTTTGGGTAAGTATCGGTAATAAAGACTCTGAGTTTAACCAGCGCCAGAAAGTCATTGAAGCGCTGTCATCACTCAGCCGTGCAGACATGATTAAGTTCATAGTGAATATCATCAAACCTCGCACCGCAAACCGCGTCGTTATGCATTACCACGGGCAAGTGCATGACAAATTACCGCCACTAACCATTGGAACGCCCATTGGTCCGATAGATGACTTTCAAAAAGATGCACATTAAGCCTTTCGCCATATAAAACAGCCACGCAGCCCTCTGCAACACTGGAGGGCTGTAGCATCAACGACTTAACAGCCTTCCTTTCAGATTTTTTTATTTTTAATTATGTCTATTTTATATGAAGACATAATCCCTAACATATTATCAAAACTATTCAGTGGCCAATCGCCCGACTATCGGTAATTATTCAATTTAAGACACGTTCCAATCAGGTCGCTTTACTGAACCAAGTATCAATATGGCAGTCAAAAGTGTCTGTTAGGATCTGAAAATTAATACGGCAGGATGCCTACTTTTGACTTTCATGAAGAGGTTAATACATGAGCCATATCTGCCCCCATTGCCAGCTATCGGTGACTGCGCCAGCGGTTAAAGATTACGATGAGTTTTTTGTATGTAAGCACTGCCACAGCGCGCTCTCTCATCATGAGCAAGATATCTTGCTTTATGCGCTGGTGTTTATCGTCGCAATAACGGCACCGCTCGCTTTTATACTGAAAGTAAATATTTTCGTGGCATTGAGTATTGCTATGCTGGCCTATCACTTTATGCGTCAGCGCTTTATTGAACCTTTTTTCCGCTTGCGCTTAGTCGACCTATATCCACGCCAAGTTAACTAAAAAAGGCCTACAATGCAGGCCTTTCGTGCTTATCGGTTAGCTCAGTTCATGGCTTATGAATAAAAAGTTTCCCCTTCATTCACCATTGCAATCAGCTTATCGCACGGTTTAAAACGCTCACCGTATTTATCAGCATGGGCATTCAACATCTCGACAACCTGTTCAATACCCAGTTGATCCATGTAGCGGAATGGCCCCCCTAAGAACGGCGGGAAACCAATACCGAAAATAGCCCCAATATCGCCATCCCGAGCTGAGCGTATTACGCCTTCATCTAAACAACGCGCCGCTTCATTAAGCATCATCAAGCTACAGCGTATTGCCAATACCGAGGCTTCTTCTTTTCGTTCTGGCTTAAGGTTAAGCAGCTTATAAACACTCTTATCGACTGCTTTCTTTTTGCTGTCGTATCGATAGAAACCTTTACCGCTTTTACGCCCTTTACGGCCATCATTGAGTAGCGTCTCGAAGACATCTGGTCCTTGAAAACGGTCACCCAGTTCAGCCACCAGAATTGGCATGATCTTCGCGCCAATATCGACACCCACTTCATCCAATAAGGTAATTGGACCAACAGGGAAGCCAAAATCAAGCAATGCATTATCTAGGTGCTCGATTGGCTCACCGCTTAACAGTACATTCGCCGCTTCATTCATATAAGGCGCGAGGATACGATTAACATAGAAACCCGCACTATCACCCACCACTATCGGTGTCTTACCCTGCTTTTTAGCCAGAGCAACCACTGTGGCGACGGTTTCTTCAGATGTGCCTTTATGCGGGATCACTTCAACAAGAGGCATTTTCTCGACTGGACTAAAGTAATGCAGCCCCACGACATTCTCTGATCGTTGCGCATTTTCTGCTATTTGGTGAATCGGTAACGACGACGTATTGGTAGCAAAGATAGTGTCTGATTTAGCATTATCTTCAACCTCTTTCACCATTTGATGCTTCAGCTTAAGATCTTCAAATACAGCCTCAACAACCACATCGAGACGATCAAAGCCGGTATAATCCGTTCCACCGACAATCGACATCATCTGCTTTTGCAGCTCAGCCTTACTAATGATGCGACGCTTGCGCTTCTTATCGAGTAATTTGTAGTTGTAAGCCATGGCATTCAAAATACCATCGTTCGCAATGTCTTTAATTCGAACCGCATAGCCCTTTGTTGCTGTCACATGGCTAATACCACCACCCATCAAACCACCACCTAATACGCCAACCTGTGTGATTTTTCTAGGCTGCGTATCTGCACCGGTTTCTTTTTTCATTGCAGTGGTCGCAAAGAAGATACTCCGTAGTGCAGCTGACTCTGATGACATCACTAAATCACCAAATAACTTCGCTTCACGTGCCAAGCCTTTGGTTATACCTTCTTGCAAGCCATATTTGATCACATCCAAAATAGCTTCCGTCGCAGGGTAATTACCGCGGGTTTTATCACGGGTTTTCTTCGCCGCTTGGTCAAATACCAACGAACGTCCTAACGAGTTGCCCCCCATCGCCCTATCTTGCATAGAAAGCTGACGCTTAGGCTTAGGTTTTAGTGCTTGTTTCTCTGCAACATCGAGCAAAATACTCAACGGCACAGATTCATCAACCACGCCCAATTTTTTTGCTTTCTTGGCACGGAGTTGTTTGCCCGTCAAAATCAGATCTAATGCATTCGCTACACCAATCAAGCGAGGTAGACGCTGCGTACCACCTGAGCCAGGTAGCAAACCAAGTTGTACTTCTGGTAACCCCAGACGGGTTTTGTCGTCGTCAGAGCACACACGACTATGACAAGCCAGCGCTAATTCCATGCCCCCGCCTAAACAAGGGCCATGGATCGCGGCAACCACATGAAACGGTAGGTTTTCTAGTTCAGCGAACAATTGCTGACCTTGCGTTGCTAACTCACACGCTTCTTCTGCAGTATTACAGGCTGCCAGCATGCGAATATCGGCACCGGCAATAAAGTTATCTGGCTTTCCTGAATACACCACCATGCCTTTTACATCAGACTTGGCTTTCAATTCATCCAGCACAATTGAAACCTGTTCGCCGAATGCTGCCTGTAGCGTATTCATTTTTTCTTCTGGCACATCAATCTTTAGCCAAGCAATGCCATTATCAGCATAAGATAGCGAGAATGCGGATTGTTGTTGAGTCATTATTCAGCCTCCAAAATCATTGCAGCACCCAGCCCACCAGCGGCACAGGCTGTATTTAACGCAAAACCACCACCACGACGCTGAAGCTCTCTCAACGTTTGAGTGATCATTCTTGCACCTGTTGCGGCAAATGGGTGTCCATATGCAAGAGAGCCACCAAGCACATTGAATTTATCCATATCGATTTCACCAATGGCTTCACTGCGACCCAACTTTTCTTGTGCAAATTGCTTAGAACCAAACATTTTCACATTGGCTAATGTCTGTGCTGCAAATGCTTCATGCATATCAATCAAGGTTAAATCAGACAACTGAAGACCTGCGCGAGCTAACGCAAGAGGGGTCGCATAAGACGGCCCCATCAGCATATCCGTCTCAACGCCAATAGCTGAAAATGCATAAGAGCGGATATAACCCAACGGTTTCAAACCAAGCTCTTTCGCTCGCCCTTCTCGCATAAGCATGACAGCGGCTGCACCATCAGTTAATGGTGTCGCATTTGCGGCTGTCACCGAACCAAATTTACGGTCAAAAGCAGGACGTAGTTTGGCATAAGATTCAAGGCTAGAATCTTCACGAATATTGTTATCTTTATCGATCCACTGGCGGTAAGGTTCAGGGAATGCGGTGATCACTTCACCTTGGATCAAACCATCACGCCATGCTTGAGCAGCAAGGGTGTGCGAACGGTGCGCCAACGCATCTTGCTCTGCACGCGTAATGCCATGCGTTTTAGCCATCTGCTCGGCCGTTTGTCCCATACTGATACCCGTTGAGTATTCAGCAACCGCAGGCGGTACTGGCATTAGATCTTTTACACTCAACTTACTCAGCAATTTTAAACGCTTGCTCATGGTTCTGGCTTTGCTTAGCGCCAGTAAGGTTGCGGCGAAATGCTTTGATACACCAATGGGCAAAACAGAAGATGAGTCGGCACCACCAGCAATACCAATATCAACAGTACCAGAGATAATACTCTCGGCCACATTGGCGGCGGCTTGAAAACTGGTCGCACAGGCGCGAGTCACACTATAGGCATCAGTGCCTACATCCATCCCAGTACCTAAGACAATTTCACGTGCAATATTTGGGGCTTCTGGCATTTGAACCACTTGGCCAAACACTACTTGATCAATCAATGCCGGCTCGATATCAACCTGCTGCAGCATCTGGTTAACAACCATTTTCCCCATGTCCAATGCCGGCACACCATCAAAAGCGGTTGCTTGGCGAGCAAACGGGGTACGTAATCCACTTACAACGGCGATGCGCTCACCTTGACGGGTGGTGAGATTCTGGAGACGTGACATCGCTACTCCTTAATTATTGTTTGTCGGGCACGTGGGTAACGGGAGCCAATTGGCAACATTCCCAACAGTGCATTAGAGGTCAGACCACAACCAATTGTAATGCACTTGTTATCAATATCAAACAATTGTTTAAAATATGAGAGGAAGATACGTATCTAGAATATAATTTGATGCAATAAGCCCTTCACTCGGGGTGAATTAACCATGCTTAACGCAGATAGATGATTAATCTGAATTTTGTTCAGGAAAGAATATGTGCGGGTAAGAATGCTAAGATAAAAAAAAACCACACCGAAAGGTATGGTCTGAGTCGACACGGAAGTTAATCCATGTAGTAGTATAAATCAATTAACATAAAGCCAATTGCAAATCAGGCAAGCCTGATAGGAGAAAGTAAAGTCAGCCTTCAAAAGGAAGTTGTCATCTTGCTCAACAGATATTAAGCCTTAATTAACGTTCCTAATCCTCGGAACCTCAACCAACACTTAGTATCAGATGACAGGGGTTACTATAGCGTTCTTACCAAGAGACAATTTGAACCAGATCAATTTTAGTGCTGATTATTGGATGAATCGTTAGAACATTGCATAAAACAGTCAAAAAAAGCCAATGTTCACTCAATTGATAGGCAATTTTATGATTAAGCAATTTTTTCGTAAGAAAACCCCAGAGTCCTCGGTCTCTGTAAATATGAATAAGCAAAGACGATATGAAGCCCTTGTCCGGGCTTGGCATCGGGATCTCTATCGCTACGCTTACTGGTTGTGTCATGATCCGCATATCGCGGAAGATTTGGTACAGGAAACCTGTTTACGTGCATGGCGTTCACTTGATAGCCTTCAAGATGACAAAGCAGCCAAATCATGGCTTATTACTATTTTACGCAGGGAAAATGCACGACGCTTTGAGCGTAAGCAGCTCGATTTAGTTGATATCGATGATTACGCGATTGCAGATACGCAGCACCAAGATACCGATAAGGATGCAGAACAACAGATGTTGCACAAGCAAATTATGCTGCTCGCCCCTGAATATCGTGAGCCACTGGTGCTACAAGTCATGGCAGGGTTTAACGGTGATGAGATTGCTGAAATTTTAAACCTTAATCGTAATACGGTAATGACACGCTTATTCCGCGCCAGAAACCAGTTAAAAGAGCAAATAGAAAAACAGTCCGAGCGGAGGGGGCACCACAATGGATGATTTAGAATTTCGACGCCGTCTTTTGGCCGATCCAAATGACAACAGCCAAGATATGGTCGCAGCACGTAATGTATCTGCCGCAAACCGAAAACTGTCAGATGAGCTACTGCAACTTGATAGCAAACTTGAAAAAGCACTGAAAGTTGATGTACCTGACGATCTTGCTGATCGGATCTTATTTCATCAGTCCGGCCAAGAGGTTAAAAAGCCTAAGAAAGCAAAGCTTCACCTCGCGCTAGCAGCATCTGTCGCGTTTGCATTTGGGGTGTTTACGGGGCAATTTAACAACATTACAGATTCAGCCAGCTATCAAGCCGGCATTGCACAGTTGGCACTAGAGCATGTTCACAATGAAGCACCCTTCATTAATGGGATCGATGAGTCAGTGTCTCTTACACAAGTAAATGCCAAACTAACCCCTTTTGGCCCTCAGTTTAGTGATTTGCCCGGCCATATTTACTATGTTAATCACTGCGGATTTGGTGATAAAAATGCCCTTCATATGGTCATGGATACTGAGCAAGGTAAGGTAACTGTGTTTGTTGTGCCTGCAGACTCACCACAAATGACAGCATTTAGTGATAACAACATGCAAGGTGTTGTCATGCCAATTAGAAATGCCAGCCTCATAGTGGTTGGTGAAAAAGGCCAAGATGTGACCCCGATAGCGAAAACACTGGAAGCCGATCTTAGCTGGGAAATTTAACCTTTTTGTCTATAAAAACATCAAAAAAACCCCAAAAGCATAAATTTGATACATGCCTAGGGGTTTTTACATTCCACAAAAGAATACCAGAAAATAAAATGTTACCTCTGTTGCATATTTAGATATAACACCCTCAATTTTAAGTTCATTTTATATACACTGCCTTTGCGATTGTTAACTAAGCAGTAACAAGCACTGTTTAGCCACTGGTCTGATTTGTCATAAGAGCATCGCACCATACAATCTCGCCCGATCTGCAGGAATAGCAGATATAAAGCAGTAAAAATAATTAGGAATAACTATAAATATGAACAAGAAGCGTCTGTTTACAAAATCAGTGATTGCTTTCGCAGTCACCATGGCATCGCAGCAAGCAGTAGCTGCAGGTTTTCAACTAAACGCCCAATCCGCTACGGGCCTAGGTCGTGCATTTGCTGGTGACGCCGTTATCGCTGATAACGCATCAGTAATGTCACGTAACGCAGCAGCAATGTCTCTATTTAGCTCACCAGAGCTATCTCTAGGCCTTAATGCAATTAATACAGATATCGATGTTAAAGACGGCCAATACAATAACTTATTTACTGGCAGCCAAAATCTTGATGACCAATCTGTTGGTGATACATCATACGTTCCGAATATTTACTACATCCACCCAATTAATGATAAGTGGACAGTTGGTGCATCAATTTATTCAAACTTTGGTACCAAAACAGAGTTCAGCGACGACTACCCTGCTGGTGAATATGGCGGTTTGACTGACGTTAAAAGTGTAAACTTTGGCTTAAGCGCATCTTATCGAATCAATA
Organism: Photobacterium makurazakiensis; assembly: GCF_050336715.1. NCBI lineage: Bacteria > Pseudomonadati > Pseudomonadota > Gammaproteobacteria > Vibrionales > Vibrionaceae > Photobacterium > Photobacterium makurazakiensis. The sequence continues at coordinate 463,388 of NZ_JAKJSJ010000009.1, forward strand.
CTCAGTGGAGTGTCGGTGCAGGTCTAGATATCATCTACGGTTCTGGTGAACTTAAACGCTCAAATGAAGTACTTGAAGGTGCACTAGGGCTGGATAGCGCGTTACTTGATGTTGATGCTGATGGCATCGGCTACGGTTTCAACCTTGGTACCGTTTATGAGCTAAATGAAAATCACCGCTTTGGCCTATCTTACCGCTACAGCCCAGAGCTAGAAGCGGATGGTGACATATCATATAGTGGTGCAGATCTTAGTTCTCAGAAACTATTAATGCCTTTGCCTGATATGGCAGAATTTTCCGGTTACCACCGTTTAAACCAGCAATTTGCGGTTCACTATAGCGTACAGTGGATTGGCTGGAGTGCATTCGACAAGTTAGCAACTGACGGCGATGTGACGCTGAATGATTACGAATGGAAAGATGGTTGGCACTACGCATTAGGTGGTACATACTACCTAAACAGCGACTGGACCCTACGTGCTGGTTACATGTATGACACCAGTGCTCAGGATCAGAAAACATCAATCTCTGTACCAGATTCAGATCGTCAGTGGTTCTCAGGTGGTTTCACTTATCACCTAGACAGCAAGTCTAACATCGACTTTGGTGTCACTTACCTTGTAGGTAAAGATGTTACTGCTACCGAATCAACAGTGGTTGATGGAATTCCAGTTCCAGTTTCTGGAGTTACAGCAACAACTCGTGCTAACGCATGGCTATACGGCGTACAGTACAGCCGTTCATTCTAATTCAGCGAATAGCATAAGTTAGATATATAGAAGGGAGCCTTTGGCTCCCTTTTTGTTTCTTAGAGTCGTTTTATTTTTTAATGCTTTCACTCCCCCTTCAATAATATCTCTCTCAATTTCAGCTAACACTTCGTCGCTGAAACCCATCGATAACGATACATATGTACGCTGAAAACTCATCTGACCAGAATGTAATGAATAATAAATACCAGACTTTAAACCAACAAATGGTAAATTGTCAGTTATTTACTTCAAACAGACTCTACTCATCATTATTAAGTTAAAGCATTTACTCTAAAGCGTATGATTCGCGCTATTGAATTTCAGCGAACATAGTAGACTGATGAAACATAATAAAATTACTTTATCTTTAGCAGCAGCGTTAACACTTGGCATGAGTGCCAGCACTATGGCAGCAGGCTTCCAGCTTGCCGAATATTCAGCGACAGGTTTAGGCCGAGCATTTGCCGGTGAAGCCGCAATGGCCGACAACGCCAGTGCTCAGTTCCGTAACCCAGCCATGATGACTTACCTTGAAGGAACCCAAATTTCTATGGGTGCGATCTATGTTGATCCGAACATCGACGTAGAAGGTGATTTAAGTGTTATGGGAAACCAGATCACTTCCACCAAGGCAAGTGACATTGCCCATTCAGCGGTAATCCCTAACTTCTACTTATCACACCGTATCAATGAGCAATGGGCAGTTGGCCTAGCATTCTCGACTAATTACGGCATGGAGACTGAGCTATCTGGTGACTTCCTTGGTACTTTATTCGGTAACCAAGCCAAAGTAATGTCGGTAGAAATCAACCCGAACGTAGCTTACAAAATCAATGACCAATTCAGTATCGGTGGCGGTGTACGCTATGTCATGGGTGAAGGCCACTTTGGTGCATCAGTACCGACCAACCTTCCAACTACTGGCATAGATCAAGTTGATCAGATCGTTGGGCAGATTAAAGGCCAAGACCTGAAATACATGGAAGGTGATGATGCAGCCTGGGGTTGGCAGTTAGGTGCAGCTTGGCAAGTTAATCCAGATCACCGCATTGGCGTCAACTACCGCTCTGCAGTTGACCTAACGCTAGAGGGTGAGGCATCAGGTGCACTATATGGCGGTACTCTCCCTGGCAGCATGGATTTAACCCTTCCTGCAACAGCTGAAATCGCCAGCTTTCATCAGTTAACCGATAAGCTTGCTATGCACGCTAGCTTCAACTGGACGGATTGGAGCAGCTTCGAAAAATTGGTTGCAGTTATTCCAGGCCACCCTAGCAGCCCTGATCTGATCAAAGAAGAAAACTGGGAAGATAATTACCGCTTTGCAGTAGGTGCTACTTACCAGTACACCAACAAATTAGCACTTCGTACTGGTGTCGCTTACGACACCTCAGCGGTAAATGACGAACACCGTACCCAGACGATTCCAGAAACTGATCGCCTATGGCTGAGCATGGGTGCAGGTTATCAATGGTCGCAGAACCTAAGCTTTGATGCAGGCTTTACTTACATCTTTGCTAAAGATGCTTCGATGGAAGAGTCTATTGATCTAAATGGCAACCCTATTGCCAGCTTCAAAGGCGAAACCACCGGCAACGTATGGCTAGCAGGTATTCAGGCTAACTACCGCTTCTAAGCATTCAGTAACGTAGCAACTTATTAAAAGAGCGCCCAGGCGCTCTTTTTTGTTATGTATATCACACATAAAACACCCTCATACATGAATACAGTTAATGTATAGCTGTAAATATTTCATTAGACGTTGATTTATCTCACGAATAGAATCACTCCAAGTTGATATTTACTTTTATTCATGTGGCAAGCTAATGCTATTAACAACACTTTATATTATCGGTATCACTGCTGAAGCGATGACTGGAGCGCTGGCCGCAGGTAAACGTCATATGGACTGGTTTGGTGTCATGTTGGTTGCGAGTGCAACGGCAATAGGCGGCGGAACAGTACGTGATATTTTACTGGGTCATTACCCGCTAGGTTGGGTGGCTAACCCGCAATATTTAGCGATCACTTGTTTGGCGGGGTTACTGACAACGCTTGTGGCACCACAAGTTGTACGCTTCCACAAAGTGTTTGTATTGCTCGATTCACTAGGCTTAATCGTATTCAGTATTATTGGTTGCCGTGTTGCGATGGATATGGGTCTTTCACCATTGATCTGTATTGTTGCAGCAGTTGTTACTGGGGTCTTTGGTGGTCTTCTACGTGACTTAATGTGCCGCCGCTCACCCTTGGTACTGCACAAAGAACTCTATGCTTCTGTCGCCTTTCTAGCTGGCGCGATGTACTACGTAATGATGCACTTTGCCGTACCGGAAATGATTGCCACAATCAGTACGTTAGTTGTCGGTTTTACGGTTCGTATTGCTGCCGTGCAGTTTGGCTGGAGCTTACCGATTTTTCGCTTTGATGAACTCGATGAAGTAGAAAAGAAACTGGAACCAAAAGCCTAGAGACAGATAAGAAATTTAGACCAGCCGACATGTCCATGTAATAAATCATGTCGTTACCACTATCGGTTGGTTACCTGAACGGAAAGGAACTAACGAAAAAGCGAGAGCCAGAGCTCTCGCTTTCTATATCTAGCGATCAAGAAAATACGACGATTAGATTTTTGGTGTTTCCGTTACTACATCGGCATTTTGGCCACGATGACGCAGTAAGTGATCCATTAACGTAATTGCCAACATCGCTTCCGCAATTGGCACGGCACGAATACCAACACAAGGATCATGACGACCTTTGGTGATCACTTCTGCACTTTCACCCTGACGAGTAATCGTTTCACCAGGAACGGTAATACTTGAAGTTGGCTTAAGTGCAATGTGTGCGACAATATCTTGCCCTGATGAAATCCCGCCAAGAATGCCACCCGCATGATTTGATTTAAAGCCATCAAGCGTCATTGCATCACGGTGTTCACTACCGCGCTGCTCAACCACCTCAAAACCATCACCAATTTCAACGCCCTTCACGGCATTAATGCTCATTAATGAGTGGGCAACATCAGCATCTAGACGATCGAAAACTGGCTCACCTAAACCAACTGGTACATTGCTCGCCACAACCGTTAATTTAGCGCCGATGGAGTCGCCTTCTTTTTTCAGCTTACGAATAAGCTCATCAAACGCTTCAACTTTATCGGCATCTGGACAAAAGAATGCATTCTGTTCAACTTGATCCCAATCGACTTTATCGATTTTCACATCGCCCATTTGCGATAGGTAAGCGCGCACTTCAATACCATGCACTTGCTTTAGGTATTTCTTCGCAACAGCACCAGCAGCAACTCGCATCGCTGTTTCACGAGCCGATGAACGACCGCCACCACGGTAATCACGTACACCGTATTTTTGATGATAGGTGTAGTCAGCATGGCCCGGACGGAATAAGTCTTGGATATTAGAGTAATCTTTTGAGCGCTGATCGGTATTTTCGATAAGCAAGCCAATGGATGTACCCGTTGTTTGCCCCTCAAAAACACCTGACAGGATTTTCACTTCATCGGGTTCACGACGTTGCGTTGTATATTTAGACGTGCCAGGGCGGCGACGGTCTAAATCATGCTGCATATCAGCTTCTGTCAACGCTAGTCCCGGAGGACAGCCATCAATAATGCACCCTAGCGCCAAACCATGGCTCTCACCAAAAGTCGTTACGCGAAATAGTTGTCCAATTGTATTACCTGCCATTACTTCCTCTGTCTATTTACTGCCGCTGCATTCACCCGATAGCGAAGCGCGCAACCAAAGGCACACCTCGTGGCCTACGGTATAAGATGTTTTCATCAATGAGTACATAGTGCAAATTCATTGCCGGGAATGCAAGCAGGAATATTCGCACTCAACCGCTAAGCAATATCGGTACTAAACATTGCCGCAAAAAGATCCCTATACGCACAGATATAAAAATGGGAGCACTAGGCTCCCATCTCTGGCATATCGTTAACAAAAGTCGCTTTACGCGTCTTTCTTCGATTTCCACTTTTTAATACCCGTAGAGCCAGAGTTTCGGCCTTTTGGTGCATCACCCTCTTCGCGTTTTGGCTTATTGAAGCCCGGTTGATGGTGACCCGGCCTCGTCCCTCTACCTGGACGAGGCGATCGGCGCTCATCCTGACGGCGACCGCCACGTTCTTCTGTTTGACGCGTGCGGTTAAAGTCACCTTTACCTTTATAGGTTTTGTACTTCACGTCACCGTCTCGGCTGTTGCTATTATTGTCTTGCTGACGGCTATCATAAAGCTTTGCATCGGTCGCTTTTTGAATCGATTGCCCTTCACCATCAACTCGAGATGCTTCTTCCGTCTTACTCGAACCCGCAATTAAGCTGTGAATTTCCGCGATTTCAGCATCGGTTAGATAACGCCATTTGCCGTTTGGTAGACCATCAATACTGATATTCATGATGCGTACACGGCGCAGTTTGAAAACATCGTAACCCAATGCTTCACACATACGGCGGATCTGACGGTTCAAACCTTGTGTCAGGGTAATTCGGAATGAATATGTCGTTTCTTTGGTTACTTTACATGGCAGTGTCACGGTATCAAGAATTTCGACACCAGAAGCCATCTTATCAAGGAAGACTTGAGTAATTGGCTTATCAACACGCACCACATACTCTTTTTCATGCGAGTTACCAGCACGGAGGATTTTATTGACGATATCGCCGTCGTTGGTCAGGAAGATCAAACCGTCAGACGGTTTATCAAGGCGACCAATCGGGAAAATACGCTTACGGTGACCAATAAAGTCTACGATGTTGTCTTTAATATGGCGTTCAGTCGTACAGGTGATCCCTGTCGGCTTGTTCAGTGCAATATAAATTGGCTTTTCTTTTGCACGAAGCGGACGGTCATCAACTAAGACTTCATCATTAGGCTGTACTTTTACACCCATCTCAGGTTGTTCACCGTTGATGGTCACTCGTCCTTGATCAATAAGCTTGTCCGCCTCACGGCGTGAGCAATAGCCTGTATCACTAATATATTTATTTAAACGTACTGCTTTGGCTTGTTCGCCATTACCAGCAGCATTCTGAGGCTGATTCTGAGACATGATGTTCTTCTACACTAAGCGTTTCGCAACGCGATCAAGGTGGTACCAAATCAAATTTGGTCGTCATTCCTTTAATTCTACCAACACCTACCACAAGAGGGAAAGAAAACATGAGGAATAGCGATAGACAAGCCCGCCTACATCAGTACATTTTATGAAAATGCCACCTCGCAGTGGCATTAAACACAATCAATTATGACGTATGTTTTTCGTATAGCGCGATGCGAGTCGATACCTTCTTCAGGTAGTTCTTAGTCTCGTCATACGGTAAGTCTTGAAGCAACTTTTGATATACTTCATCAGGGCTTAAGGTATTAATCACTTTTGCGGCTTTACGAATGTTCCGTGAACCATCAAGGTTAAACGCCTTGGCTACATTCCCAGCCCCAGTATTGTATGCTGCGATAGTGCAGTACAAGCGGCTGGTTGGGTTTGTAATTGTTTTTAAATAACTCTTATCAAGAATATTTAAGTATGCCGTCCCTGTTTCGACATTCACGTCAGCCATATATAATTCATCAGGGCGCATTGGTCCATTGATTTTACGGATCCGAGCATTCACATCGTGTCCCGCAGTTGTCGGCACAATTTGCATCAGCCCATAGGCAGGGATCGGTGATTTAGCTTTGGGGTTAAAACTCGATTCTGAGTGCATGATAGCCATCACTAGCGCCGCAGGGATATCAAATCGTTCACTTTCTTTTTCAGCGAAATCCACATATTTAGCAGCTCGCTTTCCAAGCCCATTTTCAGGTAACTGAATACGGTATTCGATGATCTTTTTCTTGGTCAGTAACGATGCTTTCGCTCTCGCGTCCTCATAGGTTTTATCCAAGCTCTCTAAGCGCTCTGCTGTCAACGTAAGTAACTGCTCTTTTTTCTGCAACGCAACGCTATCAACCAAACCGGTGCTGATTTTAGGGCTTGCTGCCAACAGCGATTCTGACTCTTTGTCGATTTCCTGAAGCTGAGTGCGTGTCTGTTCAACAATCACTTTCTTTGCTGCCGTTACTACCTCATCAGAAAAATCAACCGCTGCTTCAACAACCTCACCAACGGGAATTGAGGAGGCTGCATCCAAAGCTTCAGTCAATGCAGAATCTCCTGCTGATAGTGCTTGGGCTGTGGCTTGCTCCAATTGCTGTTTTGCTTGCTCAATACTGGTATCGGCATCAACGACCAGTGCAATGGTCGCTTCATTTTTTTCGAAATCCACCAGCGTTCGTGTCTCTTTATTGTCACTATAATCAACACTTATGTGACGTTGAGAAACCCTACCATCACCCCATTTGGCGATGACCTCTGCACGGTATTCATCAAACTCTTTTAGGTATTCACTCCGCCAGCTTTCATATTCACCTAAATAAGCTAAAACAAAAGCTTCAAATTCAGCATCTCGCTGAGACTGTGGTTGGTTTGCTTCTGCCACTGCAGCATCAAGCTCTGCAAATGGATCGTTGGCATGGGCGAATGGCACTGACAGTAGCAATGCGCAATAACAGGCTAATCGAGTTAATTTCATCTCGGTTCCTTTTTCTGTTCTGTTAAAAGCCATAAAAAAAGGCTACCTAAGTAGCCTTTTAGCAGCCGTGGGCTGGCTTACTGGATCATTGAGCTCAATGCTTGCTGAAGGTTTTCTTCAGCTTTCTTGTTATTGAACTTATTCCACAAGCCAGATTCTTTATTACTAGCCGCTTCAACAACTTGAGCTACATTGTTGTCGTACGTCGCCTGATCCATGCCAACTAACGTATATAGGCCACCCGCAGGGCTACGCTGAGATACAATAACGCGGCTGTTTGATAACGAGCGAGAGGTCATCGTTTTTGTTACCGACTCAAATTGCTCGTTCACATTCTCGGTCACAGCCTCACCCGTAGACTCAACCGTTGCAGCCATTGCCTGCTTGAACATGGTGTTCACGTTTGACTCAAACTGCTGAGCCAAGCCTTTACGCGCATCATTCACAGCAATAGTGCGCATTACACTCATGCCTGCAGCACTTTTCTTGGCGTAACCTACACTGCCAATGGTAATGCTTGCTGGCATTACATCACACACCCAAGCTGGTGCTTCGTGCTGCACTGAATCAGGGTAGTAACAAGTGAGATCTTGAATACTGTTACTGCTTGTTGATTGGCAGCCAGACAACCCAAGAACCAGAGCGCTCGATAAAAGTAGTTTTTTCATTATTGATTAGCCTTTACCGTTAAGTGATTCGTAAATTTCCCAGCACGCTGGTTGCAGTACTTCTGGTAAGTCGTTACAGCCACTGTCGTAGCGCGCTTCAACTAGGTCGCCACGCTGAATTTTCAACGCATTTTTCTCATCGATACCCACCCAAGAGTAACTTGGCTTTAAGCCTTGGCGGTTATCTTCTGCCGCTGTTTTACCTTCACCAACCGGGTAAAATTCAATTTCTTCTTCACCGTTTGCTAGCTTCACTTTTTCAACTGATGAAATTTCAACAGTTTGTTCAGGACGAATACCTAACGTGGTACCCATATTAACGCGAACCATGGTGCCGTATTCATCACACTGACGGAGCTCTTCGACCACACCACTTGGTGCTAGCTGGTTTTTAAGATCGTCATTACGGTTAACCGCATTTTTTGCTGCACTTTCAATAATGCGCTTATATTGTCCCTTTGAAATTGGGCAATCTGAATCTGGGTAGTCTTGATCGAAAGAGCTTACTTCAGAGGCTTTAATTTCAATACGCTTTAGTACTTCCATGCTTGGCAATGCAACTACTTTTACTAGACCTTCAACAGAGCCTGTAAACGTACATTCTGCTGGGTAGTACTTCGACTCGCCATCATCATTGGTTTTAGTTTCTTCATCATCGAAAGAATATTTCATGCTCGACGATGTCACTTCAGCCAGTACCGCATAGTCAGCAATCGCCACACCTGAGGTGTTGTAACGGCCACTTTCTTCTGCCAGCTTAATTTCTTGCTTCAATTTTCCCGCTAATGAGCGATCAACTAACTTAGCACCAGATTCATCCACTTGGCTCTCTAGGCGATGCTGGAAAGCCGTTGCCATGATCGATGGGAACTCAACACCACGAGCAATATCAACCGGTAATACGATGGCTTTTTTACCTTGCGATGTGGTTACAGCAACATCACTTTGCGGAATGTTGATTGCTGTACTTGAATGGCAAACGCCTTCAGGGGCTGACGTGCTCATACAACCTGTCAACAGGGTTGTAATGCTTGCTGCTAATAATAGTTTCTTAGACATAAACCAAATTATCCAATTATTGTTATATAGAGTTAAATTACACCCAGGAAGTGCCATAGTCCTTGGTCACTTATTTGGGCGGAAAAATGACGAGAAGCACTCTCTTTCGCTCGGGTAAAGTTTGTAATAGAGTTCCCTGTTGCAATCACTTCGCTACTGGCAACGGTTTTACCGTTTTTATTTTTCAGTGCGAGCTTGGCGATCACTGTTGAAATATACGCCTCACCAATCTTACTTTGTCGCCAATGTGTTGTTAGCACGATTTGATGGCTAAAAGCATTTCTGCTTGATGATGAATTAACTGTTGCTATGTTTTTTTCAGACAAATGGTTTTCGATAAAATTTCTCATCCAAGCGTCACTCTTTTCAGCATTGACACTGAATAACAAACTATTTTTTATTTTATTTACTTGACGCTCTAGCTCAATAACATTGTCAGATGGAATATTATTTTCACTGCTATTACTTGCGGCCAGTAACATCGCTTTTCGGGTTAATAAATTTTGTTTATCGCTGTCAATGTCGCGGTTATTCAACCACCAAATTAAAGGGTCGCTATGCTTGAAATTAATTAACTCAGTTTTTGCATTTTCATCAATGGTGGTGAGCTCTTGTTTGAGTTGGTGAATAATATTTTCACGAGAGATAACCGCTTCAACATAGTAAATACCATCTCGTTGTTCACTACGGTTGTAGCTAACACCACTTAAAACAAGTGGAGCCGTTTTTACATCAACAACGGTGTCACTTTGCGTTCTGTAGTTTTCATCACCATTTACATCTCGAACGACCTGACGTACATACCCTGATGATTCGACTTGAGTCCAAAGCTTCTCATTCATTTGGCTCATTGCCGATCGTTTGGCATTTTTCAGCGTACCGCCATGACCTACAGCATATAGCGACATGTTGGTATCAACTGTTGGGTTTAAGGCCCATTCCGGTGTGCTCGTAGACTGACACCCAGACAGCATCAAACCACCAACCAGTGTCAAGGTAGCTTTAATATTCATCGTAACTCACTGCTAACTAATTAAAAAAAGCATTAAACTCAAAGCGGGTTAACATTGCTTCAACCATGACATCAGAAGGAAGCTCTGAAATAGCATATAGGTTTGGCACTGCGGTGCGCATTGTCTGTAATTCGGAAAAATCGAGATCATCGCCAGTATTCAGTTTATGGTTAATCGCTTGAATATTTTGCAAGCTATCCGTTGAAACTAAACCGTAATCAACAGCACCAATGACTAAGTTATAGAACATTGCATTACGTCCTAATGAGTATGACTGTGCGTAATAATCAAGATTGCCATTATCCGTATAATAATTTTCCAACTCAGTTTTTTGGGCTGAAAGAGGCATATCTAACAGCACGGTATCGGTATATGGAATGTTTATCGTAAAGTCATTTTTCAATGCCGTAATACTGTATCCAGCAACACGTTCACTTTTAATTGCAATAGTCAGTAAGTACTTATCTTCACCGTAATAATAAAAAACCACACCATTGTCTAACTTAGATGATTTTGATGCCTGAGCAACACCCATTAAGTCATCAATATAGTCTTGTGTTTGTCCGATTTTTATTTTAGATAATTGTTCATATTCGATTTCATTCGTCCAGTTAGTAATGATGGATTCATAAATCATTTCTACTGCATCTTTTGTGTCATTCCACTGCCCTAACGACAGCATAATCGCAGCAACAGCCAATGCGACACTATGCATTTTTATCCAAAAGTTTGGTTTGGATATTGTTATAGATTCTTCACTTTGCATATTTTTATTTTTTAGATAGATAAGTTTTCCTACTGAATATATCCAGCGGGATTTAAATTAACAAAATATGTTATTTCTCTAATTCCTTACATTCAATATGGCAAGCAATCAAATGCTTGCAATTCGACCAAAAAAAACAAAAGTGATCACTAAGCGATCAAATAAAACAGCATTCAATAATTAGTCAAAAAACTGGCGCTCAAATAACAATCATAACTAGCCTAATCCACTGATTAAATGTGTTAAGTATGACTTCGGAAGATAATGCCTGCAGGGAATAACAGATGCAGACCAGGTTTAATTTATAGCAACGTAATAGTAGTGAACTAGATGGTTTTTAACTTAGGTATTGCCATTAATTGAATAAATAATCAGATAGGTATTAACAGAGGAATAAAAAAAGCCGCCTAATAAAGGCGGCTTGAAGGGTTAGTCGTTTAACCGTTTACTTTTGATCAGTCGCTGGAATATCACCATGTGTTGGTCGTCCAACATAATCATGCTGCAAGGCTTTTTCCAATTGCTCTGCAACATGACCTGGCGATTTAGTCTTACCAGATACCAATCGGTACATGGCAGGGATCACTAACAAAGTAACGAAAGTGGCAAATGCCATACCAAAGAATACAACCGTACCCACTGCAACCCTGCTTTCTGCACCCGCACCAGTAGAGACAATAAGCGGTAAAGCACCAAATAGTGTCGTAAATGCGGTCATCAAGATAGGGCGTAAACGACGTTCTGAGGCATCAATAATGGCCTTTTCGAACTCAACACCTTTATCGCGTAGCTGGTTCGCAAACTCAACGATCAAGATACCGTTCTTAGTCACCATACCGATTAACATGATCATACCGATTTGACTGAAGATATTGAGGCTTTGATCCATGATCATCAACCCTGCCAAACCACCAAAGATCCCCATCGGTACCGTTAGCATAACGACCATTGGGTTAATGAAGCTTTCAAACTGAGCAGCCAATACTAAATATGCCACCAGCAACGCTAAACCAAATACCATCAGGATACTGCTTTGATTCTCGCGGAAATCTTTCGATTCACCAGCGTAATCAATAACAATATCACTCGGTAACATCTCAATTGCCTTTTCATCAAGGAAATCTAATGCTTCACCCAAGGTATAGCCAGGCACTAAATTCGCTTTTAGAGTGATCGACTTCTGCTTTTGGTTATGGCTCAAACGCTGTGCTGATGCCACTTCCTCAACTTCAGCAACAGATTCCAATGTAATAAGCTGGCCTGTTCTCGTCCGGACATATATCTGGCTTAGATCTGTCGCATTATTAAAGCTATTTTCATCACCGCGAAGGTATACATCATACTCCTCGCCACGGTCGATGAATGTCGTTTCACTGCGACCGCCCAACATGATTTCAAGCGTTTCAGCGATTTCAGCTACTGGCACACCCAGCTCTGCAGCACGTTGACGGTTTACACTTACAACGAGCTCTGGGGTCGTTTCAGCGTAGTCTAAGTCAACACCTTCCATCATAGGGCTGTCTTCTGCTAACGCTTTCAGTTCTGTCGCCCACTGGAACAGTTCACTATAATCAGCACCGTTTAACATGAACTGAATTGGCTCAGATGAACCACCACGGAAACCTGGCATAAATGGCCAAACTCGAATGTCAGGGATCCCTTGAAGTGAGTTTCGGACAATGCCTAACGCTTCTGTTGCGGATACATCACGATCTTCCCAATTTTCCAGCTGCATGATGACGAAGCCAGTCTGATCCCCTGCTCGCCCACCAAAAGCTGGTGTTTGAATAGAAACAGATTTGATCACCCCTTCACCAACCATCGGTAATAAGCGTCTCTCAACTTCCTCAACGTTACCGACCATACGGTTATAGCTCGTTCCTTCTGCGCCTTTCACAAACGCAAAGATCACACCACGGTCTTCTTGTGGGGCAAGTTGTGACGGTACTGATTTCATCAATACGGCACTTAAACCAATAAACGCAATAATGACGATTGGCGCAGCATAGCGGAAACGTATCGCGATGGTTACTAACTTACGATAACCACGCTCAAGCTTGGCAAACAAATGATCAACCCATTGATTAAACTTGTTTTTCTTCGTGCTAGCTTTGAGCAACTTACTACCAAGGACAGGACTCAGGGTTAAAGCTACCAGTGATGAGAACACCACGGCGACTGCTAATAATACAGCAAACTCAGTAAACAGCGGCCCTACCATGCCATCCATAAAGGATATAGGTAGAAAGACCATCACCAAAACAACCGTAGTAGCAACAACAGCAAAACCAACTTCACGCGTACCTTTATAGGCCGCTAATAAAGGCGGTTCGCCTTTCTCTATATGGTGATAAATATTTTCAACCACCACGATGGCATCATCGACAACCAAGCCAATGGCAAGGATCAAAGCCATTAAGGTCAATAGGTTGATTGAGAAGCCTAAGAAATAAGCCACCATAAAAGCAGAGATCAATGAAACGGGTACGGTGATCGCAGGGATCAACGTTGCTCGTGCCTGACCAATAAAGATATAGAGAACCAAAACAACCAGTAAACCAGTTATAAATAAGGTGCTATATACTTCGCTAATAGAACGATCGATGAAAACCGTTGAATCATAGTCGACGTAAAGCTCCGTACCTTCAGGCAAGAAACGTTGCATACGTTCAACTTCGGCATAAACATCCGAAGCTACGTTAAGCGGGTTAGCATCGGTCATTGTGACCATGCCAAGGCTTAGGTTCGAGATACCGTTATTTTTGAAAGTGGCATTTTCATTTTGTGCCCCAATCGCCACTTCAGCGACATCTTTTAAATAAATAGGTGAGCCATCTTCTGTTGTACGAACAACTAAATAGTCGAAATCTGACGCATCACGATACAAACGCGCAGTTCGCACCGACATGGTCGTCGTATCATTGCGCACTTCACCGCCTGGCAACTCGACATTTTCGTCATTTAACGCATCAACAATATCTTTGGTTGTAACTCCGCGCCCTGCCATTTGAGATGGCTGTAGCTTGACATACATAACGCGGTAGAGCGCACCACTTAAGTCAACCGAACTAACACCATTGATTAAACTAAAGCGATCCATTAAAACACGTTCAGCGTAATCTGTTAGCTGAGAGCGATCCATGGTGCTCGACGTCAGGTTGATGTATACCGCAGGTTCACCTGAACCATTATCTTTCGATACAACAGGGTCATCAGCTTCATCTGGTAGGCGACGTTGGGCACGAGATACTGCATCACGTACATCACTCACCCCCTCCGTCAGGTTCCACCCCATTTCAAATTCAACTTGAATACGTGATGAGCCATTACGAGTTGTAGAGGTAATACTGTCAATACCACTGATACCCGACAGCTGATCTTCCAGCACCGTCGTTACCCGGCTTTCCATGATGGTTGCCGAGGCACCACTGTATGACGTTGATATACTGACCACCGGGTTTTCAACATCCGGCATCTCGCGCACTGACAACTTACTAAATGAAACTGCACCAAACACACACAAAAGCAGGCTTAATACAATCGCAACGACTGGCCGCTTAACTGAGACATCAGATAACCACATTAGGCACCCTCTCCGCTTTTCGCTAATAGGGTGTCAGTAATATCATTAACCTGTAGCCCATCACGCATGTTCACCAGCCCTTGCACAACAATGCGGTCACCGATATCAATACCAGATTCAATCACCACTTCATTTTCAACGCGTACTCCAAGTTGAACCTCAGTACGCTTAGCTGTTCCAGCTTCATCAACTAAATAAACAAAGCGTTTCGTACCCGAGTACTCCAATGCCTGCACTGGCACAATAGCCGCCTCTTGCGGAGTAAACCCAATATTGGCTGCCATCAACATGCCAGGCTTTAACTGGCCATCCTCATTTGTAAAGCTCACTCGTACACGAATATTCAAAGAATCCGCTTGTACTCGAGAGTCAATGGCTTGGATTTCACCGTGGAACTCACGATCAGGCCATGCCTGACTCGTTGCGGTTACTTTGGTTCCTTCACGAAGTTGTGAAAGGTATTGCTCTGGCACCTGAATATCAAGACGCATGGATGAAAGGTCATCTAAAGAAAACAATTCACTACCAACAGTCAGCATATGGCCAGCACTAAAATCAACCAAACCGACAGTGCCAGAAAAAGGGGCATTTATCGCATGATCATTAAGCTCTGCTTGTGCCGCTTGTAACCTCGCATCAGCAATGCTAACACTGGCTAGCTGTGCATCTAATTGAGTTTGTGTAATTGCCCCACGACCGACTAAGCTTTTAAACTCGTTATATTTTCGCTTTTCATCATTTAAATACGCTTGCGCTTCTGCAAAAGCAGCACGCGCTTTAGCATCATCTAATTGTACTAACAGCTCGCCTTTTTCAACTTTGCTGTTCACGCCAACAACAATACGATCCACCTTTGCTGCCACCTGCGTTGCAACATTGACTGAACGTTGCGCTTCAAGTTTACCGATAAGGGAAAGAGATTGAGCGATAGAGTGGGATGAAACAGTACCAGTTGTTACTGGAACTTGCCTTCCTGCACCGGGACCAGCCTTTTGCTCTGAAGCAACAGACTGCCCTTGGAAATATAAAAAACCACCACCCGATAAAGCAGCCGTCACCATTGCTGCCACAAGGATTTTTCTCATTGTTCAATCCACTTATAAAAATCTGCAGTGATGATATCTGAACCAAGCCTGTAGTGGGGTAAAGAAATGTAAAGTTAAGCAATATTACGTTTATAAATTCCATTCAAAACTCGCGAAAAAGCGGTTTATGCCATCACAATCAACAATATGATGAAAATAACAGCATCTAAACTTAATTTCTAAGGAAAAGGGTTTACAGGTTCAGTCGGTTTGTTATTATCCGCTCCGCACTTGTGGAGGGGTTCCCGAGTGGCCAAAGGGATCAGACTGTAAATCTGACGGCTCTGCCTTCGATGGTTCGAATCCATCTCCCTCCACCATTATTCTTGAAAGCTGTTCCTAACTTATGTAAGGTACGTCTTTCCGTTTGAGCAAGTTGTCTTGCCAAACAAATTGGTTTGTAGCCAATACAATTTAGCAACACCCCGTGGAGGGGTTCCCGAGTGGCCAAAGGGATCAGACTGTAAATCTGACGGCTCCGCCTTCGATGGTTCGAATCCATCTCCCTCCACCATCAATTTGAAAATTGTTTTACTCGTAAGAGTGGCCAAACAGTTTTCTGGCTTTTAAAGCCAAACAATTAGCAACACCCCGTGGAGGGGTTCCCGAGTGGCCAAAGGGATCAGACTGTA